>JAMPFS010000017.1 GCA_023664325.1 Clostridium sp.
CCAATTTTTGGTGATTTCTTTAATAAAATCATGATTTATACCGTGTTTTTTTCCCTTTTTTGTCGATTTTTTTGTGCATTTTACTCAAAAATGCACAAAAAGTTATTTTTCGGTATCCTTCCCGTTTACTTCATTTTAAATATTTTTTGCTGTATTTTTGTAACATATTTACCAAAATCTACACAGAAACAAGCTCCACTCCAACGAGTTCCTGCATCTTCTCATAAATCTCCTTATAATCCCTTTTCAACCATACCGGTTTAAAATCAAAATCCACGAAACAATGGGAGCTTGCCGCCTCATTATGCAGCACGGAAAAATCTTCCGAATAAATACGGTAACTCACCTCAAATTTCACGCCATGAAATTTTTCTATCTTTGGCACGATGCAGATAGTTTCTCCAAAACGCACCGGCACTTTGTAATTACATTCCACGCTTAACACCGGTATCATGATGCCGCAAGACTCCATCTTTTCATAATCCAGATGCATCTGCCTCATAAAATCCATCCGGCATTCCTCCAGGTAACGAATATAATTGGAATGATGCACCACCTGCATTTTATCGGTTTCATAATAATTGATTCTACGCCTGAATACCTGATACTGTTCCATTCTTAAAACTCCATAATCTCAAAATCATCATCAAACTGCATGGTTGCCTGTACATATTCATTTCCTTCGGCATCCGTCTTGATATCAGCATCCTTTTGCTCCGGCTGATTTTTCTTTCCCCTTTTTTCCCTGCGCTGCTTTTTGCGGGAGTTTGCGGAAGCCTCTGTGTTCGTTTCCTTATTCCGGCGGTCATTGCCAGGCTGCTTTTGAGTCTCGGCAGCCGTATTTTTCCCCTCCGGTTTTGCCACTGCTCTCTCTGCCGGTTCTTTCTTCCCGGCAGCCGGATCAGGCTGCCCTATCATTGAGCTGTCTGTATCCTCTACGGTTACAGCCGCCTCTGCCTTTTCCCTGTTTGCCACGGCACGTCCGATTAGCCCGCTGTATTTTTTCTCCGTTGTAACCGCTGTTGCCATTCTTGCAATCTGCTCAGACGGCGCGCTTGCCACTTTTTCGGATTTTTTAAAACGTGGAATCATCGGGATACCCTCTGCATCCTTTTCTAATGTTCCGGACTCTTTGGCAGCCTCCTTCACCTCTGCGTTCCCGCTTTCGCCCAGCGCCTGCTGCTTTGTTGCTGCCGTTTTCTTTGCGGGAGACTTCTGTATCAGAGTGTCATCTTCATCCACATACTCGATTTCATACTCCTCGCCTTCCTCTAACTCATCCTCGGTCACATAGACGATTTCATACTCTACACCTTCTTCATCCACATAGTCCTCATCCACATATTCAATTTCGTATTCTTCGCCTTCCTCTAATTCGTCCTCGGTCACATAGACAACCTCATATTCTGCATCTTCCTCTGAACCGTTTGCAGAATTTTCTTTTGCCTGGATCCCATCAGCAGCCATCCTGTCCGCCCGTCTCGCCATCAACTGTTCACGTTCCATCTGCATCACTGTCTCCATTAATGCATCCCGTTCTTCCGTCATCTGTTCAAGCGCTTCTGCGGTCTGTTTTGCAAGGGCTTCTGCCGCCCTCGCATTCTCCTCTGCCTGCTCAATCTGTAAATCCAGGGTCAGTTGAACGCTTCCATCATCATACACGTTAGATGCCATGCGCTGTTTCATTCTTTCATTATATAACTCATTGGATAGCAACTGCCCGATCTCTAAAATCTGCTGACTGCGGTCTGCGGTATCCATCTCCTGCAGACCTGACATCAATTCATTCTTATTACTGATAATAGTATTCATTTTTTCTTCTAACGCCTGCAGCACAATCTCATAATCACTGCGAATATTTTGATACACATCCTCAACGACCTTTGAAACCTCCGTCAACATCTCATCTGTATAAATGAGGGAGGCAGCATAAATCTCGTTGGCATTCCCTAAAGATGCAATCTCCTCCTCGTCAAGCGTGCTGTAATCAAGCGGCGCTACATTGGTAGACCGCTTTGACACACGCATCCGGCTTGCGGAATGTTCTGCCTGATAGATAATCCTCTCCGCTTCTTTCTTCGCCTCATTGATAATTTTTCCCCTGCGGTCATTCACCTCATGATATGTCTTAAGCTCCGCTTCCATCTGCATTGCCAATTCATCTAATAAAGACTGTATTTCATCCTTATAAACAGTCACCTTGCCTGCCGCTAAAGGCACAGGTGAAGCATTATTTAAAATCCCCTGCAACCGGTCAATAATTTCTTTGGTTCTGCTTTTCTCAGCAATCGTTGCCATAGTATGTTCCTCCCAAAATTCTTTTGCAGCATATCATATATATATCACTTGCCCAAGAACAATTATTCTGTCTGCCTGAAACGGTTATAATTATAACAAAATTATTACATTTCTGCAATTTTTTTGTAACAAAAGAATATCTTATCTGCATCCTTTGCCGATTCGCATCATCTTTTATGTATAAATTTCCTTGCGGCGTGTATATTAATATATCATAGGATTTCAAATCTTATCAATCAAAACCAATTTCCAAAAGGGGGCATTTTATGCAATATCCATTTGAAGCAGAACCATTACCATATGAGTATAATGCGTTAGAACCATATCTCAGCGAGGAAATCCTGCATTTCCACCATGATAAACATTATGTGACTTATATTAACAAATTAAATGAAATACTTAAGAATTAACCCAACCTTCAGAATATGTCTTTAGACGAGCTTTTGGTAAACACGGATGAATTGCCGAACGAGGCGAAAACCGCCATTAAAAATAATGCCGGCGGCGTCTACAACCACGAGCTGTATTTTGCCTGCATGAATTCTGCGGATTGCGAGATGCCGACCGACAAACTGGCGCTTGCCATCAACTCTGCCTTTGGTTCCATCGACCAGTTCCGCGCAGAACTCACCGCCGCCGCAGTAAATCAATTTGGTTCCGGCTATGGATGGCTGATTTTAAGTAACGGAAAATTAGAAATCATTGCCACGCCAAACCAGGACACACCTATTTCCCTGACCGTCACCCCGCTTTTATGCATTGATGTCTGGGAGCATGCCTACTACCTGCAATACCAAAACCGCCGCCCGGACTATGTAGACAACTGGTTTAACCTGATTAACTGGGATTTTGTCGGCTCACGGTATATGTCGCTTATGAAAGAAAGCTAAAACAAATCCCTTAATCCCGGAATCATTTCCACACTCCGTTTTAATATGCCATTAATATGGGCAATGGTAATTCCATAATTTGTAAATGGCACTTTCTGATCCGCTGCACATTTCATGCGATACCTTACCTCCCGCTCATTTAACATGCAGCCGCCGCAATGCACAACCAGGCGATACTTAGATAAATCTTCCGGAAATTCCGTTCCGGAACAGAATACAAATTGCGGCTGCTTTCCTGTATATTCCCGAATCCAGTTCGGGAGCTTAACAGTTCCGATATCATCACACTGCCTGTGGTGAGTGCATCCCTCTGCAACCAGTATCAAATCTCCATCCTGTATCGCATCTAATGTCAGCACTCCTTTTACGGAGGTTTCCAAAAATCCTTTCCGCCTTGCCATCAAGATAGAAAATGACGTCAGGAATACATCTTCAGGGGTATCTGCCGCAACCTGCTTAAATGCCTGGCTGTCCGTAATTACCATATATGGCTTTTGACCCAATTTTTCAAGCGTCGGCTTAAGCTCTGTATCCCTCACCACAACAGACTGCGCGCCAGCCTCCAATATATCACGGATCACCTGCTGCTGTGGCAGAATGAGTCTTCCCTTCGGCGCCGCTCCATCAATTGGCACGACCAGTACGATAAAATCCATAGGATGAAGCAGGTCTGCCACAATTTGAAAACGGCTTTCATCCGTCTTGACTAAATGGGCAAGCTGCTCCTTAAGTTCATGTATATTTTCCTTTGAAACTGCGCTGACCGTCATTATATTCTGAAAGCCCGGCGTCATTGTCTGCAATATTTCTTTTGCTGTTTCCAGGGTCTCCTGCCGGATTCCCAAATCTGCCTTATTAAACACCACCAGATATGGAACTTCCTTTTCCCGAAACAGCGCTGCCAGTTCTTTATCAGCCTGCTTCATTCCCTCGGTGCCATCCACCACTAAAACCGCAATATCAGTCTTGTTAAGCACCTGTTTTGCCTTCTGTACCCGGAGCATTCCAAGCTGTCCCTCATCATCCGCTCCCGGGGTATCTACTATCATAACCGGGCCTAATGGAAGCAGTTCCATTGCCTTGTAAACCGGATCCGTTGTGGTTCCTTTCGTCTGTGAGACCACAGCAATATCCTGTCCTGTAACTGCGTTGACAAGACTGGATTTTCCCGCATTTCTTCTTCCAAAAAAGCCGATATGAATCCTGCTGCCGGATGGCGTATCATTTAAACCCATATGATATCTCCTCTCAGATAAATTAGTTGTAACAATTTTACACTATTTTAGCATATTATATCACGATTTTCACATTTTCTTTCACTATTCCTGTGATTTATGATATAATATGATACAATAATTCCAGCAAGCAACCAGCTATCGTGACTGCTTGCAGACAAAGATAGCTGGTTATTTGCTGGATAAACAAACATGAGCCTGTAGGACGATAGTCCGGAAAGCGAATGGTTGTTTGGCAATTGCACAAGCACGGAGTGCGGCAATTGCAGATTATATGATATAATCCCTGCAAGCAAACAGCTATCGTGACTGCTTAATTTTAACAACCGATTCCATGTGATTTACATACAGAAATGAGGTGCTTTTATGGATGAATATGAAGAATTAACAGATGAAGAAATGAGAAGACGGAGGGAAGCCACCCGCAGAAGAAAAATGGCAGCACGGGAACGGCGGCGCAGAAAAAGAAGGCAGGAGGCAATTGTCCGGTGCAGCATTCTGCTGATTATTGTCATTTTACTGATTGTTGGAATCGTGAAGGGAATCTCCGGGCTCTGGAAGCATTTCCATGAAAAGAAGAAAGACAATGACAAAGTTTCCGAACAGGTAATGGAGCCAACCACAGAGATGCCTACCACAGAAGAATTTAAGGTTGACAGCTCCATTTTAGCGGCTGATATACCTGCAGACCGTGAGGCAGCACTGACAATTTTGAAAGAACGCGCGGAATCAGAATCGGATGCCGATCTTCAGAACATTTGTGACAATGCGGCAGTCTATTCCGACCGGGTTTTGATAAATCTGGCAGCGAATCCGGAACTAAAGCAATTTACGATTGATTATCTGACAAAAGTTACCGTTGCCTATGATGGTGAATTTACTATGGATGTGTCTACAGATAATGTACCGCTGCTATTACAGTATGATGAACATTGGGGATATGCCGACTATGGCGACAACCTCCTTGCCTACAATGGCGCGGCGCCGACCTGCCTTGCAATGGCGGCATCCTATCTGAAAAAGGATGCGGGCTATAACCCAATCAAAATTGGTGATTTCGCTATGGCAAACGGCTATCTGGATGAAAACGATAAAACTTCCTGGGATTTGATGACAGCGGGTACCAGCCAGCTCGGTCTCAGTTGTAATGAATTATCTATCAATGAAGGTAACATGAAGGCGAACCTGGACGAAGGAGAAGTGATTATCTGCTGTGTTCAGGCAGGAGACTTTACGAAAGACGAGCATTACATTGTTATTTACGGTTATGATGATTACAAATTCCTTGTAAATGATCCTGCAAGCCAGGCAAGAAGTGAGATTGCATGGCCGTTTGAACGCCTGAGTTCCCAAATCAAGAATATGTGGGCAATTGGCGTTGACAGCCAGGCTGCGCCGGAGGATAATAACAACACCACGGATGATGCCGGTGACAACTCCACAGATGGAAACGACACTGCCGGTGATGCCCCCACATCTACGGACGGGAATGATGCCACTGCAAATACGGATAACGAGTAATACCTTAAGATTAAATGCCAGAAAAAGGAGATAAAAATGGGTGGATTTTTTGGAGTTGCAGCAAAGGAAGACTGCATGTTTGATTTATTTTTTGGAACTGATTACCATTCACATTTAGGTACGCGCCGTGGCGGACTTGCGGTTTACGGCAAAAACGGTTTTGACCGTTCCATTCACAACATTGAAAATGCACCATTTCGTACAAAATTCGACAAAGATATGCAGGAAATGAACGGCTATTATGGAATTGGATGTATTTCTGACTATGAGCCACAGCCATTGATTGTGCGTTCCCATCATGGCACCTATGCCATTACAACCGTCAGCAAAATCAACAATACGGATGCCATTGTAGACAAACTTTTTTCAAATGGAAATTCCCATTTTTTAGAGATGAGCGGCGGTGATATTAACCCAACGGAACTGGTTGCCGCTATCATTAACCAGAAGGAGAATCTGATAGACGGAATCCGCTATGCCTTAGAACTGGTGGACGGTTCCCTTACTTTAATGATTTTGACGCCAAAAGGAATCTATGCCGCGCGCGACAAATACGGCAGAACCCCGGTTGTCATCGGCAAAAAAGAGGATGCGTTCTGCGTGACCTTTGAAGATTTTGCATATCTGAATCTTGGATATGAACATTATAAGGAACTTGGTCCCGGTGAGATTGACGTCATCACCGCCCAAGACTGCAAAGTATTGGCTGCGCCCGGAAAAAACATGAAAATCTGCACCTTCCTGTGGGTATATTACGGTTATCCGTCAAGCTCATATGAAGGAGTCAGCGTAGAACAAATGCGTTACAACTGCGGCACAGCGCTGGCGAAAAGGGATCATGTCAGACCGGACATCGTTGCAGGCGTGCCGGATTCCGGAACCGCGCATGCCATTGGATATTCCAATGCCTCCGGCATACCATTTTCACGGCCATTTATCAAATACACGCCAACCTGGCCGCGTTCGTTCATGCCGACCATCCAGAGTAAGCGCAACCTGATTGCCAAAATGAAATTAATTGCCGTTCACGATTTGATTAAAGACAAGAGTTTACTGTTAATTGACGATTCCATCGTACGCGGCACACAGCTTCGGGAAACAACCGAATTTTTGTATGCCAGCGGCGCAAAGGAGGTTCACATCCGTCCTGCCTGCCCACCGCTTGTATATGGCTGCAAATACCTGAATTTCTCCCGTTCCTCTTCCGAAATGGATTTGATTACAAGACGGGTGATTGCGCGGTTAGAGGGAACAGAAAATGTTTCGGATGAGGTGTTACAGGAGTATGCAGATCCGGATTCCGAAAAATACGATATCATGGTGGAAGAAATCCGCAAAGAACTCAACTTTACAACATTGCGGTATAACCGTTTAGATGACATGTTAGATGCTGTGGGACTCCCTGCGGAGAATCTTTGTACATATTGTTGGAACGGGAAAGAATAGTTATGTTCTTCCCCGGTTTCCATTTACATATACTTGCGCATCTCTGCCCCAAGAGAATATCTTGAAATCGGTTTTTTATACAGGCTTACCCGGATAAAATGACCTGCAACACCACTTAAGACACACGCTGCAATTCCCAAAAGCAGACCCATTCCATAAGAAGGCTTCCAACCCGCCAAAAGCACATTGCCTACTCCCTCATAGTATAATAAATACAGGATTGTAAACTCAAGAACACCACCGATGAAGCATTTGTTGATAAACGGCATATAAATCTGCATCAATGCAGCAGACAATCCGGCGCATAAAATTGCTCCACCGGCAAATTCCCTTGCCTCCGGAAAGAATATGCCCTTTGCGGTAATAATCAGCAGTTCCACCAAAAACACAACCGTCATTCCCATCAGACTCAACAAATCCTGCGCTGTTATAAACAGGAATTTTCTTTTGCCGGATGATGCCACCATTCCTCCTGCCTCGAGAGACGTAAAACACTGCAATATCATCATTGGCGCAATTGCCAGGTATGTAGCGGGAACGATAATCATTCCTGTTTCCGGCACTGCTGCAATCACCATAAGTAATCCAACGGCAAACCAGATAATTGCAATCACCATACATGTTTTGTATTGATCACCATACCGAATAAGCCGCATTGCTTTTTTTATATCACTCATCATAAAAACTTCCTCCGATTCTCTTAATAATATGCCAGATATCAAAAACCGTAACTGCAACAAACAATGCCGCCCACAATGCCATTCCTGAGAGACTGCCCAGATGCGGGTTTAAGAACCTTTCTGCAAGCCAGAACGGTATGACACCAAAATATATAACTGCTAAAGATGCATATACATTCTCTGTCCGCTTCATGACCCCTAAGAACACCGTGCAAAAAAAGCAGGTAAGCAGTATATATGCCGGCAAAGCAGCAGCCGTAACACTTTCTGTCTCTGTTCCCGCCGCCGTCTTAAACAGCAGGAAAACTGCTGATAAGATAAAAGATGTGCTGATAAATCTTCGGATACCATCAAACACAAGCGCCTTGAAAAGCAGCCTCTTCCATTTTGCAGAGGTCTTTATATATTCCAGGTTATAATTTTTCTTCTTTGCGATTGCCCGGAAACTCTTTCCCTGAAGCATAATCTCCCCCCAAAACATGCAAATTGCGGTTACCAGCATCACGAGCTCCTGTACAGGCGCCGCCGATATCATAACAGCGGAAAACCCGATCACGAACACCGGCATAAGCAGATAGATCAAATATTTCATATAACGCCCCGCCAAAAACATGTTATACGCTTTCACATATTCTTTCATACCTTTCCTCCTTGTTATCTAAGCCCGGTAAAATTCTTCATAACCGCTACGCTAATCTGCGAAAGGCTCGGCGTTTCCGTTAAGATATCCATCCCTGCCAGTTTATCCAGATTTTCTGCCAGACAGATTCCCTCAAAGCCATAGCCGTTTGTCTGAATACTGTATAGAATCTCCTCCGCCCTTCCAACATCCTCTTTTTCGCCTCTGACCAAAATATATTTTTCCTTCAAGTCCTCCACAAATCCCTGCTCCACAATCTGTCCACGCTCCATGATCATGGCATAATCCGTGACATTTTCCATATCCGCAATATTGTGGGTTGAGAAAAATACACTGTTTTCTCCATCACCCTTTTCAATATAATTCCGAATCATGGCACACAGCTTATCCCTCATCAACGGATCCAGTGGAGATGCCGGCTCATCTAATAGCAGCAGTTGTGTCTGTCTTGCAAACACTGCGCAAAGCGCCACTTTCATCCGCATGCCATCTGACAGCTTGCTGATTGCCTTATCCTTTTTCTTTCCATTCGGTTCCCTCACATCTAATTCCACCAGCAGATTCCGATACACTTCCTCATCAAACCGGTCAAACAAAAGCTTGCTCGCCTCTCCCACCTGATTGATCGTCCAGTGCGGCATAAAATAATTGCCGGAACCGGTATAACCGATATTCTCCCTTATATTCTCCTCCGGCATAGTGCCGTCAAAATAGGAAAACTCACCTTTATAATCCAGGCGGATGCCTGCTAAAAGGTTAATCAGGGTACTCTTACCGGCTCCATTCTCCCCAATCAGCGCGGTGGCAAAGCCTTTGGGTATCTCCAACAGCGGGATATCCAGCTTAAAATCCTTAAATTCCTTTGTGATATGGCTTCCTCTTACAACACTTTCTATGTTCATACTATTCTCCTTCCAAATCCCGTTTCTGTCATCCTTCGCATAGCCTTCCCTTTCACAGACAACATCATCCGTAAAAAAACAGAATCCTTATCAAAACCGATGCTTTGCAAAACAAACCTACTCTTCAGCCTTCATCAATATGCGAAGCGTCTCTATAAGCTCGGAATCGGAAATACCTGCGATCCTTGCTGCATAGATGGCATTTAAAAGATGTTCTTCCATTTTCCGCATATGCTGTTCCCTTAACATTTCACTATCCTGGGCATTCACATAATATCCCTTGCCCTGTACTGCGGTAACCAAACCCTGCTTCTCCAATTCCTCGTATGCCTTCATGGTGGTAATCACGCTGATTCGCAGATCTTTTGCAAGCCCCCGGATGGATGGCAGATACTCTCCCTGATTTACTTTCCCTGTTAAAATATCCTCCTTAAACTGCCCTGCAATCTGCTGATAGATGGGAACACCGGAGTTTTGTAATATCTTCATCCCCTCACCTCCCTTTTCAACTGTTCATATGTTATATATACACCAGTAACAGTTGAATGTCAAGCAAAAAAAGAACCGCTGCACAAATTTTTTACGTTGTGCAGCGATTCCCTCATTTTTTATTTGATATCCATTAGCGTTACCGCCCCGCCCTATGCCGTTTTTCCGGTATAAAGCTGATAATATTTGCCTTTCTGCTCGATCAGTTCATCATGGGTTCCCTTCTCAATGATGCGCCCATGTTCGAGTACCACGATACAGTCACTGTTGCGCACCGTGGACAGCCTGTGTGCAATCACGAAAGTGGTACGCCCCTCCATCAGTTTATCCATGCCATCCTGTACGAGACGTTCGGTACGGGTATCAATGGAAGAAGTAGCCTCGTCTAAAATCAGCGCCGGCGGATTGGCAACTGCTGCCCTGGCAATGGCAAGAAGCTGCCGCTGACCCTGGCTCAGATTCGCTCCATCTCCCGTAAGCACCGTCTGATAGCCCTGCGGCAGATGACGGATAAAATGATCCGCATTTGCAAGTTTTGCCGCTGCGATAACCTCCTCATCCGTTGCCTCAAGGTTGCCATACCTGATATTTTCCATAACCGTATTGGTAAATAAGTGTGTTTCCTGTAATACAATTCCCAGGGAATGTCGGAGATCTGCTTTTTTAATCTTATTTACATTAATCCCGTCATAACGAATCTTTCCATCCTGTATATCATAAAAGCGATTAATCAGATTCGTAATGGTTGTCTTACCCGCGCCAGTGGAGCCAACAAAGGCAATTTTCTGTCCCGGTTTTGCGTAAAGCTTTACATCATGAAGCACCATCTTATCATCCGTATACCCAAAATCCACGCCATCTAACACGATATCTCCTTGCTGCGGCACATAATCGATACTGCCGTCTGCCTGATGCTCATGTTTCCATGCCCATTTTCCTGTGTAGCGCTTATCACTTTCCACAAGCTTGCCATCCTTTTCCTCGGCAGTAACCAGGGTAACATATCCGTCATCCACCTCTGCCTCTTCATCTAAAAGCCTGAAAATCCGGTCAGCTCCTGCAAGCGCCATCACAATGGAATTTAACTGCATGCTAATCTGGTTGATTGGCATATTAAAGCTTTTATTTAAAGATAAGAAGCTCGCAAGCGTTCCTAATGTCACACCGCCAAAATTACCAAGAATAGCGATAGCGCCTCCTATAATCGTACAAATCACATAGCTGACATTTCCAATCTGCGCATTTACCGGCATCAGAATATTTGCAAACTTATTTGCATTATAGGCACTGTCAAACAACTCATCATTCAGCTTGTTAAATTCCTGAATACACTGGTCTTCATGGCAGAATACCTTAACCACCTTCTGACCGGACATCATTTCTTCAATATAACCGTTTACCTGTCCAATGCTTTTTTGCTGCTTCATAAAATAACTTCCGGATCTTCCTGCTAAATTCTTCGTGACAATCAGCATAACGCCCACCATCAAAAGCGTCACAACAGTAAGCGGAATATTTAATGTAATCATACAAAACAGGACGCCAACCACCGTAATTCCACTATTTAAAAACTGCGGCATGCTCTGGGAAATCATCTGCCTTAAAGTATCAATATCATTCGTATAAATAGACATGATATCACCGTGGGAATGGGTGTCAAAATACTTGATTGGCAATGACTCCATATGATTAAACATCTCTACGCGAAGGTTTCTCAAGGTTCCCTGGGTTACTAACACCATCAGTCTCTGGTAAGTAAAGGCTGCTAAAATACCAATCGCATAAAACGCAGCCACTCTTCCGATTGCCGCAGCAAGCGCAGAGAAATCTGCCTGCTTTGCTGAAAGCATCGGCGTAATGTAATCATCAATCAATGTCTGCATAAACATGGTTCCCTGCAAATTGCAGATTACGCTTAAGAAAATGCAGACTACAACCACGAGGATATGCAGCTTATAAAATTTCATGACATAGCCTGCCAGCCTTTTTAAAATTTTACCCGGATTTTCTACATGTGGACCCTTGACGCCACGAGGCGGTCTGCCCCCCGGGCCTTTCATTTGTCTTCCTCCATTCACCGGCATTCCCTGCCCGTTTCCTTCCGGTGCATTTTGACTGTTTTTTGTTTGTTCTCCTATATTGTTTCTATCCTGTTCACTCATCCGTCCTGCCTCCTATTCGTCAAAGTCACCGCTGCCTTTTGTCTGCGATTCATAGATATCACGGTATATCTCATTTTCTGCAAGCAGCTCTTCATGGGTTCCAAAACCATCAATTTTTCCGTGCTCCATCACCACAATGCGGTCTGCATCCTGCACACTGGAAATACGCTGTGCAATAATAATCTTTGTCGTACCCGGAATCTCTTCCCGGAACGCCTTGCGGATTCTGGCATCCGTTGCAGTATCCACCGCGCTGGTAGAATCATCTAAAATTAAAATCTTCGGTTTTTTGAGCAGCGCCCTCGCAATACAAAGCCGCTGCTTTTGTCCACCGGATACATTGGTTCCACCCTGCTCAATATAGGTATCATAGCCATTCGGGAAACCCTCTATAAAGTCATCTGCGCAGGCTAACTTACAGGCATGAATACATTCCTCACGGGTTGCATTTTCATCGCCCCACCGCAGATTATCTAAAATGGTGCCGGAAAACAGCACGTTCTTTTGAAGCACAACTGCAACCTGGTTACGAAGCGTTTCCATGTCATATTCCCTGACATCTTTTCCTCCCACTTTTACCGTACCCTCCGACACATCATAAATACGGCTGATTAAATTCACCAGGGATGTCTTAGAACTTCCCGTTCCACCAATAATACCGATTGTCTCACCGGATTTTATATCAAGGTTAATATCGGAAAGCACCCATTCTTCCGCTGTCTTGTGATATCCAAAATTCACATTTTCAAACATAATACTGCCGTCCGGAACCTCCAAAATTGGCTCTGCCGGATTTGTCAAATCGCTCTTTTCCTCTAACACCTCTGCAATACGCTCTCCGCTTGCCACACTCATGGAAATCATAACAAATGCCATCGAAAGCATCATCAGGCTCATCAAAATATTCATGCAGTACGCAAGCAGGCTCATAAGATTTCCGGTGGTTAACGTATCGGAGACAATCATCTTCGCTCCCAACCATGAAATCAACAGGATACAGGTATAGACCGCAAACTGCATTGCCGGCATATTAAGCACCACAATATTTTCTGCCCGCACAAACATTTTATATACATTTTCACTGGCATTTCCAAAACGTTTCTTCTCATAGTCCTCTCTGACAAATGCCTTTACCACACGGATTGCAGAGACATTTTCCTGCACACTCTCGTTCAAATCATCATATTTTTTAAACACCTGGTTAAAATAGTTCATCGCCAGCCGTACCATGAAACCCAGCACCAAGCCCAGCAAAATCACCACCACAAGATAAACACTGGCAAGCTTCGGACTAATCGTAAAAGACATAATCATGGCAATAATCAGGCTGAACGGCGCCCTAATGCACATGCGCAGTATCATCTGGTATGCATTTTGAATATTTGTAACATCGGTCGTCATACGGGTAACCAATCCTGCCGTTGAAAACTTATCTATGTTAGAGAAGGAAAATGTCTGAATGTTCTCAAACATTCCCTTACGTAAATTTCTGGCAAAACCCGCAGATGCCCTTGCGCCATACTTTCCTCCCATAATGCCGGCAAACAGACCAATGCCCGCAGCCACAATCATCAAAATCCCCATCCTGAGAATAAAATTCGTATCTCCTGCGCCGCCATTTCCATTGACGCCATTATCAATAATGGACGCCATCATCAGGGGGATAATCATCTCCATAATAACCTCTAATATCATAAATACAGGGGTAAGCACCGAGTCCTTACGAAATCCGTATAAATGTTTTCCTAATGTCTTTAACATATTTCCATCTCCTATCTGTTTACTTTCTCGCTGTTTCAGACTGCATGCTGTCTATTGTAAATGAATAAAAATTTATATGCAAGCCTTAAACTCTCTATTCCAAAAGATTCTCCCGCATTTTTTTCACGATTTGAAAGAACATGTCAAGTTCTTTTTGCGACAGCCCTTTCGTCACACGTTCTTCTATTGCCGCTCTTCTCTGGCACATCCGCTCAATGTACTGCCCGCCTTTTTCCGTCAGACATACCTGTTTTAATCTTGCATCTCCTTTGACTGATTTCCGCACAATCAGATCGTTTTTTTCTAACGCCTTCATGACTCCTGCAATAGTGGATTTCCCGATTTTAAAATTCCGTTCAATATCCTTTTGATAAATTACCTCCTCTTCCTGAAACACAAGATATTCCAATATCCATCCCCCTAACATTGTGACACCATCATATCCATCTTCCCGGAACATCTTCACCATTTCTTTGCGAAACATCTGATCTAACATTTTTAACTGATATCCTACATTCCCGTCATCCACCGGATTCTTCCACGGTTTCTCAAACACTTTACAAAAGTCATCTTCCATATCCATCTTATCAATCTCCATCTGACCGCCTCCTTCCTGCGAACACTCTATGAAGCCTGTTCAAACTGGCTGTTGTATAACTCCGCATAAAATCCCTCTTTTGCAAGCAGTTCTTCATGATTCCCCTGCTCCATAATATCACCATCTTTCATCACCAGAATCAAATCCGCATTGCGGATGGTGGACAGGCGGTGCGCAATAATAAAGCTCGTCCTGCCCTTTGTCAGATTATCCATCGCCTTCTGGATTCTCACCTCGGTACGGGTATCCACGGAGGATGTCGCCTCGTCTAAAATTAAAATCGGCTTATCCGCCAAAATCGCTCTTGCAATGGATAACAACTGCTTCTGCCCCTGGGATACATTGCCTGCATCCTCATTTAACTCCATATCATAGCCACCCGGCAGTGTCTGGATGAAATGATGCGCATGCGCTGCTTTCGCTGCCGCAATGACCTCCTCATCTGTTGCATCCAGCCTTCCATAACGGATATTTTCCATAATGGTTCCCTTGAATAACCATGTATCCTGCAATACCATGCCAAATGCATTCCGAAGCCTGCGGCGGTTGACATCCCTGATATTGTATCCATCCACCCTGATTGCGCCTCCATTTACATCATAAAAACGCATCAAAAGTTTCACCATCGTGGTTTTGCCTGCTCCGGTTGGCCCAACAATTGCAATCTTTTGCCCCTGCTGCACATATGCGCTGAAATCCTTTATGATAGTCCGGTCATTATGATAACCAAACGAAACATGCTCAAATTCCACATCCCCTTTTATTTCTCCAATATCTATAGCATTTTCAGCCGCCTGTTCTTCCTCCTCTTCCTCAAGAAACTCGAACACCCTCTCTGCGGCAGCCGCCATAGACTGCATTTCGCCTGTCACCTGCGCCACTTCCTGAACCGGCTGGGTGAACTGTTTCACATACTGGATAAATGCCTGAATATCACCGATTGTAATCACTCCCCGAAGGGCAAGCATGCCTCCGGAAACAGCAACTCCCACATAGCCAAGATTATCTACAAACACCATAATCGGATACATCAGCCCCGAAAAAAACTGTGATTTCCACGCTGATTCATACAGTACACGGTTATCTTCGTTAAACTTTTGAAGAGTTTCCTCTTCCCTGTTAAAGAGTTTGATAATAGTATGCCCACTGTAGGCTTCCTCGACCTGCCCATTGATATGCCCCAAATATTCCTGCTGTCTTACAAAAAATTTTTGAGACATCTTTATCATAAACGCCAGCAGCAGCATGGAGAGCGGTAAAATAATAAATGCAATCAATGTCATGAGTGGTGAGATGCTTAACATCATAATAGTCACGCCAATAACGGTGGTCACACTGGTAATCATCATGGTAATACTCTGATCCAAAGCCATTCCCAACGTGTCTACATCATTGGTAATTCTGGATAGGATTTCGCCATATGTCCTACTCTCAAAATACTTCATTGGCATGCGGTTCATTTTTTCTGAAATCTCTTTGCGCATACGATAACAGATCTTTTGTGTGACTCCGCTCATCAGCCATCCCTGTATAAAGGTAAATACAGCGCTCACCATATACAGCGCCAATGTAATAAGCAGAATTTTCGCAATATAAGCAAAATCCATTCCTCCGGTTCCCGCTATTTTTTGGGAAAGACCCTGCGCAAGAGCAGTGGTCGCCCTGCCCATGACTTTTGGCCCTGCCACAGTTAAAACCGTGGCAATAACTGCACAAACCATAGCAATGATAACTGCTGCCTTATATTTTCCACCATAGAAAATCAGTTTCCTTATGGCGCCTTTGAAATCCTTTGCTTTCTCTTCCGGCATCGCCTCATCCTGTGCCGCATCACGTTTTTCCTCCGGTGACTCTGCCTGCTGATTTTCATTCTCCATGTTCCGGCACCTCCGTTTCCTCATCTAATCCAAGTTCCTTTGCGGACATCTGGGAACGGGCAATCTGCCTGTACACCTCGCAGTTTCCAAGCAGCTCCCTATGTGTTCCCGCCCCCACAATTTTTCCGTCATCCAACACAAGAATCCGGTCAGCATGCAAAATCGTGCTGACCCGCTGCGCCACAATCAAAACCGTGCTTTCCCTGACCTTAGATGCCAGCGCCTTTCGCAGTGCGGCATCTGTCTTCATATCAAGCGCAGAAAAGCTGTCATCCAACACAAAAATCTTTGTTTTTTTTACGATTGCCCTTGCTATGGCAAGACGCTGCTTCTGCCCGCCGGATACATTACTTCCACCCTGGGCAATCGGACTGTCATACCCCTTTTCTTTGCTGTCTATAAACTCTTTTGCCTGGGCAATCGCTGCCGCTTCTTCCATCTCTGCCAAAGAAGCATTTTGATTGCCAAACCGCAAATTGCTGGCAATCGTTCCTGAAAAAAGCACTGCCTGTTGTGGCACAAATCCGATTTCACTGCGTAAAACTCCCAGCGGAATTTCACGGATATCCTGCCCATCTATGGCAATCCTTCCACCCGTCACATCATAAAGCCTGGGAATCAGATTCACCAAAGTGGATTTTCCACAACCGGTACTTCCAATAACCGCTGTAATCTGTCCGGGCTTTGCAGTAAAGCTGATATCTGACAGCACATCCTCCTCTGCCCCCGGATAGCAGAAATTTACATGTTCAAAGGAAAGAACGCCATCCTGTTTGTCAATCCCTGAAAACTGCTCTATATCCCTTATGGATATTTCCGTATCAATAACCTCCCGGATACGTTCTGCTGCCACACCGGCTCTCGGCAGCATAATCGACAGCATGGTAAGCATCAGGAAAGACATAACGATCTGCATTGCATAGGTAATAAATGCTGTCATGGAACCCACCTGCAAAAGCCCTTCATCAATCCTGTGAGCCGCCACCCACACAATTAAAATATCAATGGCATACATAATTGTCATCATTCCCGGCATCATCAAATTCATAACACGGTTCGTAAACAGCTGGTTTTTCATCAGGTTCCGGTTTGCTTCGTCAAACCGTTCCTCCTCTTTCCTCTCCCTGCCAAAAGCGCGAATCACGCTCAGCCCGGTGACAATCTCACGGGAAACAAGGTTTAGGGCATCCACCAGCTTCTGCATCATTTTAAACTTTGGCATTGTCACACTCATAAGCGCCATTACCATGCCCACGATTAAAAGAACCGCCAGCCCGATAATCCAGCCCATCCCTGCCCCGGTCTGTATCACTTTTATCACGCCACCGATACCAATAATCGGGGCATATAATACGATACGCAGCAGCATAACCGTAACCATCTGAATCTGCTGTACATCATTCGTGCTGCGTGTAATCAGGGATGCAGTCGAAAAATGATCCATCTCAGCGTTTGTAAATCCAATCACTTTGTGAAATACTTTTTCTCTGAGATCCCGCCCTACACCGGCGCCCACTCTGGCTGCCAGCAGCGATTCCAGAATGGAAACAATTCCCATCAGCAGCGCCAGCAGCAGCATTTTTCCACCCTCCGTCCGAAGATAGCCGGTCTGCTTTTTATCCATATCGACTCCCGCTTCTTTTTCCCGCGCAACAGCCCATGCCACCCCCATAGAATGCAGGGTATTATCACCGCTCATAGCCGACATATCCCAAAGTTCTGTTCGCAAAGCATCCGCAGCATTTTCATCCACCATCCCCGCATCTTTCATATCCCGAAAACGGCTTCCAACCAGTATTGCCGTAATCAAAGAAGAATCTAATTTTTCTAATTCTGCCTCCGGTAAATCCTTACGCACATAACAATCTGCCTGTTCTTCATAGCAGCCCTCAAATGCCCTGCGCTCCTCCTGATTCATAAACAAAATCGCATAGTCATACTCTGTCTTTAAAATCCGTTCCGGTAAAATATGCTCCATGCCGCTATCCTGGATTCCCACATCAATGATATCCGATGTGTACTGCGGCAATGCCAAATCACAATATGCCTGAATCACCAGCAGCAAAAAAATCAGCAAAACCGCTTTCCAGTATTTACCCAGGTTTTTAAAAATCTGAATCATCTTCCCTGTTCCTTCCTGATATATGGATGTTATCTGATAAGTAAATATTCCCTGTTAGCTCCATACAGCGCAAAAATGTTCACCACTGAACAGTTCATGTTGAAACTGTTCGGTAGTGAACATTTTACTACCATAATCTGCTACTTTCAAGCAGCAATTGCATTTTTCACAATATCGTCACATTTCGGATGGGATTTATATAATCTCCACCCTGCTGCCGCCCACCCTGTCTTTGGTAACCACAATCTGCTTGTCAATCCGCTGCTCCAATTCCTTAATATGGGAAATAATTCCCACTAACCGGTTCCCTTCTGTCAATCCGGAAAGCACCTCGATTGCCTTTGAAAGCATCTCATCATCCAAAGAGCCAAAACCTTCATCCACAAACATGGTGTCAAGCCGGATGCCCCCTGTTCCCATCTGGATTTCATCGGACAACCCAAGGGCAAGGGCAAGGGATGCCATAAATGCCTCGCCACCGGATAAGGTCTGAACACTTCTCACACTTCCGTTATAGTGATCCCTGATATCCAGTTCCAGTCCTGACTGGCTTTTCTGATTGCTCGCCCCTTTTTTCCGGATCAGCTCATACTGCCCGCCCGTCATATTTAAAAGCCTTCTGTTTGCCCGGTTTAAAACCCTGTCAAAATAAGACATCTGAATAAAGGTTTCCAGCATAATCTTATCCTTACCCCGGAGCATGCCATTTGCTGTATCCGATAAGCTCAAAACCCTTCGATAATGGTTCTCTGCTGTCAGGAGTTTCTCCCATTGCGAAAGAACCCGCCCAAAAGCCTCCTCATTGTTGCGGTACCGCCGATGAAACTGTGCTTTCTGTTCCTCCATATTCTGCTTTTGGAGCGTCACGACACTGCGTAAATCCTGTAACTCTTCCAGTGTTTGCTCCTGCCCTTTGGCAAGCTGTAATTCCAAAGTCTGCTTCTTTGCTTTCTGCTCCGTCAGCCTGTTCTCATAATCCGCCAGTCTTTTCACAGCCATTTCCTGATCCTTGAGCAGTTTTTGTTTGTCCTCTTCCAGTGTTTTCATCGCCTGTCTTGCAGCCTGCTCACTTTCGTAAAACAGCCCTTTTTTCAGGGCTTCCAATTGGCTTAAAATATACTCCCTGTCTTTTTGCCAAACGGTCTGCTGTTCTTTCCCCTCCTGAAAGCGCTGCTCCTGCTCCCTCTGCTTTTCAGTCATATGCGGAAGTTCACCTGCCGCCTTCTCATATTCCTGCTCCCCTTTTTTATATGCCGCAATCTGCTGATCCATCTCATCCAGTTTCACCGAAACATTTTGCATACTCTGCGCTGTCATTTTCTCCCTGTCAGAGAAATCCTCACCCTCAAACAATTTCCGGCATAATGTCTCTGCATTTTGCTGCAAATGTGTGCATTCCGCATACAGTCTTTCCGCATACAGCCCGGCTTTCTTTGCCTCCTGCTCCTTTTGCTCCACCGCAGCCTTCACCTCATCCAGTTCTTCCCTTGTACAGATCGCTTCCGCCAGTACAGCAGGATTTGGATGTGACAGCGAACCACACACCGGGCAGGGCATGCCCTCCTGCAAATCCTGTGCCAAAAGCCCTGCCTGTGCCTTTAAAAAAGTATCATGAAGCTGTTGGTATTTTGCATTTTCCCGTGCATGTTCCTCCAAACTCTTCTGAAGCCTCTCCTGCGCATGCCGCAGTTCCTTCTGCTGCCTTATAAGCTGTCCTGACTGTTTCTCCAATTCCTTCAGCTCCGCCTGCCGTCTCAGCAGTTTTTCCCTTTCATTCTCTGCCTGAACACGAAGCTTCCCATCATCCTTTTTCTTCTCCTTTGCCGCTTCAAACTGCCGGATTGCCTTCTTCGTATCTTCCAATTCCTGTTTCCACTTTTCAAGATTATCCATATGCCGCTGCAACTGCCTGTCAGCCTCCTCCTGCTTTTTCACAAGCCCGGTCTGCTGCGCATAGGAGCCAAGCGAACCTTCAATCTGTATATATTTCGCAGTGAGGATATCACATTTCTCTGCCTCCTCGTCAGCATGTTTTTTTTCATCCACAAGCTGTTGATGTTTTTCTGCGGACTCCTCCAAAAATTTCCCGACTGCGGCAAGCTCCTGCCTTGCCTGCGCCAGATTTGCCGCTGCACCGATTTTTTCATTGAGCGCGGCAAGTTCCTTTTCTTTTTCCGTTACCTGTTTTTCACACTCTGCTAATTCGGTCTCCTGTTCTTGCAAAATATCCCTTAACAGCCCTTCAAATGTCTCTTTATCCACTAACTCTTTGCGCTGCTGTAATGCAGCTAACTCCCGGGCATAAGGACTTGCCTCCCCGCAGGAAATCCCCTCTATGGACTGTAGGGTACGCTGTTTTAATTCTGCATATTCTTTGTAACGGGATCTCGCCTCCTCACTTAACCGCTGCTGTAATACCTTGTAATTCTCCGTATGGAAAAGATTGCGAAATATCGCCTCCTTATCCGTTGTTTCCGCTAACAGAAAACGCCGGAATTCACCCTGGGCAAGCATCGCAATCTGCGTAAACTGGTTGCGGTCAAGACCAATCATTTCCACAATCTGCCTTGTAACCTCGGATGTCTTAGTAACCGGCTGGCGGTCATCCGGAAAAATCAGTTCTGCCTTAGCCGCCTGAGTTGTCATGCCCTCGCCCCGCTCTTTCGGTCTTGCGTATTCCGGGCATCTCCACACCGTATACACTTTTCCGTTATACGAAAAAGAAAGCTCAACAAAGGTCTTTGTCTCCGGCGCCGCATATTTACTGCGGAACATTGTACTCTCCCTGTATTCACCACTTGCCTCGCCGTACAGCGCAAACGTAATGGCATCAAAAATCGTTGTCTTTCCTGCACCCGTATCCCCGGTAATCAGATAAAGACCTTTCGATCCAAGCTTTCTAAAATCAATAACTGTCTCCTTTGCAAACGGTCCAAATGCGGATAATGTCATTTTCTCCGGTCTCACACTGTCACCCCCAAATCCTCTCTATCAAATCTGTCACAAGCTTTTTCTGCTCCTCTGTCATGGGCTGGTTATTCTGCACCTCAAAAAATTCCTCAAAATAAGTCTGGGGCTGTTTATCTTCCTTCCAATCCGCATCTTCCACATGCTGTGTGAACCGGGTTCTTTCATTGTCATATTGCAGCTTCATAATGTTGGGATAAACGGTTCGCAGCTTTCCCAATGCATCCGTAACCTCTTCCTCATCCTTTAAAATGACCTTCAGATAATCCTCTGTATTGCTATTCTTATAAAAATCCCTGGACATCAACTGTTCATAGGTGCCTTCTATCTGCCGCATATCCCTTAACGGCTTCACCGGAATAGTCTCAATCGAAATATTTCCCTTCTCCCTCATTTCCAAAATCGTAACCGACTTCTTATGCGCACACTCCGAAAAGGAATACTTCAGCAAAGTGCCTGCATACCGAACCTCCTCCCTGCCTGCCTTCTGCGGTCCATGTAAATGACCGAGCGCCACATAGTCAAAATCATCAAACAGCTCGGCATCAATGTTATCCAGCCCACCAACATAGATTTCTTCTGAATCACAGCGTTTTGCCCCTGTAACCATCTGATGCGCAAGCAAAATGTTACGGTCATTTTTCTGAATCTCCGCTCTCTCCAATACTGCGGCAACCGCATCCTGATAAGTGGCAATGGCATCCGATTCATCCTTTACGGACTGCTCCTCCTGAAGCAATGCACGTCTCACATTGACAGGTTTGATGAACGGAAGCATGTAGATATGAAGCTTTCCGTACGCATCCTCAAGTGTGACAGAATGCAGCGTACCGTCATAAACCGATTCTACATAAACCCCGCTTGTCCGCAATAAATGCGCGCCAAATGCCAGACGTTCACCACTGTCATGGTTCCCACTCACCATGTAGATGGGAAGCTTCCTGTTCGCCAATTGTGTCAGAAACCAGTCCAGCAGTTGTACTGCCTCTGCTGCCGGAACCGGCTTATCATAAACATCCCCCGCAATCAGCACGCCATCCAGACCCTTCCCGTCTGCCATCTGCCAATCTGCCAACTGCAAAACCTGTTCCAGTACATATCGCTGATCCTCAATCATGGAAAATTCATTTACCCGTTTTCCTATATGTAAATCCGCTAAATGTATAAAATGCATATCTGACTCCTTATTTTATCTATATCATCCCATGCCACGGTACAATTCTTATAACTGTTCTGTTCCATGTAAAAGTTCCCTCCGTTTTGCATCATTTAAAATCCATTCATCCAGAGTCAGCGGTTCATAATCGGAATACATGCAAAAACAATTGATGAGATTACATGGAATGCTTCGTTCAGCGCCATTCTTATCCTTGACTACACTGCTTTCCGTGATTGCCCGGAACTGCTCTAACAAACGCTGGTCATAAGTATCATGCACATGTCCATGCAGCATATAGACTTTCGGCTTTCCCTCCTGATCCATCCGGTACTGACCGTTATAACAGACAATCGGATAATGGCAAAGAACCACCTTTCTTTTATTATCATAAATCTCCGCATAAGATTTCACCCATATGAAACGATTACGGTTAAAGTTTTTATTTCCCACAAAATGATCGTGATTTCCGTAGATTAAATATAACTGCCCCTGGAGACGCTCTAACATCTCATTTGCCTTTTCTGCCTTTCCCCAGCAAAAATCCCCTAAAATTACAACTTCATCATTTTGACGGACTTTTGCATTCCACTTCTGAATCATGTATTCATTCATCATCTCCACCGTCTCAAACCCACGGTGATCCATCTTATTCAGTATTCTTTCATGGTAAAAATGCGTATCTGCAATATAATATCTCATATTCTCTCCTTTTGTATATATGACTGGCGACTGTAAGACTCTGTCCAATTATCATTCATTATAACTGATTTTGTTTGATTTAACAATGGAGCAAAAAGCATATATTCATGAGTGGTATTATGGTAATATTTTCAAACGGCAGACATATATTATCTGTAAAATGTCAGGCGATTGCGAAACTCCTGAATTTTGGAAATCGAGAGTTTCGCAATCGCCTATGTAAAAGGAGCATCAGATTATGAACAGACACACAGCATTACAGGGCATTGATGTGAGCAGTTGGCAGGGAAAAATTGATTTTGAGCGGGTGAAAGCAGACGGAATCCGAATCGTCTATATCAAGGCAACCCAGGGAACAAATTATGTCGATCCCGACTTCGAGCGAAATTACAGGGATGCCGAAAAAGAAAGGCTTGCAATAGGATTTTATCACTATGTAACCGCCCGCAATATAAATGAAGCAAGAGAGGAGGCAAGATTTTTTGCTTCCCATATTCATGACAAAGTACAACACGCAAGACCGGCAATGGATTTTGAAGTGTTTGATGATTTAACCAGAAGCGAAATCAGAGAAATTGCGCTTCACTTTTTAGCTACCCTGGAGGCAGAAACCCGACAAAAACCGGTTATATATACAGATGCCTCGAATGCATCCGGCACCTTTGCGGATGACCGCCTCCGGGAATACCGGCTATGGATTGCCGATTATGGCGTAATACGTCCCGACATGGAAAATCCCTGGCGAGCATGGAGCGGATGGCAGTTTACTGACCGTGGCAGGGTAAATGGCATTGCCGGGGATGTCGACCGCGATTACTTCCGCCGTGAAATTTTAACAGATATTCCGGTATGTTCCTGTGAGTACAATACCACAAGTGACACTCTATAACTCATTCCATAGGAAAAATCCTTACTAAAGCAACGCCCAAAAATAACCTGCCCGGACACATATGTGAGGGCAGGCTATTTTTTGCCGTCTCTATTGCAGTTTTACTTCATATAGATTATCCTCTGTTACGGAATCCGTTGTTCCCGGATACGATTTCCAAAACAGCAGGCTTTCCACCTGATCGACATCCAAAATGCGATTCGTATTCATTATCACTTGCACCCGGCTGCTGTCATCATCCATATATCCCATAGATCCTCCCTCCATAAGATATGGATACATGGTTCCGTCTTTTAAGCGGACACCAGATAATTCCGGTACCTCTTCATAAGTAACAGCCTCATATTCCATTCCCGTTGCCTCATCTATTGCCGGTTCTGTCGTTTCCTTATATGGAAAATCAAACTCGACACGAATGGAAACCGGAGAAATTTCTGCACTCAGTACAGTTGCTCCTGTATCACCCAGCGCTTCATTGCACTGCGCTCTGTAAATTTCATCACTGCCGGTCAATGTCCAATCAAATGCCCAATTTCCTTCTACATCCGCCACAACTTCTCCGGACTTATCTGACGAGTATGTGCCAAGACCGGAAAACTCTATATGAACCGAATTATCCAAAAAATACCCTTTATCATGTGTTGCAGACATTATATAATGATATTCCAGACTTCCATCTTCCTGGCTATAGCAAAATACATAGTCGCCGTTTTCATCCTCCGGGATTGGCGAACCATCTGGCATTTGATATTTTCCGTCTGCTCCTCTGACAAGACCATTGTAAAAATAACCCCCCGCCATGTCTACTTTATCTTCTTCCTCGTCACCCACATGGGCAATTGTCTGTTGAAACTCCGGCTGTTCACCCTCCGGAACTTCATATCCTTCCACCTTAAAAGACAAGTAGGCAAAATAGTCATCCACAATACTCTGCTCCAAAGTTACCGTGACACCTTCATCCTCGACGGACAGATTCGGAAAATCTGTCAGACCGGATTCTTCAATCTGTGATTTCTGCTCCTCCGGCACCTGGAATTGCTGTTCAAGTCCTTTACTCCAATGAAGATATGCTACCGCCCCTGCGGTAATGGCGCTAAATGTCAGCAGACCAACCGCAGCACAGGCAGCAAACCGTCTTGCGCCTTTCTGATAATTTTTACTTCCCCTTGAAAATGATATATCTCCTGCTTCCTGATGAATTTTTGCAAATGCCGCATCCGCGCTTTGTAACACAATCTCAGGAATTTCTACTTCTGCCTTTAATTGATTAATTGTATTCTGATCCATAAGCTGCTCCTTTCTGAAAACTCCTTGCTATCCTTTTTATTCTCTCAAACGGTTTTACAGCACCTGCCCGCTTCGCAGTGAAATTTGATAAAGATCCGCAACCTTCGCCCTTGCCCTCGCAAGCCGGGTTCGCACCGTTGCCTCAGGGAGTTCTAAAATCCGGCTGATTTCTTTTGTCTTAAAACCTTCCACATAGTAAAGAATAATCACCAGCCGATATTTTTCATCTAACGACTCCAATGTCTCATTCCACTCCACATTTTCAAATTCAAAATTTTGTGCTGTCTCCACTTCCGGTACGTCTTCATAAAAAGAAACCATCTGTTTCTTCCGCAATATATCGTTGCATTTATTCACAAGAATTCTGGTAAGCCATGTCCGAAAGCCTGATACTTTCCGAAGCTGGCTGATTTTCTCCCAACAGGTAAGAATTGTTTCCTGTATGGCATCTGCAATATCCTCATCACAGTAGAGAACTGCTCTTGCTGTCTTGTACATCAATTGCATATGCGACTCTATCAGCTCAGTAAATGCATCCGCATCCTGCTTCTGCGCTTTCTTAATCAAGTGACCCATGTCCTCCATAATATCCTCCTTCCGGTATAAATAATGTGATCCATTTGTAATACATTCAAATAGTATCGGTATTAATACCTGTACGCGCGTATTAAAACAGCTATCATGATTTGCTGTTCTATAATAAAGACGTGAAAAGCAAGGAAAATGTTTCAAAAAAGAGAAAAAATACTACTCCGCTCTTTTGCGTTTTTTGGAAATGACTGCCAATGTGACTGCAAAAAAGACTAATGCATATCCTGCCACCACGCCCATCTGCGGCAGCACATCCCTCATGAAATCCTTTGATGGGCCGGTCATTGCTCCAATCGCTTCATTATTTTTCATATACCAGTAGGTTGGAATAAATTTTGCCACTCCTAAAATGGCATCGCTAAAAAATTCCATTGGCACAAAAATACCTCCGAGGAAACAAAGCACAAGACTTACCACATTTACGGCACCCATAACCGTTTCATTATTTTTTGCCACGAAACCTGTCAGGAAACCGAGGCTTAAGCCAAACAGCAGCATCACAAACATATTGAGGATAAAATACGGGAAACGGGCATCCGTATAAATGCTTCCCTTTGACAAAATTCCTGCTATCACAATGACAACTGCAAGCAGAATCAATCCAAACACAAGAATCCCTGTGCTCAATCCTGCCACCCGCTCCCTCATTGGCATAGCTCCGCATTCCATCCGATCCTTGACCTCTTTTTCGTTAAACCGAAGCAAAATGGTTCCGACGCCAATAATACCCAATGTAATAAAGAGATACGGCACATAGCCAAAAAACAACGTACAGATATCATTCTGGTTTTCATTGACAAAAGATGCCATCGTCACCTTAACTGTCTCTTCTTGTAAGGGCAGCATGAGATCCCCTGCCTCCTCTAAAGTATACCCTGCCTTCAGTAATCCGGTCAGTTTGGAAATATAAAGGTTTAACTCAGATTCAAAATATGCCGCCTCAAAAAATCCCGGCACCTTCATGCATTGCAGTTCCACTTTCTGCGCATCATCATGGAGCAGACTGTCTGTGAAACCCTCCGGAATAATCAGGACATAATCTACCCTTCTCCAATAAAGCTCATTTAAAATATTGTCTTCATCATATTCCATATCCTGTAAATCATGGCTGTTCTCAAAATACTTCTTCAATACCGTTCCCAATTCTGTTTCATCCTGGTCAATAATGGAAATGGAAAGCCTGGTTCCCTCAAACTCCTCCTGTTCACTGCCAGCCGACAAATTCCCTGTCATCAGCAGCGCAACCGTAAGAAAAATAGCAAAGAACATAATAATCGTTCCCTTATAGTGGTTCAATAATTTAAAATATGTTTTAAAGACTTGCATATCGTGTCCTCCTCAGCTTCATAATGCTAATCCCAAGAAAAAGAATCCCAATCCCCAGCAGGGTGATGACATTTACCATATACTGGCTCACATCACCAAACACCACCAGGCTTTTATAGGAATTTACCATCAGCGTTGCCGGATTAATCCGGTTAATAATCGGACAGTTTTGCTCCAAAATATAGGTAATATCCACCCACTGCAATCCGCCTAAGAAAGAACTTACCAGAAAGAATGCTACGGCAAGCCCCTCCTTTGCGCTTTGGGAACCCTTTATGACAACTGCCAACATGGTTCCGCCGGCGAGCCCCACAAAACTCCCAACATAGGTTGCAAGCAGCACCAATCCCGTCTGCGTTCCAAAATCCCGCTTATACACAAAGACTAAAACAGCCAGTACGCCAGTCATTAAGATACAATAGATAAACAAAGTTGCCCAAAAATCTGCTAATACCTGTGTCATTTTTCTGGTCGGCGCTACATTTCTTCTGGCGCCTACGCTGGAAAGGTCAGCCTGGATGCTCAAGCCATTCTGTACCCCGATGCTGGAAGCAATCAGACAAGCCATAGCAAGCAAAGCATAAAAATACTGCGTATATGGATCTTTATCCTGCCCTTTTAGTGGAATCTCCCTGATATCCATCCCGGAACCTTCATACAGGTTCATCACCACATCTGCCACCCTTTGGGGATGGTTGACTGCCACCTCCGCAATCATCGCAAAATTTTGCTTATACTGATCCAAAAAGGTCTTAATCAGCGAACTGGATATGGAAGATTCAGTTACCACCATTTCAAAATCCTCGCCTTTTACAATCACATAGCCCGTAATCTCTTCCTTCTTTAAAGCTGCCTCTGCATCCTCGGTGTTTTGATATTCCGTCACCTTGAACATAGCGGTATCTTCCTCCACCTCCACGTTCTTCATTAAGTCTAAAAAGGCATCATTTTGCTTCTCAACAATGATACCTACCGGCACCTCCGAAAACTGCTGCACATCTGCGATATTTCCAAACATAAAATAGAACAGACCACCCAAAATAACAGGAAATCCAACCGACCAGAACATGGGTGTCGGGCTTCGTAATAATCTTTTTATCTGATAAAAAAAATACTGCATAACGATTCCTCCTTAATCTCTCAATTCTTTTCCCGTAATTTCCAGGAACACATCATTTAGGGTTGGAAGCTCGGAATGAACGCCGCCAAAACCAATTTCCTTTTCCTTACAAACATCCAACAGTCTTAACAAATTGTGTTTTCCCTTAGAAAACCGCACCTTCAGCAAATGATTTTCAAATGTCACCTGTATCACATGCGGAAGCTTTGAAATTTCACCTAATACTTCGTCCGGAAGTTCCAATACTTCCATGCTGATGGTCTCGCCAAGATCAATCATCGCCTTCAATTCATCCTTTGTTCCAATGGCAACATTTTTCCCTTTATCCATAATGGCAATCCGGGTACAGATCTGCTCCACCTCTTCCATATAATGAGAGGTATAAATGACCGTAGCTCCCCCTTTGTTTAACTTCATAATCCCCTCTAAAATTTTATTCCGGCTTTGCGGATCTACTGCCACTGTCGGCTCGTCTAAGATAATCAGCTTCGGCTTATGGGCAATTCCACAGGCAATATTTAACCGTCTGAGCAGTCCGCCTGATAATTTTTTTGGATAAAATTTGCGGTAATCGGAAAGCTCTACAAACTCAATTGCCTCCTCCACAAGCTGCTTTCTCTTTTCCTTATCCTTAACATACAGCCCGCAGAAGTAATCAATATTTTCATAGACCGTAAGCTCCTCAAACACTGCCACATTCTGCAAAATGACACCGATATCCTTTTTCAAATCGTAGCTGGTCGGTTTCATTTCCTTTCCAAATATTTCTATCGTTCCCTTATCGTATTCTAAAAGAGATAGGAGACAATTAATCGTTGTGGATTTGCCACTTCCATTTGGCCCTAACAGTCCAAACACTTCCCCCTCTTCTATTTCCAGATTAAAGTGATCTAATGCCACCAGGTCACCATAACGTTTTACAAGATTTTCAATTTTTACAACCATACTTTCCCTCCTAAATGTAAGCGTTCAGAGATGAACAAAACTTAAGTCTTCTCAACTGCTTGTTGTACAATAATGAGTTTTTCTCATCTCTATAAGCATTTCATGATTAACAGCGTTACAAATTTTTTCTCACCGACGTAACAGCCTGACCGCTTTTCCGGCGGCTTCCCCAAGCCGGGTATTTAAATATATACCATATTAATACTGTAAAGAAAAAAATGATAGTGTGAAATGTCAGAAGAAAATGTGACAAATGTCATATTTTTTGTCAACGGCTCCTGCCACTTCTCAAAATTCTCATGGCTATTCTCCAACATATACCTTATAATAGATAAAAACGAATTAAAACCGGAGATATGTTATGTCAACCATTATGGATTCCATTATTTTATTTATCCTATGTTCCATCAACTATCCGGCAGACAAACTGTCTGCTTTTCATATTATGTGTATTTTGCTGCTGCTTGCGTTTTACTGCTTTGCATATTCCACCAGTGATTATAAAACCACCTGCTATATCAGCTGCCCTATTCTGCTTCTGTGTTTTTTTGCACCGGAACTTTCTTTGTTTGCGCCATTTTACTGTTATATTTTCTTCTACCGGAAACAGTATCTGTTACCATGCCTTTTTGTTCTTCCACTGCTGCCATATTTTTACCAGTGCAATAATTATGCTGCCTTTTTTGGCAGCCTCTTTACAGCCGGGATAAGTTTTTATCTTTCCCGGATGAATGCAGAACGGAATCATCTGAAAAAAAAGATACATGTCTTTCGGGATAACAGCGTGGAAACGGAAATGAAATTGCGCAGCGCAAATGAACAATTGATTGAAAACCAGAATGACCAGATCTATATTGCCACATTAAAAGAGCGTAACCGCATTGCCAGGGAAATCCACGATAATGTGGGGCATATGCTGTCACGCTCGATCCTACAGGTAGGCGCACTGCTCGCCATCTGCCGGGACGAAACCATAACACACCATTTAACAGATTTAAAGGCATCCTTAGATGATGCCATGAATAATATACGAAACAGCGTTCATGATCTGCATGATGAATCCATTGACCTGCATGTAGCACTGGATAATCTTGTAAACAGCTTTACCTTTTGCCCTGCGCAGCTCACCTGCGATATCACAAAACAGATTCCGAAAGAGGTAAAATACTGTTTTCTTGCGATTACCAAAGAAGCGCTCAATAACATTATCAAACACAGCAACGCAACCCACGTTACCGTTATGGTAAAGGAGCATCCCGGATTTTACCAGTTATTGATTGAGGACAATGGTACGCAATCTTCTGCCTCAAACACCGCTAATGCTCCTCATAGCACAAGCCCTTCATCCGGTTCCGGCATCGGTCTTTCCAATATGAAAGACCGTGTATCCGCCCTTAACGGAATCCTTCACATCACGACAGATAAGGGATTCCGGATTTTCGTATCCGTCAAAAAATAAAATTCCTCCAAAGCATCCGTTTTAAACTGTGTACTTTGGAGGAATTTTATCATGTTTGTTTTCCAAACACTTTTATTTCTTTTACTGCTTATCTTTCAACTGTTAATCCGGATAATGCCTATATGCCTCCCAATGGTCTGCTATCTGTCCGCTCCACTGGCTGCAGTCATTGTCAAAAAAGAATGTCACATGTGCGGATAATGCACCTTTCGTATCTTCTTTTTTTAGAATATATTCAACACTATCACAAGTTACTTCAATACGAATATAGTACGGAAAATCCACTAGCAGCTTTTCAATATCCTCCTTTAAATTCCCGATATCTGCATTTGCCGGTGTAATGATTACATTCGCATCATCATCCAGGTCGATATAGATCACCTCATCTTCCCCGATTCGATTTATCGAATAATATTCCGCAATATTTTGAATCTGCGGCTTGAAATCCGTAATCAATGTATAGATGTCATCTTCCTGTCCGTAATTATAGAAATCATCTTCTTTGGCATAATTCTTGACAACAACCTCTACCCTCGTCTTGGCACCGTTATGCGCCATCGCATAGACACTGCATTTTCCCGGTTGAATGCCTGCCGTAACCACACCATTTTTATCCACTGTGGCGACAGCAGTGTCACTGCTGTACCATCTCACCTTCGTGGAAAATGGTTTTTTCTTCCTGTTTCTTCCGTACTTAGATGCGATCACCTTACTCTTGATCTTTGTCGTGGAACGCAGTCCCAAATATACTTTTTGGGTGTTTACCTTCGGTGCCTGTGCATTGATATATTGGGTGGTTCGCTTATAGGTTTTTGCACTGACCCAGTCGGAACGGTTACTGACCTGCTTTTTCCCATCCACCAGCTTATAGGATGCCACCTTGTACCGGTAAACCGTATTGGTCTTTAAATGTCTGTCCACCCACCTGTCGGCAGCAGCATCTTTCACTACCTTTACCTTTTTATATTTCCTGGAGGAACGGTTATATCGGTAAATAATGTATCCGTCAACACTCTCATCCGATTTCCACCGCACCCGGATTGCTGTATTGGAATGGCGGACTGCCCGCACATTCTGGGGCGCATAATCTGTACGCTCCCCGTCAGCCGCATAGACAGTCCTTCCGGTTATCAGACCTGCTGCGATGACCGCTATGATTCCAACAAGTAAAATCCCTCTGATTATCTTCTTATTCATAGAGCATTCCTCCCTTGTAAGCAATTTTATATAGCAACTTTGTTTGCTTTGCACTACCCTATTATATCACCTCAAAACGCTATTGTTCAACCTGCATTGCCTGATTACCATTTTTTCATTTTTAATCCGGATAAAACCTATATGCCTCCCAATGGTCCGCTATCTGATCCTCCCATTGACTACAGTCATTATCAAACCAAAATGCTACATGTCCTGTTAATGCCTCTTGACTATCATCTTCTTCTAACAAATATTCCACCCGGTCACAGTATATTTCAATACGGATATAGTACGGAAAATCCACTAACAGCTTTTCAATATCCTCCTTTAAATTCCCGATATCTGCATTTGCCGGCGTAATGATTACATTCGCATCATCATCCAGGTCGATATAGATAATCTCGTTTTCTCCGATTCGATTTATCGAATAATATTCCGCAATATTTTGAATCTGCGGCTTGAAATCCGTAATCAATGTATAGATGTCATCTTCCTGTCCGTAATTATAGAAATCATCTTCTTTGGCATAATTCTTGACAACAACCTCTACCCTCGTCTTGGCACCGTTATGCGCCATCGCATAGACACTGCATTTTCCCGGTTGAATGCCTGCCGTAACCACACCATTTTTATCCACTGTGGCGACAGCAGTGTCACTGCTGTACCATCTCACCTTCGTGGAAAATGGTTTTTTCTTCCTGTTTCTTCCGTACTTAGATGCGATCACCTTACTCTTGATCTTTGTCGTGGAACGCAGTCCCAAATATACTTTTTGGGTGCTTACCTTCGGTGCCTGCGCATTGATATATTGAGTGGTTCGCTTATAAGTTTTTGCACTGACCCAGTCTGAACGGTTACTGACCTGCTTTTTCCCATCCACCAGCTTATAGGATGCCACCTGGTACCGGTAAACCGTATTGGTCTTTAAATGCCTGTCCACCCACCTATCGGCAGCAGCATCTTTCACTACTTTTACCTTTTTATATTTCCGGGAGGAACGGTTATATCGGTAAATAATGTACCCGTCAACACTCTCATCCGATTTCCACCGCACCCGGATTGCTGTATTGGAATGGCGGACTGCCCGAACATTCTGGGGTATTCTATCCGGAACATTCCCACTAAATGCATACGCAGTCACTCCGTTTACAGAAGCCATAAATAGTATACATATTATACAAATGATAATACTATATTGCATTCGTTTTCCATTCATACTATCTCCCCCTTTTCCTTTTTTCAACATCGTTTTCATTATCCGTATGGTTTTTGATTACATCAGAAATTATTTCATAATTATACGATTTAAAACATTGTGACCCAAAAACTGGTATACCTGTGTCAGGATCCACTGCTTTCAATATCATTTCAATGCCATTTGCATTAATTTTCTTATATTTGTTATGGTGTTTCATTAAATTATCATATGCCCCCTTCCCATACTTATATCCCGTCTCGTTATTATCTGCGCATCTGTCATATGTATCTGTAGCATATGCATCATCCAATCCCAAAATATGTCCCAGTTCATGCGCTGCTGTAGAACCATAATCTTTTTTCGGATAATTATAACCTTTCTTTTTATTTGTTCTAACTTGCTCATTAGTCGGCATATAAATGACACGACTATACTCTTTATTCAAAGGTATGTTAGCATTTTTATTTCGACCAGAATGATACCAATGGTCTCCTTTTTGGGTGCAGTTCGGACACTCGCCACCGATCAATACTTCTATAAACTGCTGTTTCGAATTGTATTTCTTCTTTCCATTGTTTTCATGAATAAACAATTCCGTATTAAAATTTATTCCTTTTTTAAAATCATTACTATTTCCACGCACTTGTACATCAGAATAAGCATTTTTGATTCCATCCTTAAACATAGAAATATATTTAGCCGTTGAAATTTCACTTTTTACAGAAGCTTTCTTTTTCTTGAAGATCTTCACTTGGTCAGCATCCTTTTTCCCTGTATCACTGTATGTAACAAATTCAAGGTATACATGGATTTGCAAAGTATTTCCGACCATTTTATATTTAACAGGCGAATAAATTCCCTGTATATTATATTCATTTATTTTTTTCGTTTTGTCTGTGCAAATAAAACTATATTTTTTTACAAGATATTTTCCTGCGCTTCCTACTTTACATACCTTTGCATGGTCAATATTACTAGAACCCGCTAAACCTTCTTCTCCTATTGGCACAACCTTATAATAATAGGTTTTATTTGACTTTACATTTTTATCTGTATAAGACGTTTTACTTCTACTGACTGTTTTAATTAACTTATATTTCCCATTCTTTTTTCCTGAACGATAGATTCTATACTGAGCAGCATCATATATGTATCTCCATTTAATTACTATAGCTTTACCTGTTGTTATGTTTACACTGATATTCGTCTTTCCTACTTTAATTTTACGTTCATCACTCATTTTACTATATGTTCTCTTGCCCTTTGAGTCTTCCGTATAAGTCTTTATCTTGATTTTATAAGTTTTATTTGTAATAAAATCATCATATGAACCATACCATTCATTACTATAGATTCCATTTTTATCAATATACTTTTTCCCATCCACATACATTATAAATCCATCAAACGGCATATAATTTTTCACTCCTACCGTAATGTCAGTCAAACCTTCAGATTGCAAAGATAAATCTGGTTTTTGTGATGTCTTTTTACTTTCCTTATTCTCCGTGACATGAACCGTACATTTATCCGTTTTCGCTCCATCTGCCGATGTTACTGTGATCGTCACATTTCCAGCCTTTTTTGCCGTCACGCAGCCAGTCTGATCGACAGAAGCAACTGCCTTTTTAGAACTGCTCCATATTACGTTATGGTTGTCCGCTGTTTCCGGACTGATTGCTGCCGATAATTGCACTGACTCACCTGGTGATAAAAATATTTCTGCGCTGCTAAGTTTGATTTTCGATACAGGAATCCGAACCTTCGACTTTAATATATAACAATACCCATTGTAATTTTCCTTGATGGACTGAATGTTTATCTTTACACGGTAATAATCGCCACAACTCCCCACAATCGTAACCTTAGTATTTGCTTTTCCTGTTCCAATGGAATTTTTATTATTTCCAATCGCATATAAATCCGTGTTGGATTTTATGATCCCCTGCATTTCATTCATTTTACTGTATACAGATATGTATGTGTCTGCTCTTAAATTACTCTCATCCTTTGATGTCACTGAAACAGTAGTTGTTCCCTCAGCAATTCCCTTAATATTTCCGGCAGCATCTACCGATACCACTGCACTATTTCCCGATGTCCATGACAAACCAGAAGTATCTGCAAGATTCGGGGTTACTTTTGCCGTTAAAACTCTGTTTTCATCAATCTTTATGGAAATGTTCTGATCCTTAACTTTCACATCCCGCACAAGTACCCTTAAATTTTCTTTTTTGGTAAATCCCTTATCATTTGACCCATTCGTCCTAATAATATAATAAAAATTCTCGCATTCACTCAGAATGGTCACCTTTTCATTCGCTGAAAGTACACCCTTTTTATCTGCATTTTCAACCTTTGCATCAGCAGATGCTCCTCTGTACAAATCCACTTCTTTTACTGCTACCGCATCACATTGCTCGATTTTCGAATATACAGAAACAAAAATCCTTTCTGTGAGTGTCTTTCCGTCGGTTGTTTTAATTGTTAATACAACCCATCCCGTTCCTTCCTTCAATCCTTTTACTTTACATTTTCCGTTTCCTGTTTTTACAATTTGAAAAACAGATTCATTACTGCTGCTGTAAACACCGCTCTTAACGGTATATCCCGTTACCGTATAGCGATATTCATCTGAGACATCCCCGACAGCCATTGACATATGCTGTCTCGCATCTTTGTCATTTCCTATATATATTTTGACAGTGTTATTTGCAGCAAATGCAAGCTGCCTATTTGTCGCAAGACATATAAGTAATATGACCGGCAATAAAATCCTCAATATTTTCCTGATTTGACCGTTACACACATGTACCACTCCTCTCAGCATTTAATTTATAGTAATATATATACTACTTTTCATGACATATGTCAAACTATTTTTCTGACCCACTAAGAAAATATATGTAACGCTCTCTCCATGACATAAAACAGACTGCCACACTAAGCTAAATAATCTGTCTGTCTTAGAAAATGATACATAATATACCCCTGTATTCTTTTCTATAAACATACATATCACTTAATGTAACAGCCTATCAACTACTCTCTTTCTTTATCCTATTCACACAATCCCCGAACCTAACCTTCTTCCACTTGGTGATTTGTCCATATCATGTAACAGATACCCGGTCAAGCTAAAAATTCGCCCATGCAGATTAATCAAGAAATTCAACGGAACCACTGTCGATATGGTATATTGCGCCACATACTGTCAGGCTGCCATCCTCTTCCTTTTGTTTCAGGCTTTCCTTGATAACCGATACGCTTTGTTCTACATTCAGACGGCATGCGCGCAAGTCATCCTTCTCGTCACCGATTGCTTTGCGTATTTCATCCGTTATATACTTCACATATCCTGTTACTTCATGATGCATTGCTGCATCTACGGCGCCACAATGGCTATGCCCTAAAACAACTACCAATGGACTTCCCAAATGGTCAGCCGCATATTCTACACTGCCGATCTGATGATGATCCATAACATTTCCTGCCACACGGATTACAAACAATTCACCAATTCCTGCACAAAAAATGCTTTCCGGAATCACCCTTGAATCGGAGCAGGTCACAATAATCGCATACGGACTTTGACCCTCATCACAAGTTAACTGTCTTAATTTCGGTGATATATCTCCCGGATTGGTGTCGGAAGTCAGGTAACGCTGATTACCTTCTTTCAATTTTTTCATTGCCTCTGCTGCTGTTAGATTTTCTTTACTCATAATACACATTCCCCATTTCTGCCAGATGAGCCATGCCCACCCTTGCTTTTTTAATATCCGATACAGTGATGGAAAAATTTATCATTTTCCTGCCTGATGTTCCATCACATCCATCTATATGATAATCAAAGTTTAACATAGATTCTTCCCATATTCAACAAATTTCCATATTTATGAAATTATGATATAATAAACCCAGCAAGCAACCAACAATACGGAAAGGTTCGGTAAATATATGCGAATTGTGTTAATTGATGATGACCAACTGGTTTGTATGTCCTTAAAAATGATATTGGAAGCAGATGCCTCCATAACCATTTCTGCTATTGGCAATGACGGTAATGAGGCACTCCCGCTGTACCGGGAGCATATGCCGGACGTTCTTCTTATGGATATCCGCATGAAGGGAATGAATGGAACGGAGGCATTAGAGGCATTACTCAAAGAATATCCTGATGCGAAGGTATTATTTCTGACTACCTTCGTGGATGATGAATACATTGTGAAAGCCCTTGAGCTGGGGGCTAAGGGCTATATTTTAAAACAAAATTATGAAAATATTGTACCAGCCCTAAAGGCTGTTTCATCCGGTCAGAACGTGTACGGCAATGAGGTCATGGAAAAACTTCCCGATCTGATGAAATCCAAAGATATGTTTGACTATTCCTCCCACGACATTTCCGAAAAGGAATACGAAATCATTACCCTTATTGCGGAAGGTCTTAGCAATAAAGAAATCGCCACGAAGCTTAGTCTCAGCGAAGGAACCATCCGCAATTATCTGAGTTTGATTCTGGAAAAGCTTAATCTCCGGGACCGCACCCAGCTTGCAGTATTTTTCTATCAGCACAGATAGGCAGAATTCTCCAAATATCACAGCCTGTATCTGCAAACCGGCTATCGGTTGACTGCCTTAAAGCTGTTCCGCTTGTGGCAGCGTTTTTTCAAGCCTTATGCGGAAAAACTGAATCAATGGTCCATTGCACAGGGAATTCAGCACTGTTCCAAGACCAACCACGGTCCAGACGGAACTGCCTGCCAACAGGCAGAACACCACACCTACAATCATAACGGTAACATCAGAGAGGATACGTCCATACTTAAACGGAATCTTCTCCTTTGACAGCTTCATAATGATAAATGCCACGCTGTCATAAGGCGCAATCCCCATGTCGGCTGCCATGTACAACGCTGCGCCTAAAGAAGCAAACAACATTCCAATACCAAGCATCACAATCCGAAGCGGCAGATTTTCCACAAGGCGCAGCCTGTCATTCATGAGCCAGCATAAAAAATCCGCGATATATCCTACAAATACCATATTAATAATGGTGCCTGCCCCAATGCAGTGCCTCACGGTAAAAATGACGATAATCAGGATAAGTATATTCATGATAAACTGCCAGTTTCCAAAACTCAGCCCGATAAATCCACTGATACCCAGATTCATACAGGAAAACGGATCTACACCGAAACCGGACAGCCGGTAAGCCGCCACTGAGATTCCGATCAAAATGATTCCCAACAGCATATAAATTGTTCTCTTTCCCTTCATAATACGCTGCCCGTTAACCATTTATAAACTTAACAGCCGTTCCATAAGCCATAACTTCAGCCGCTCCTGCCATAATAGCAGACGTTGCATACCGCACATTCACAATGGCATCTGCACCAAGTGTTTCCGCCTGCTGAATCATTCGCTTATTCGCCAATGCCCGCGCCTCATCCATCATCTGGTTATATGCCTTCAACTCACCACCTACTAATGTCTTAAAACTCTGACCGATATCATGTCCCAAATTTTTTGTCTGAATCGTGCTTCCTCTCACCAATCCTAACATTTCAAGCTCCTTACCCGTAATATAATCCGTGTTCACTAAAATCATTTTCCTCACCACTCCTTATCTCTTTATGATATCCATATTGTACTACCCCGAAAAGAAAAATGAAACACTAAAATTGATTGAATTTCTATTTATGTATCAAAACATCATTCAACACGATACACCCACATCGCCCGGATCTGACCGCTAATCGTTTCATAATCCCAGCTCTTACTGCTTCTGATCCGGCTATAGGGATCATTTACCAAAAAACCCTCCCGGTCATATCCATACACCACAATAAAATGTCCGGTTGTTGTAAAATCTCCCGGTCCCATTGAGCAGATTATCATATGTCCGTTATCAAGATGCTCTTTCATAATGCCTTCATCCAAAGCCAGTCCTTCTGCCATCACTCCATACTGTGCTGCTCCTTCCGTCAAAAGGCTCCATGACGTACCTGCTCCATATTCATAATATCCCCTGTTCATGCTAAAATCAGCAATTGCATCCGGAGTGGCGCTTTCTTCTCTGGTCAGACTGAAAATCACCATAGACAGGCAGGCGGGGCCACAGCCGGAAAGCCCAATATTGTCATCTCCGTAAGCAGCATATCCCCATCTTGCATCCCATTGTAAAAAAAGCGGATGTTCTTCCCCTTTTTCTTTATGATTGATCCCACCCTGCACCGCCGGTTCCGAATCCGGATAATTCTTTACAAACTCCTGTATTTCCGGATTTTTTTGCAATGCCTCGAGCATATTGTCCGGATACAGCTCCTTATGTTCAAAAATATAATCCCAATCATCCGTCTGCTTTAACTCCGCCGCAGACATTCTGGTGGTGTCGTCCGAGGAAATATCTTCAAATTGTGCTGCAAAAAATTTCATGGTTCCTCCGCAGACTACAAAAGCTGCCACAATGATACCTGCCCATACCGTCAACTGTAAAAAGCGTCTTCTCCTGCGTCTCTTTCTCCTGCGTTTTATCCGCTCCCGCTTGATTCTTTCCTCTCTTGTCACAAATATCCTCTCCTTTTTTCTTTTAATAACATTCGGCGCTTGCGAAACTCTGTTAATTCTATAATTATGGTTTTACAACATATACAAATCCATAAGCAGGTACTTTGGAACCGTTGGTACTTGCAGTGAGTACTTGGCGAGGCTTTTTCGAGCCTAGTACGAATGCACACTTACACACTTAGCGAGGTACTTTCGAGCTTAGTGGGTATAGTGTTGCATTGCTTAGTACCATTACGAGTGACAAGTAGCGCAAGCGTGCCAGCGTTGGATTGTATATGTTGTAAAACAAAAGAAAGAGAAAGGGGAGTTTCGCAAAAAAACCTGTTTCGATACATTTATTGTATCAAAACAGGTTTTTTACATTTTCGTTTTCTATTGGAAAAATATGATAATTTCATTCGCAAAATCATACGATTTTCTTACAAACCACGGGAAGCGCCACAGTAAAAGAAATGCTTTCCTGTGCGCTTTCTGCCTTCATGCTGCCGCCATGCAGTTCCACAATTTCCTTCGAGATAGCAAGCCCCAAACCGGAACCTCCCGTCTTGGAGGAACGTGCTGAATCCAGCCTGAAAAACTGTTCAAAAATGCGTTCCAGTTTTTCAGGGGGAATTGTCTTACCCCTATTACGCACAAAAATTTCCACCATATCATCCACCTGCTTCATGGAAAGAAAAATATCCGTGTCGTTATAGCTATAATTAATGGCATTCCGAATCAGGTTATCCAATACCCTCTCTAACTTATCCGGATCACACAGTATCTCAATATCCGGCATAATCTCTGTATTCCATCGCAATTGTTTTTCAGAGAGTACCGGATAAAATTCGCTGACAATCTGCTCTAACATTCTGCTTAAATTAATCCGCCGGGCTTCCAGTGTCAGTTTAGAAAGATTAAAACGGGTTATTTCAAAAAATTCATTAATCAGCTCCTCTAATCGTTCCGCTTTATTCAATGCAATGCCCGTATATTTGGCACGAAGCTGTTCTGAAATCTGCGGTTCATCCAAAAGCAGTGTCAAATACCCAATTACAGAGGTTATCGGCGTCTTTAAGTCATGTGCCAGATAGGTTACAAGGTCATTTTTTCTCTGCTCTGCCTCCCTTGCGCTTCGCTCCGTATTCAGAATATTCACCTTTGCCTGATTCATTTTCTTTTCCACCTCTTTCAATGAATCTGACAATTCAATCAAGGCAGTATCATTTTGGTAAAACTGCTCTGTGGCACTGACAACCTCCTGAAGATAAGAAAAGGTTTTCCTCCAGTAGTAAAATAAAATGATGCAGCAGCCAAACCCAATATATAAGATTCCGACTGCATCCGTGTGAAGATCCGCCCAGTGGATGAATTTATATAACCATTCATCTCCCTGCCATATTGTCAAATGATATGCTCCAACAGCTAAATAATAAAGCAGCAAACCCAGCAAAACATAAAGAACAATCAGGATACAAATCTGTCCTGCCATTCTCTGTCTCATTTTTTCCAATGGTATCTTAGTTTTCAATGGTATAACCAACCCCCCAGACCGTCTTCACATACTTCGGTTTTCTCGCAGGCTCCTGCAATTTCTCACGAAGTCTTGCAATATGAGCCATCACCGTATTATTATTGTCTAAATATTTCTCTTTCCAGACAGCCTCAAAAAGCTCCTCGGATGAAACCACACTTCCCCTATTCTCGCATAAATACCATAAAATATCAAATTCAATCGGTGTCAGTGTCAGCTCCCTGCCATTCAAAAAACATTTATGGCTCTTTTTTGAGATATGTAATCCCCGGACATCTATTTCCTCCAAGCTCCGGTTCTCCGAATCCGCCTGGTTATAGCGGGTGAATCTTCTAAGCTGCGTTTTCACCCGCGCCATCAGCTCCAACGGATTAAAAGGTTTGGTGATATAATCATCTGCGCCTAACGTCAGACCTGTAATTTTATCCATATCATCAACCCTGGCAGTCAGCATGATAATCGGAAATAAATGCCTCTCACGAATTTTCTGGCAAAGCGTAAAACCATCCATATCTGGCAGCATGACATCCAAAACCGCCATACTGAGATTTTCCTGTTCTACACAATGCAAGGCATCTGTGGCATTATAAAATTTATACACCTGATAACCTTCATTTTGCAGATAAACCTCCACAAGATCGGCTATTTCTTTTTCGTCATCCACGATTAAAATTTTCTCACTCATAGCAATCCTATCCTGTCAAATTATTCCATATATTATATATAATACTCCGCACAGGTTGTCAACCTCCGCCTGCCTTCATAATAGATACTTTATCCTCCTCCACCTTTAATCGGTAAATCTCGGCAGTGTCTTTGACTCCACGTAACGCTCTAATTCCTCCCGGCAGGAAAACTCGTCAAGCTTTGATAAAATATCCCGCTTGTCAATTTCATCCTTTCCATTCATGAGTTCTTCCAAATATTCTTTTGCATGATCTCCATCGCCAAGCTCGAACCCTAAGAAAGCCGGAATCATGACACCTCCAAAATAATTACCATTTGAAAAATTATCCATTTTCTCTCCTTTGCTGCCTGATTATTTTTTTATAAATACAAAAATACCTTTTATTTCAGGCATTATAAAAGGTACAACCAAAACTGATTGTACCTTTAGTATTTGAAAGAAATAAATTTGCAAACTTGAAAATTATGGATATCCCTACTCCGTTTTAAATACAGAAATCTCGCTCACTAAATCCGTCATGTTTTCATCAAGCTGCTGAGCAGTTCCATTTAAACTCTCAACACTGCTTTGTAAATCATTTGCAACCCTCGCAACAATCTCCGCGCTTGCCGCAGTATCCTCAATAATTCTGGAAATATTTTCCACAGCAGCAATCGTATCCTGCCTGTCATTATCTGCCTGCTCTGAATTTACCAAAATGTTTTTCAGTCCGGTAAATAATGTTTCCATTGACTCGTTCATATTGCGGAATACATTTACAACCTCTGAAACCGCTTCGGATTGAAGTGTTACCATGTTTCCGGCCTGCTTTGCATTTTCTACGCTTACTTTTGCCTGTAAATCAATACTCTCTACTTTTCTGCGAATCTCTCCCGCTGCCACGGCAGAATTATCTGCAAGATTGCGAATCTCCTCCGCAACGACTGCAAATCCCTTGCCGGATTCACCTGCTCTTGCCGCCTCAATGGAAGCATTCAGCGACAACAAATTTGTCTGCTTGGAAATCGCAGTAATCGTCTCCACAAACTCATCAATCACGAAAATCTCACTCTGCAAAGCATCAATACTCGATTCCACCTTCTCTGTAATGGCTGTTGTCTCGTTCGCCCTCTCACCAAGAACATTTACAAGCTCCATACCCTTTGCAATCATGCTCTCCGCATTGCTGACTAAGGCTGCGACTTCCTGCGCCACACGGTTGATTTCCTTAATCTCATCAGAAAGTGTATCTGTCTTATCTACACACTCCTGGGCATAAGATGCCTGCTGCTCCATTCCGGCATTAATCTCGTCAATCGCATGCGTAATATTCTCCGAATGTTCGTGAAGCATAGCGGACTCTTCCGACATCTCCCCTGCGGACTGCCCCAATGTATCAGTTGCCTTGCTAACCTTAAGCACCAGCTTCTTATTATTGGCAATCATGTTATTCGCCACGGATGCCAGATGATTAAATTCATCCCTTCCTTTGACTGATATCTGTGCTGTCAGGTTACCCTCTGCCACCTCACGAAGCCGAACGGAAATCGCCTGCATGTTGTCCCTGATGCCCTTTGCAATGGATACCCCGATTATAATCGCAATCAAACCTGCGAAGATAACGCCAATCAAAGTCATCCTCTTAATGGACTGCGCCTGCCTGGTAACCAGATTCATTGGAATTAATGTACACAGAGTAACACCTGTCGTTTCACTGGTTTTGTGGATAAAGAGATATTTTTTGCCGTCAAATTTTACCTCGCTGGCGCCTTGTTCCGCAATCTTGCCAAAGAACTGTTCTTCCGAAAATGTAATTTTGTCGGAATACTCCTCCACTTCTTCCTCACTGTTTCTCCTCACGGCAATCTGTTTTCCACTTGGTGTCACAAAGCCGACAATACTTCCATTTCCCAAATCCAGCGTCTTTAAGAAATTCTCTACTTCCTTTGTCTTCACGTCAATTACGATAACACCCTTATTTTTCTTTATCATCATCTGGCAGGATAAAATGTACTGCGAACTGTCCACACCCATCGCCTCGTCTAACGCTGCATGCTGGTCAATCCAGCGTTCGACCGTCTGCCCATCCTCGGAAACATCTTCCATATAGACGCCAAAATTATCAGTGTGATTATTCCTTTTTGTGCCGATCACCAGAGTTTCAGCCTGCGGGATTAAATAAATATTATCAATAAATGCATTTGCCACCTGGGATGCAATCAACTGCTTTTTCTCATTGGTAAAAAACTCCCGATTCGCTGTCGGATCATCCTGAAAACCACCGCCTAAATATTTGATGACCGTTTCATCTGTGGCATATTGGAGTACCTCCGCCTCAATATAGGAATTGCTGAGTTCCAAATAGTCGGCTGCCTTGTCCACAGTCTGCTGTGTCGTCTCCTTAAATGTATTAATCATACCCTTAGAAGCTGTCCGATAGGATAAGACTCCGATAATAATCATAAACACAATTGGCACCATGAAGCAGACAAAAATCTTACTCTGAATCCCCATCATGGAAATGCCTTCTGTTTTCAACCTTCTTACGATATCTGCAAACCATCCCGGAAATGCGGCAATTTTTCCGGGTACATCTTTCAGCGCCTCCAAAATGCCCGCTAACAGCTGCGAACACTTCGCCAGACTTTTCCCACTTTTCTTCCCTGTGTGGTTCTGCTTTTCAATGTACTCCTCAAGCATCGCCTCATCATCCGCTATCATTTCCTCCTCATATTCTTCTCGCATATGTCCCCTCCTATTCCCCCATTATATATCTTTAAGATTTTTTGTATTTATAAATATGTTCCATTGTTTTGTCTGCTGGAATTATTGTATCACATATATATAACAATCTGCAATTGAAATCGTGCCAGATTTGTGCGAGGATAAATCATATGCTAAATGGAATTTAAAAAATCCGCACATTTGGCGGCGTAATCCGTAAAACATTATGTAAGAAACACTGTGCTCAGCATGGCTTCACTAAGGGAGGGAGGATTCCTGTATGTCAATCGATCTTGAGGAGCAGTATGACCGGATTTACCGATACTGTTATTACCGGCTCCACCATACACAATTAGCAGAGGATATCACACAGGAAACCTTCCTGCGGTATTTTGAAAGCAGCGGCATGGAAAAAACCGGACGGCCACTGGCATTTCTATATACCATCGCGAAGAATCTCTGTATAGATGAATACCGGAAAAAGAAGCCTGTGGAACTTCCGGAAAATCTGCCCGGTAAAGATATGGAAAATGCACTGGTGGATTCGGTCATGCTTAGGCAGGCGCTATACGAGCTTACAGAACATGAAAGGGAACTTATTCTGCTCCGATATGTGAACGAAGTTCCGGTGGCGGATCTGGCAGATTTTTACGGAATTTCCAGATTTGCGTTATACAGGGAAGTAAAGCGTGTATTAAAAAAATTGGAAAGGAGAATTTCAGATGGAACAGAGAATAAAGGAACAGCTGAAAGAAATATATGAGGCGCCAAAACCTGCCGGGAAAAGAGCATTTTTCCGAAAAATGGAATTACCGCCTTTAAACATCCGGCGGATACTGTGGATGCAGTGCTTTTATATCACAAAATGGGAATGGATTGTATCTGTTATCCTGTTTGCAGCAGCCATAGTGGCGGAACGTTTTTTCAGAGAATGGATATTGGTTACGCTTCTTGCAATGCTGCCGTTTCTTGCAGTAGTCAGCGTGTCAGAAAGTGTTCGTTCCATGACATGGGGAATGAGCGAACTGGAAATGTCTGCAAGGGTTTCGTTAAAGACCGTGGTTCTGGCAAGAATGGTGATTGTGGGCATTGCAAACGTGGTGCTGGCAGTGATTCTTGCCCTGTTGGCAGGAGGAGACTTTTGCAAAACAGTGCTGTACCTGTTTACCCCGTACCTGCTCACTGCTTACGGAAGCCTGATTCTGGTAAGAACAATTTCCGGAAAAGACGGCATTTATGCCTGCGCGGGGCTGGGCGCACTGGTAAGTACCATGATGGAGTACAGCATATTGCAGTATAACTGGATTTACCAGAGCAGATATACCGGAATCTGGTTTGCGGCTGTATGTTTTATCATGTACCTGATGGTACAGGAAGGAAAACGCAATATTCAAAAAATGGAGGAATTGGTATGGAATTAGTGGTAGACCGTTTGACAAAACAATATAAAAATAAGATTGCAGTAGACAGGCTTTCCTTTCGGTTTCAGGAAGGTGTCTACGGGCTGTTAGGAGAAAATGGCGCCGGCAAGACTACATTCATGCGCATGTTATGCGGTATTTTAACACCTACGGGGGGGAAGGTTTCCTTTGAAGGAATTGATGTGGATACAGAGGAATACAGAGGATATCTTGGGTATCTGCCCCAGGACTTTGGGTATTATCCCAATTTCACCGGATGGGATTTTCTGCTGTATATGGCTGCCTTAAAGGGAATCGGGAAGAAACAGGCGCGCCGCAGGACAAAAGAACTTTTGGAACTGGTATCCCTTACGGATGTGGCAAAGAAAAAAATCAAGACATATTCCGGCGGAATGAAGCAGAGGCTTGGCATTGCACAGGCATTGCTCAATGATCCCCGGGTTTTAATTTTAGATGAACCCACTGCCGGTCTGGATCCAAAGGAAAGAGTCAGATTCCGCAATCTGATTGGCGAGCTCGGAAAGGACAGTATCGTGATTCTATCCACCCACATTGTATCGGATATAGAGCATATTGCGGATACGATTTTGATGATGAAGGACGGACAGCTCATTTTTAAGGGATCCAGAGAGGAAATCACGGAAGATCTGGAAGCATTTTATCTGGAGAACTTTGCGGATGCGTAAAATTCCGGCAAATTATCATAAAACGAAAGGAAGAAGAAAATGAGACAATTTGGTACGTTATTTTTTTATGAGATGAAGAAAATCATGCAACGAAAAAATACATGGATTACCCTGGGAATTTTACTGGCAGTTTATCTGGTGTTGACAGGAGGGCGGTCATGGGGTTCTTCCTATGTGGACGGAGAATTTTTGGAAACCCATAAAGAGCGGAATATCATTGACAGACAAAATGGAATAAAGCTGTCCGGGCGGAAGCTGGATGATGCTTTACTTGGCGAAATGAAACAGGCATATGCCGGAATGGAAAACCGGGAACTGAAATATATGCTGACAGAAGAATACCAGACGAAGGTGCGTCCCTACAGCATGGTGTATGATATCGTCCTTTTTTTCGGTGCAAATCCGTACACCGTAACAGAAAAGGAATTCTATGACACAAGGGAAGCTGCTGTGAAAGAAAGCTGGGAGAGCTATAAGTTGACAGAAAAAGAAAAAGCGTACTGGCAGGAGAAAGAGGATAAACTTGCAAAGCCTTTTACTTATCAATATGCCGATGGATACGATTCCCTAATCAGCATGAATGGAATTTACATGGTATGCCTGTGGGTTTCCTTTTTGATTGCCATTTGCATGAGCAGTGTGTTTACGGAGGAACACGGAAGGAAAACAGACCAGTTAATTCTATGCAGCCGCTTCGGACGAAAGGAAATCTATTTTGCAAAAATTCTGGCAGGCAGCCTGTTTTCCCTTTTGGTAACCGTATTCTTTCTGGGAATCGAACTGGCAGGTGTCTTCTCGGCATATGGCAGGGAAGGATTTTCCACTGCGATACAGTTATTCTATGATGTATATTCATATTCCTATCCGCTTACAAAAGGGCAGGTGCTTTTAATTATGGCAGGTATTTTGCTGCTTGCCACTGTAATAACAGGTATTTTTACTATGGTATTTTCCGAGATTACCAAAAGCAATATCGGCTCCATGTCAACAGTGGTGGCAGGCCTGTTTCTGGCACGGCTTGTACCGATTCCGCTTACATGGCGTTTTCTTTCGCAGATATGGAATTTCTTCCCGATTAATATGCTGAAACTGGATGCCGGATTTACGGATATGCGCCTGATTTCCCTTATGGGTTGGAAACTTACCTCATGGCAGTTTGTGCCTGTTTTATATATGTTATTGGCAGGGCTTCTGATCTTTGCCGGAAAAAAGGCATACTGCGGATATCAGGTGCAGGGGCGATAACAATAGGAGAAAGGCGGAAAACACTCACCGGTTCTCCGCCTGCCGGCTGCCAAATCAGCCGCTCCCATCCATTGCAAATTCGATTGTATATCACAAAAATCTATGGCTATTTACTAATTGTGTACTGCGCCTCATTCACTGTAATGGATTCTATGTTATTTACGTCCACTAGACGGTTGAAGTTACTGATCTCATAAGAAGAATAACCACAGGCATAGCTGGTATTATCTATTTCAACATCACAGGAATGTACATCACGCCAATTCTTGTCGTAAACAATATAATCTGTGCCATCTTTAAAATGAATCGCCGCATAATACAGGCATACCGGATCATAAATTTCATCCCCCACCAGACCAAGACCAACTGCCATATCAACCCGCATGGACAGTGGAGAAATCCGGATGGTGCCGCCATCAGCATTGACATATTCATGCTTCTCCACCTCTTCACTCAGCGGTATCACAAACTCCTCCTCTTTCGTTTCGCTCATATATTCATTGTACGCCTGAGCATCAGCATTGATCCATTCCCCCCGGGTACAAGGGTATTCGTATGTTTTCAGAATAATTTGTGACTTTCCGCCATTGTCAGCAGTCAGATAATCATAACAATACAACTTGTCTGCCGTAGATTTATCCATATCTACCTGTATACTGCCGCCAAAGCCATCAAACTGGAAATAAAAATCCGTCTCCTCTGAAAACCATGCGCCTTTCGCCTCGTTATCCAACTGACTGTAATTGAGCGCATTGACACCGCCTTCCCGTTCCAGCGTAAATTCAACTATTGCTGCCTGCCCATCCGATACAGCAGACAGGATTGTCAGCGTCGTATCTCCAAACTCTTTCACAACCTGCTCGTGTGATACGTTATCCCCAATTAACTCCTCTGCCTTTTCCGGCTCCACATCCACATAGTCCCTCTTAGGATAGGTTACAGTTGTGGAGATACCCTTCTCCTCATCAACCAGTTCCTCCTGATGGGTCTCGACATTTTCTCTCCCTGCCGTTCCCCATAACCTGTTAAAGAACTCGCCTCCGGTTGCAGCATTTGCAATGAGCGGCGCTGATACTACAGCGATTGCAGCGGCTGCCGCCACCTTCGCATAATTTCTTTTTACCGATGTCAATACCGATCTGCGGTATTCCCTTAAAAGTTTCTTTTTATTCCGCTTATATTGTTCCGAAAATTCATGTCTGCCCTCTAATGCATCAAATTCTTCCACGGAAATCTCAAAAGTTTCCGGCTTTATATAATCCAACATCTGACCCATAGCTTTCCCTTCCTTTCACTATCGTTTTTAACATTAACTTTGCGCGCTCAAATCGTTTCCTTACATTTGCCTCTGTGATACCCAGCGTTTTTGCGGTCTCTTTGACCGATAACTCCTTAACGGCCAGGCAGTCAACAACTGCATAATATTTTGACGGCAAAACAGAAATCAGCTCCTGAAGTTCCTGCGCTTCCTCCTCGTCATGTACATCCGGCAGATCCTTCACTCCCGCCTCTTCATCCGAAAAATACATAATTTCCCGCTCCCGTCTTTTCTTGTTATAAATATTAATCGCAGAATGCTTGATGACGGTAATGATATATCGTTTACAATCCTCTGATTTGGGATTTTCAAAAGATGTTCCGCTTTTCATTAATTTTATGAAAGCCTCCTGTACAGCATCTTCCGCCAATCCGGAATCCCGCAGGATACTGTATGCAATCTGGTACATCTTTTGCTCATATAATTTATAGCATTTTTCAATAAACCCGATTGATGCTTTTTTATCCCTCAACGTTTCCACCTCCTGGAATAACAAAATATATGATAATGCATTCACAACCGTACGCATTGTGCTTACATAATATATAACCAATTGCAAATTGCTTTTGTGACAATATTCTCTCTTTTTTTGCCCGATGTGTCAACCAGATTCAAACAGCATTGCCAATTTAGCGTTTTTGATTTAATATAGGGATTAGAGAACCGCATCCCTATATCATACAGAACACAGGAGGTATTCCGAATGAATAAAAACAAAAACCCTGGAAAAAATACGCAAACTTCTTTTGGAATGGAGATAGAATCCGGTGTGCCACGGGAAATACCGGATTCCATGAAAAAGAAACGTGCTTTAGCATATAACCAAAACCAGTTGGCACTCGAGCGGACAGAATTTGCCAAAATCCGCACCGATCTGGCATTTACGAACAGTAAACTGGCTGCCGAACGGACTCATTTAGCCTATCTCCGAACTGTAGTCTCCTTAATCGGCAGTGGCGCCACTGTATACAAAGCGCTCCCACTGCTCGGCATTTCCCGGGACTTTACCTCTCTGCTCACTGCATTTTTACTGATTGCAGCAGTATTTTTTATCTATAAGGATATTACCACCTATCCGAAAATGAAACGCCAGCTTGAGGAAATGGAACAAAAAGCAAGTGAACTGGCTATAAAAACAGAAAACCACATATACCATCTGGATGACGAAATGTAGTTTGCTGCTGCGCCAATGCGCTTTCCAGATTATCACAAAAAATACCACCAGTTTACGGCATCCCAAAACTGGTGGTATTTTCCATAGTTAATTATTATTTTATAAACTCCTCATGTGGCTGTACAAAGAATTACAAAATTCTACCACATATCCCTCGAATAATCATAGACCTTATTCATATATCTCCGCATCTGTGTTGCTGTTGTGCCGCCGGGTATATCCACCGTCTTCCACATGTCCGATCCTATTTCCGCTATGATCTCTTTTATTCCCCTTCTCTGATAGTTCATCAAACCATTTCTGTTGATGATTTCCGTAATCCCCTCCACATTTGTATCTGTCTGCACAATCAGGTATGATTCCAAAATATATGGGTTATTATTGGCTGCCAAAAAAATCAGTCCGTTTTCATCCACCAAATTACTGATCTCTAAAATTACATATACATATTCTGCCCTGTCACGATATGGAATTTCAATAAAAAACTTGCCCCTCATATGCAGCCTTCTAAACAGAATAATACTTTGAAGATGATAGCATAAAACATAATCTGCTTCTATTCCTTCCTGCGTTACATATTTCCGGACAAGCGCCTCCGCATAAAAATCTAATAAACATGGACTGTTCTCATATCCTAGTATGTTTTTTTATATTCCACCTTTTGTAATATGATATCTTCGAATTTCATCTCTGACTCCTCCTGTTCATTCAATATTTTTGCTCATTTCAATATTCCGCCTGCATTTTAAAGTATACTGTGCCAATTCTGTTCCCATCCGAAAGCCTGGAAAGACTTCCGGAAATTGCCTGTTTGCCTCTTTGCTCTATCACCTCCTAAAAACACTGCCAACGACCGACGGCATTCATTTACTACAGCCCGTATTGCAAATGTCTAAATACTTCTACAGAGAATTATCTACGGCTGCGCCCTTTAAGTCCTCCTGTAACAGACTCATCTTATCCAACAAATCTTTAATCTTCTGTTCAACATCTGCCGACTTATCAATGCCTTCATTGATATCATCCAAAATATCTTCATTGAGCTGATTTTGCAGTGATGTCTGGCTGCGGGCTTTCGCTCTCGCAGTCTGCTCCTCTATACGCTCCTGCACACCTTCCTGCGTCTTTTGAAGCATAATTTCCCGTTCCAGTTCCTTCGCTTCCCTGACTGCCTCTTCCTTTTCTTTCTCCTTTTTCTCCTCTGCCTTTTCCTTCTGTTCCTCTTTTGCTTCCTCTATCTTCTCGTCTATCTGCTCCTTCGACTCATTATACAGATCACCGATCATTTCCTTGCGCGCTGCCTCCAAATGCTTCGCTGCATTTTTCGCAGCATCCTTCATCGGATGCTTCTTTAAGCGTGCCATATCCGTATTCCAAATGGTCTCCTCCTCGATGGCAATATCTTTCTGATTATCGGATATCAAGCCGTTTAGCTCTTTTTCCACATCATCCAGCATAAGAGAATGTTCCTGATACTCCGTAAGCCCCCGCTCCATAATCTGCGCATAGCGTTCCTTTTCTTCATCTGTCAGCTTGTCTTTGGCAAATGGATCATCCGAGGCATTTACCTTCCTCACCAGTTCTAAATCCTTCTGTTCCTGACTGTCTTCTGTAATCTCATACTGTTCCATCAGGCTCTCACGCATACTTGCAACATCATCCAAGTTCGATCTGACTTTTTCATTTTGCTTCTTTAACTGCTCAATGTGCTGCTCTCTCGCCATTTGTTCTGCATCTGTCTTCATATCGTCAGCAAACACATCCCGAATCATCTTCATTGCCTCTTTTTGTGCCTTCTGCTTTTTCGCCAAAATGCTGTCCTGTCCCATATTCAAATCACCGGCAAAAATAGCAGCTCCTTTTTTATTCTGAGCATCCGCCATCCTGCCATCTGCATCATGCCGCTGCACCTGATTAGCATTCACTGTAAAAATTCCGTTTCCCTGTATTCCTGTCATCCTGCTCATACGATTCCTCCTTAAATGATAATATTGTGCCTCCATGCACACTGCCAGATTTTCAAACGTTTCTGAACATAAATACTATTTTGCATTCACTATATATTAAATATCGGCAAGATGGGAAATTTTCTAAATAAAGCAGCGTATTTTTTTATAGAAAAAAGGGCTTTCCGAGAAATCGGAAAGCCCCAGACTGTAAACACGCAAGAGAAGTTCGGGTGTATCTTTAATTAAATTACTCCTCATGTTCAATCCGGAAAAAATCAAGGTAAGTCTTGTATTTATCCTGTGCTGCCAAACAGGTATCGGTCAAATATCCCTTTTCCTGATTCCATTCCCTTAAACCGCGATAATAATACAGTTTCAAATTGTCCTCAATAATAAATGGTACAATATTGTATTTCAAACATTCCTTGAACATAATCAATCTTCCTACACGACCATTGCCATCTTGAAAAGGATGGATTCTTTCAAACTTTACATGGAACTCTAAAATGTCATTCAGAATTTTGTTTTCTTTGGCATTGTACTCCGTCAGCAACGCTTTCATTTTACCTACCACTTCCTCCGGAAGAGCAGTTTCCATTCCACCAACTTCATTGGGCAGTTTCTTATAGTCACCAACCGCAAACCACTCTTTTCTGGAATCGGTAGTTCCGTTCTTTAAAATCAAATGGAGCTCCTTAATAAATTTCTCGGTCAACACTGCTTTAGCATTCTCAATAATCAAATCAATACAGCGAAAATGATTCACCGTTTCAATCACATCATCTACGTTAATGACTTCATTTTCCATTCCTATGGTGTTGGTTTCAAAGATATATCTGGTCTGGTCATGGGTCAATCGACTCCCTTCCATGTGATTGGAATTATAGGTGAATTCAATCTGTGTTTTGTGATAAATGCCCCCGGGATATTTACTCAACTTTTGTTCTTTTAAAATATCTAAAAGTGTCTGAGGCAGTACTTTCTTCTGATTGGCTCGCTCCGGTTTCACAGCATCCTCCGGAATATTCCATGTTTTTCCGGTAAGAAATGCCCCAACCACACGACCAGCCGCACAGTAGTTTCTTACACTACGCTCCGATATATCCCATTTTTTTGCAATTTCTGCAACCGATAAGTATCGCATTCGTTTCCCTCTATCTGGATTCGTTTTATATTTCTCTGCTATTGAATATAGTATACCACTTTATCGGCAATAAATCTATTTATTTTGTTTTGATTAAAGAAACCGCAACCCCTTGATTTTTCAAGGAATTGCGGTACTCGTTTTAATATTGAATCTGTATCATCCACCCTCACGGTTTTCTGTCTTGGAATTCATTGTATTTTCAGGTGATTTTCAGGGTATTTTGAGTGTTTTTTTACTTGATATACACCTCGTATCTGACGTTTTGGAAATTTTTGTTATCATGATGTTATCACAGAGCAAATCCCCGATGCCCTCTATCCTCAAATCTTTATAGTCGTTTTGCTTGTCTGTATCTTAACCATATCCTAACCATTTTGGTCAGGATATGGTTAAGATAATTTCTACGAATAATATTTTTGATTCCTACTTGACGGCTTATCAGGTATAGTCATTTTTAATGCCCCTTCTTCAAGCATTTTTTGTAAATAATTTCTTC
>JAMPFS010000018.1 GCA_023664325.1 Clostridium sp.
CGGCCGGGGTTAAGGCAAGCAGTTCCCCTTCGCGGATTCCGCTGTAAAACAGGATATCAAATGCCAGCCTTATAGCTGATTTCTGTATGCTTTTTGCGAAAAGCTCGTATTGCTCCTGGGTCCAGAACTTCATTTCCTCCGCATGGCTTTTCCCAATGCTGCCGGCGGCTCTGCATGGGTTAGATGCAAGGCCGTAATGTTTTACAGCATAATTCATAATGGCGGACATTTGGTTGTTTACGGTCTTCAGATACGTCTGGGAGTATGGCTTCCCTGCTTCATCCCGGAAGGAGATAAGTTCATTCTGCCATTTCCGGATCTTTATCGTATCAATGTCGCACACTTTCAGCCGGGAGAAGTAGGGGAGCAGCTTCCCTTCTATGATATTCCTTTTGTTTTCCATGGTCGTAGGTTTCAGACGGTGCCGCATATCTTCCATATAATTTTCGATCAGGCTCGAAAACAGGATATCACTGGAAGCAGCCTGCTGGTTTAGGAAAGAGCTCTCATATTCCTTTGCCTCCCGCTGCGTCTTAAAGCCCCGTTTACAGGTATGCCTATACTGGCCGGTCCAGTCAGTATAATTGAAAGCAGCGTACCACATGGTTTTTCCATTTTTGAGTGTGTATTTATAGGCTGGCATTGTTAAAATTCCTCAGAAGAATTTATGATACGGGCCAGTATTTCATATACATATTCCGGCTCTTTTGTTTCTAAAGGATATTGTTTATCATTGAACTGGAAAGCAATACCGTTTCTATATGGCGTAACAGCTGATAGTGCCGATATTTTTTTATCAAAAGCGCCTTTATTTCCAGAGAATACTACTCGTTTATTAGTTATTGATAAAACACCATCTGTTCTTTCCTGCACATCGCCCCTAATAGGGGAAGCTTTATGTGCTCCGACCCTTACAGACATACCTTTAGCGATTCTGATAGTGGACCCTCTGCTCCCGCCAGAATATCCTACAACAACATTTTTAGTCTTTATATGAGTGGCAGCGTTGCAATAATGGCATATTTCACCATTTGAGAGCATCACATTTGAGGATACAACTGGGAGCGGATCATCTGCAGATAAATGCTTCGGTCTGTTACCTTGAATCCGTTCTCCTTTGATTGCAGCTATGAGGTATCGGATAATATCAACAAACCAACCGATAAAAAATAGTCCAAATGTACATAGGTAAAGAATTCCCATCCCCATCTTCTTTTCTCTGAATTTATGAACTCCTAACCATCCTAAAAATAGGCAAAATACAAAATCTGTCCATGCTTCCGTCCATACCATTTCAAATTCCTCCATTCTAATGTTCGTAAATCAAGATTATTTTTTTCTGTGTTTATTCCTTCGGTACCACTCGAAGGAAATTATTTTCCAGCAACTTTTCCAAGAGGATCTTCATCCGCTGCAACGGTGCCCTCATATTGTTGTTCTTTAATATATTTTTTTGTGTCGCCTACGATTATATCTTTATTATCTTCATTTAGCTGTTTAAATCCGTTCAGAGCTTTTTCTGCTTGTATATTGATTTGCCCTAATAAATAATCCGTAGATACATTCAGCGTTTGTGATATAGTTATTAGGTCTTCTAATGATGGTTCATATTTTCCGTTGAAATAATCTTCACATTTTGCATTATCAATATTAGAAATTACGGAAAATTGTGCTAACGAAATCGAGCGTGCGTCTAATACTTTTTTAAATCTGGTTGTAAAAACATTTTTTAGCATTTCATCAAAAAAGAAAAAATAACTAGAACTGTTTTCTGATAAGCTTTCGCGCAAAGAAGAATTATTGGAGTTACCCAACAAATAATCGGTACTTACATTAAAAATATTTGCCATCAATGCGATAGCTTCATTATTTGGGTTGGAAACATCGTTTTCCCAACTGCTGATAGTTTGTTTGACTACTCCGAGCTTTTTACCCAATTCGGATTGAGTAATGCCAAGTTCTTCTCTCAATTGTTTAATTCGAATCCCTATCATATTAAATCCTCCTCATAAAATAATTATAGTCCAAAAAATATGGACTTTCAATGTGATTGAACATAAGTCCAAAAAAAATTGACAAAATTTATTGACAATCCATATTTAATGGACTATTATATAAATGTCCATGATAAATGGACTGAAAGGAGGATATATACATGGACACCAATACACTAAATGTTCCCAAAAGAGTTAAAGAAGCTCGAAATGATGCAAAACTTACTCAAACTGAGCTTGGAAAATTGATTGGAAAGTCCAAGCAGTGGGTATCGGAATTAGAAAGAGGGAACATCCGCCTAAGTTATGAAATGGCTGTTAATATTTCGGTTGCATGTAATAAATCCACGGATTTTTTTGCCAATTAAGTCCATAAATGATTGACTTTAGAAATTATATATCTTGGAGGTGGAAAACAAAATGGCAAATATAGCAGCGAAGACAAGCGCCAATGTGTTCTATCAGGCACGTTGCAAGGCTTCAGCGCACAATGAACAGTTGAGCAGCCGCGAGGGAGCGGCAGATATTATGTCGATAGACCGGGGCAGATTATATCGGATTGAAAGCGGTCTCGTCAATCCTTATCCGGAGGAGATCCATTTGATGGCTGATTTGTATAATGCGCCCGAACTGAGAAATTTTTATTGCAGGAATTGTTGTCCTCTTGGGGAAGATGTTCCGGAAGTCAAGGCGACAGGGATAGACAGGATTACAGTCAAAGCGCTTGCATCATTCCGGAAAATCGGTGAAACCAAAGAACTTCTGTTGAGCATTACAGAAGATGGGATCATATCAGAGGACGAAAAGCCAGAGATGGACAAAGTGCTTAGAAATTTGGAGGAGCTGGAAACAGTTTCACAGAATTTGAGAGTCTGGATAAAGAAAAATTTGTAACCTGCGATGGCATACAATCGCATTCAAGTGTATTCAGTTGCACCCGTAATCCAATCCAGACGGAATCCAATACGGAATCTGAATCCTGTTTGCACATAAGGGAGGAAAGGGGTTTGTATTTAGCGGAAAATTTACAGTATCTCCGGACATTGAAAAAAATAAACCAGACAGATCTGGCAGAATATTTGAACACTACCTGCGGGGCAGTATCAATGTGGGAAAGAGGAAAACGAGTTCCAGACATTGAAACCATTGTTAAGATAGCAGCTTTTTTCATGGTATCGCTCGATGAGTTGATATTAAAAAGTTTAAGACCGCCAATACCCATGTATGCAATCAATCTTCGTTATCTCCGCACAAAGTATGGAATGACGCAGGAGCAGATAGGGGAACTGGTAGGGCTAAAGAACAAAAGCAGTTTATCCCTTATTGAAATGGGAAAATGCGGCATATCTGTTGAAAGTTTAGAAAAGCTGGCAGATTACTTCGGTGTTACTTTGGATCAACTGGTAAAGCAGGATCTATCAAAGGAGGGGCAGTATGGAAACTTTAGTGAAGGCTCCGGGGGTTGCCGAACGGAGCACAAGGATATTCATCACTCATGAGGATGTAGAGGCGCTTTTAGGATGCGGTAAAAGCAAGGCATATGATATTGTCCGCCAGGTGAATGAATGTGCGAAGAAAAAGGGGAACCATCCGTTCCCATCCGGAAAAGCAAATAAATATCTGTTTTCGGATATTTATGATATTCCCATTGAGGAAGTAGATAAAGTGATTATTGGAGAAAAGGAGGCGTGAAATGGCATATTACAATGTTTGCCCTAATTGCGGGGCGCACCTGGATCCGGGCGAACCATGCGACTGCAAAGACAGGGTGGAGGAAAAGCCTAAAATGTCTGTTCTGCATACGGAAGTGGAGCAGCATACCGGCCAATTAAGAATGATTTTAAGGAGAGAAAATGAAGCGATTACTGTTGTTTAATTTAGCCCTGCTTTTGTGGCTATGGCACCAGCCGCTGACGTGCCATGCCGAAGAGCAGGAGAAGATTTTAGTTTATACCTCGGATTTTTTTGAAACGATCACGTTCGAGGAATTTGACATGATTTCCCAGATCATCATGGCGGAGGCGGAAGGGGAAGACTGGGAGGCGCAGTGGTACATAGCCTGTGTGATCCTCAACAGGGTGGAATCAGATTTGTTCCCGGATTCTATCGAGGAAGTTATTTTCCAGGAAAAGCAGTTCAGTTGTGTATGGAATGGGAGATATGACAGGGTAATCCCAAATGACAGCTGTATGGAAGCGTTACAGTACGCGCTGGATGCGGAGAGGATACCGGAAGATATTTATTATTTTACATCAAATGGGTATCTGCCCGGCACAGAGCCGTATATACAGGTGGATGATATGTATTTCAGCAGACAGAAGGGGGAGCGGGAGTGAGAAAAACAATCTATATCATGCTGGCAGAGGAAAAAATGAAACTGGATATTGCAAACGTCTTTTCCAGAATATACGCATATGCAGTGAGAATATGCATTTCGCTTTTCATCACTGCTTTAGCGGCACAATACCTTATTGCAGCTGCCTATGAAGAAAGGGGCTATAAGGCTGTCGGCGGTGAATACCTGATGATCCCCGTAGTTTTCTTTGTGGCTTATAAACTCATTGGACTTGTTATGAAATTCTTATCAGCAAAGGCGGTGAAAGCATGGAAAAAAGGGAAGTAGAGGAACTGCTTGGATACAGCATATCAGACAGCCAGTTTGAGGAGGCTTTGAAGTGTGCTGAAAGAAAGCAGAAGTATATTTATGAACGCGAGAAAAGGAGTGTCGTCTTACAGCACTGGTATCTTGTGAAGCTGACAGAGGAATATGTCAGAAGCCTTGCGTTCTCAAAATTTACAGTGGATTTGTGCCGGGAACTTGGCAATATGGAAAAAGAGCACCTCACACATTGTGTAAAAGGCGCTCCATCAGCTACCCATATTGTATCAGCTCCGGCTTAATAAATCAAGCAAAAATATACAATATGGAGGTAATTTTATGAGTAATTCTAACGCTTTGGCTGAAATTCAGTCAAAATATCAAAACTGCAATCTGCTGATACCAGCAGCTACATCAGTGCAGATCAATCCATTTTACAAATGTACGGTAATGGAGGTGGTGGCTGACACCTCCGAGAACTCAGGCGACATTTTCAAGGTCGGCAGTATAAAGGCAGGGGAAGATGGACAGGGGAAAGCGATTTATAAGGATGTCTTTTCACTGGCAAAGCCTTTGCTCATGAAACTTGCGACTGCAGCCGGCATCCAGTTCCATCCGGAATACACTACGGTCATGCGCGAGAATGCAAACACCTATGTCGGGAAAGCGTATGGGGCAGTAAGGCTTCCGGACGGGACATTTAAGACGCATGCAGAAACCAAGCGGATCTGCCTTGACGATGAAGAAGCAAAGTACCGCCTTGAATTCATGGATAAGTCCATCATGGGGATAACAGACTGGAAGGCTGCAAAGGCAGCGGAGGAAATGTTCAAGGGCCATTGGGAAGATACCAATGAAACAAGGACATATAACGGCAGGGAATATCCTATCAAAAAGTTTGTGATTGATGACTGCGACAGGGAGAAGTATATCGAGCGGTCCATGCTCGTTAATATGACGCTTCTCAGAAAGACCGCTTCTGAAAAGGCACAGACCGGGGCAATCCTGCGGGTGGTAAGGGCTTTGCTTGGCATCAAAGGCACTTATTCGCCCGATGAACTGAAAAAACCGTTTGCAGTGCCGACAGTTAATTTCTCGCCGGATTATTCGGACGCAAGGGTAAGGCAGGCAATGCTCCAGCAGGGGATGAACTCCATGGGGAATATGTTCGGGGCATCCGCAATGCCGCCGGCAATGGAACAGATAGCATTTTCACAGGAGGCATTTGACGATACCTTTAATCCGGATGAAAACCTTAACAATCCGGCATTTGCATCAGATATTCCGGCAGATGGGGAATATGGGGAGGATTATCAGCAGCCAGCGGATCAGGAACAGCCGGGAACCGAAATGGATGAAAGGGAGCGGAACGATTGGTATTGCGAGAAGTGCGGGGACCGCATAAATGAAAGGATCTGGACCTATTCGGTAGAGAATTTCGGAACGCCCCTTTGCCAGAAGTGCCAGAAGTTAGTTAAGGAGCAGGAAGAAGCCAGCTACCAATGTGATGAATGCGGCGCTTCCATCAATGAAAAGGTACACGAATACTCTATCAAGAAATATGGCAGACCTTTGTGCATGAAATGCCAGAAAGGAGCGGGGAAATAATGAAGCTGATTAAGATTTCTACGGATATGGAGCTTACAGTGCATGATTTTCCGGAGGGGGATTGTGTACAGCAGAATGAAGTCCTGCGGGGGCTTATCGGGAACCACTGTAACAACTATGAGCATGTAATGCCGAGGCGGCTGTATAAGGACCTTGGCATGAAAGACCATCCGACAAAGATACAGGGGCAGTGCGTGAGCATGCTGGTCGATGAAGAGGGTCTGCCGAAGGAGAATGAGCCGAACCTGATCGGCAGCTACCTTTACGAGTCGGAAAAGCATGGGAATCCGATCATGGGGAATGTCCTCTTTGTCGGGGAACAGTGGGGAAAGGACGGCATTGATTTTTGCGGGATAGAGGAATCGGTGTTTAGAAAGCTGGAGTTGCAGCTGAATAACATGATCTACACGATGAAGGCGACAAAGGAGGCGATTGGCAAATGAAGATATTACATACTGCAGACTGGCATCTTGGCAGTTTCCGGGGGCCGGAAGAGAACGGGGTAAATCTCCGTTCTCAGGACACAATTAAGTGTCTGGAGGAGATGGTGCGTGTAGCACAAGAAGAAAAGCCGGAGCTGGTACTGGTGTCGGGGGATATTTTTGATAAGGCAGAAATCTGGCAGGGAAGAAGCCACAAGGAAGTGCTGCAAGCGAGGAAGATAATCCTCGACCTCTCGGCGGCTGCAAAATATGTGATTATAATGCGCGGAACGCCTAACCATGATTCATCGGAAGCGTTCGCAGAGCTGGAAGCGCACTTTGATCTTGTAGGGAATGTGGAGGTTGTGGCAGTTCCCAAAGTGGTATCGGTGGAGGAATTTGATATTGCAGTCCTGCCAGGCTTTGACAGGGGAGTTTACCGGGCGAAATTTCCCGGTCTGTCAAAGGAAGAGGAAAATGAAGTATTCACGCATGAATTAAGCAATATTGTCCTCGGATTAAAAGCACAGTGCGACCCGGAAAAGAAGTCAATCCTTATGTCACATTACACAGTGCCCGGCTGTAATACGGAGAGCGGGCAGGTGATGATGCTGACACAGTTTGAACCGATCCTTCCGCTGGAAACTTTGCAGGCGGCAGATTTTGATCTGGTTGCCCTTGGGCATATCCATAGGCCGCAGAAAGTCCCCAATCTGGAAAACTGCTATTATTCCGGCGCCATAAATGCCATGAACTTTAATGATGAAGGGCAGGAAAGGGGATTCTGGATACATGAAAGCACACCTATTGGGTGGGTCCGTGATTTCTACAAGACGCCGTACCGGGAATTTATGACAATACATCTGAATGATGATGATATCGGAATGATTAACGCCGGCGCTTATGACATGGTGGGAACGCAGCGCTGGAGGGGCGAAGTTGACGGAAAGATTGCAAGGGTGATCTATAGCTGTACCTATGAGAATAACAAGGCATTGAATAAGGCGAGTCTGGAAAGGCAGCTGCTTGATGATGGGGCGTTTATGGTAAAAGAAATTCTCCCGGAAAAGATAGGCGAGTCGGCAGACCGGAGCAATATGTTTGGCACAACGGATCCGGAAGTAAATCTCAGGGAATACCTTGAAGAAAAGCAGTATCCGGAAGAAAAGATACAGGAGCTGATATTAAAAGCAAGGCCGGTTATCGCGGAGGCGGAGGCAGGCATATCAATGTCAGCCGCAACTGGAACATTTGAGCCGGTAGAGATTTCCGTCAAGAACTACCGCAATTATGAAGAGGAAACATTCAACTTTGAGGATATCAGCTTCTGCACAATCAACGGGCAGAATGGGGCAGGAAAGAGCAGCTTATTTATGGATGCCATTATTGACTGCCTTTATGAAGAACCGCGGGAGGGAGATCTGACAAGCTGGATCAGAAATGATGAAAAGGCGCGTTCCGGGGCAATCATGTTCACATTCCGCATAGGGGAGAAGACATTCAGAGTAACCAGGACGAGAGCACGATCCGGGAAAGGAACCCTTAATCTGGCAGAGCTGGTGGATGGAGAGTGGACCGACAGATCAAAGGAAAAATATAAGGATACCCAGACAGAGATCATCAATATTCTTGGCATGGACAGCCTTACATTCAAATCGTGCGCATTGATTATGCAGGATCAGTATGGATTATTTTTACAGGCGCCAAAGGAAGACCGGATGATTATCCTTGGAAACCTGCTCGGACTTGGCATATATCAGGCAATGGAGAAGATTTCTTACGATAAGGCAAAAGTATTTGGTGCAAAGAAAAGGAATCTGGAGCAGGAGATTGATATCCACGAAACAACGATCAAAGGGCATGGGGAGCCGGAAGCCAGAATCCGCATCCTGTCAGAGGACATAGAGGGAAAAGAAAGACTGCTGAAATCTAAGACGGAGGAGAGGGATAAGAAAAAGCTGGCTCTCTCGCACCAGCAGGAAGCCGCTGAAAGGCGGAATAAATTGTCAGCATCTGTCAGAACGTTAGAGAGTAAAAAGGCTGCGGCAGAGCAGAATAAAGCTTCCCAGCAGGACATTATAAATGCCAGCTCTGCGATTTTGGACGGAAGGACAGAGATTGAGGCGAAAGTTGCCGAATACAATTCTTTTCTTGAAAAGGAAAAGGAATTTTCGGCAGAGGCGGCTCTTTATTCCGCCAAACAGGCGGAGGTTGCCGAACTGGAAAAGCAGGCCAGATATGAAGAAGTGCAGATGAATGACTTAAAAACACAGCTTCAATCGGCAGAAGGCAAAAAGGCGGCATTGGAAATCCCTGTGGATGAAAAAGACATCCGGGATAGAAATTCGGAATATGAGAAATATTCTGAACTGCTCAGGCAGGCAAAGGAGCTGCAGACAAGATTCGTTGAGGCGAAATCTGAGAGGGACCGCAGGGCATATGCAGTAGACAGCAAAAAAGCATATATCAATCAGGAAACAGCAAGGCTGAGTTCAAAAAAAGCTGATCTGGAAAGACGGACGGAATTATTACAGAATTCCGGATGCCCGGATATTGAGAATGCAGAGTGCAGATTCTTAGCGGATGCTCTGGAGGCAAAGAAACAGCTTCCGGCGGTGGAAGCGGAGATCGATTCTTTCCAGGCAGAGCAGGAACCTCTTTTGCAGGAGTTGATTGCGGCGGTGGAAGAAGCAGAAAAAGCAATACTGGCTGTCGGATATGATGAAAAACTCTTGGCTGAATATTCCGCAAAGGTAAAGGAACTGTCAGATGCCCCGGAGCAGCTGAAAAAGTTGGAAGAAAGAGCAAATCAAATCGCCTTGATTTCCGCCTCTAGTGAACACATACAGTCGAATATATCTGACTGTGAAAAAAGGCTTGCTACGGTCAAATTAAAGGCATCTGCGGCGGCACAGGAACAGGATAAGTATAAGAAAGCATTTGAGGAATATGCCATTGTGCAATCCAATATCCAGATGCTGAAACCGTGGCTTGACCGGGAAAAGCAGCTGCCGGTGGCAGAGGAGAGAAAGAGCACTGCAATGAGTCGTTTTCTTGAACTAGCAGACGAGATTGTCGGTATCGATAATGAGATTTCCGAGAAGAAAGCGGATATCGAAAAGGAAGAAAAGGCAATGGCAGGGATTGAAGAACTGACCGCTGCGGTTACCGGCATGAATATTGTCATAGACGCGGTTAATTCGGATATCAGAAATATGCAGATGGAAGTCGGCGCCTTAAAACAGAAGTTAGAGCAGATCGAGGAATTAACTGCTGAAATAGACGTTCTCCGGCAGAAAAAGAATGAAGCCGCTGCGGAGACAGCAGATTATGATGTTTTGAAATCTGCATTTTCGCAGGATGGAATCCCCCATCAGATTGTGCGTTCCATTCTTCCACAGCTGACAGCAACGGCGAATAATATCCTCGGCCAAATGACAGGCGGAAAAATGGGAATTGAATTCAAGACGGAAAAAATACTGAAAAGCAATTCCAAAAAGGAAGTGGTCACACTGGATATTTTCATTGAGGAATACGGTAAAAGCAGCCTTCCATACCTTTCAAAATCGGGCGGGGAAAAAGTAAAGTCTTCCCTGTCGGTAATACTGGCGCTTGCGGAAACCAAATCATCATCTGCGGGGATCCAGTTAGGGATGCTTTTTATAGATGAGCCGCCGTTCCTGGACGGCGATGGAATACAGGCATATTGTGATGCACTTGAAACCATCCAGAGCAGGTATGAAAACATTAAGATTATGGCTATTACCCATGATCCGACTATGAAAGCACGTTTCCCCCAGAATTTGGATGTGGTTAAGACGGAACATGGAAGCAAAGTTATTTACTAAATTATCTCCGGGGAGAAGCAGGAATCCGGAATGAAAGGATGTGGTTATGTGCCAAACAGGATATTGAAGGAAAGTATCTGCCGAAGTGAGGAGATTGATTCCTTGTCCTGGCTTGAAGAAGTGCTATTTTACCGGCTGATTGTCAGTTGTGACGATTACGGAAGATTCGATGCAAGAACGAAAATCATCAAGGGGCAGTGTTTCCCGTTAAAAAACATTACAGAAAAGGATATTGACAAGGCTCTTAATAGGCTGTCGGCTGTTGGGCTGGTCCGAGTGTATGAGGCACAAGGACGACCGACCCTGCAATTGGTAACCTGGGAGAATCATCAGAATATCCGGGCGAAGAAAAGCAAGTACCCAGCATATGACGAAACTTGCAAGCAAATGTATACAGATGATTGCATTAGTTCCCGTAATCCAATCCAGTCGGAATCCAATACGGAATCCAATGCGGATATTTGCTCCGAGCGATTAAATCACTCAGAGCCACAGGAACCGCCGTTGATTACCCTGCAGCTTAATACGGGGGAAGAATGGCCGGTATCAAAGACTGATGTTAAGGAGTGGTCGGAGCTTTACCCCGCGGTTGATGTTATGCAGTGCTTACGAAACATGAAAGGATGGCTGTTATCCAATCCGGCGAAAAGAAAGACGCCCAGGGGCATAAAGCGGTTTATCACCACATGGCTTCAAAAGGAGCAGGATAAAGGCGGCACATCGGGTTTCAGATCCTCGTATGGACAGAAAGAGGCTTATGGCGGCAGACTGGACAAATTGCTGTCTGAGAATCGGGGTGATTTTCGGTGACAGAGCTTGAAAAGACCTTGGCGGATATGAAACAGAGGCATTTACCAGATTCTCCGCAGGACAAGAAAAATTATAAATGCACTAAATGCAGGGATAGCGGATGGGTAGAGGTAATCCATGAGGGGCATATCCGCATGAAACGCTGTGATGTATGTGAATCGAGGCGGCTGATGATGCAGAGCGGCATATCGCAGGAGTTCCAGACAAAATGTTTTGAGAATTTCGATACCCGGAATGATCCGCAGCTTATGAATGCCAAAGGCAAAGCAGTTGAATACTGCCGGAGTTTTTTAGACATAGAGCATACCCGGAATAATTCAATTATGTTCTATGGGCAGGTCGGATCAGGGAAGACACATTTGGGAACGGCAATATGCAGCCGCCTCATGAGCGGAAATATAGCAGTAACGTATATGACGTACAGAAATACGGTTACAAAGATTAAGCAGCGGATGACGGACGAAGCGGATTATAACAGGGAAGTAAGCAGGTATGCCGGGGCAAGGGTGCTGTACATAGATGATCTGCTGAAGGGCAGGATTACAGAATCAGATGTGAATATCATGTATGAAATCGTGAATTACCGGTACATGAATAGTCTGCCAGTTATTATATCAACCGAGAAAGCACTGGATGAATTATTGGAGTTTGACGAGGCGATTGGAAGCCGTCTGATCGAAATGTGCCGGGGAAACATTATACATCTGCAGGGCAAAGAATTGAATTACAGACTGTTTTCGTAGAGAGGAGGTGAGAGATGAAAGTTAAGCATCAGGGAACATTGCAGGGAAGCGAAAAGGAATTCTTGGATTTATTCCAGAAGCTGTGTTACAGCCGAAGCGCATGGGAAGTATGGGCCGACCTTATGAGTGTCATGGCATGTTCGATCAGCAATGCAGTAGACAGGACGCCAGAACACTACGAGGAGAGGGAAAAAGAATATGAGCGGTGCATCAAGCGTATTGGCTCGGTGGAAATGGCGGCAAAGGTGCTGAATGTAGTTGTTATGGCATTGGAGAACAATCCGGATCAGGATTTCCTGGGCGCTATGTACATGAAGCTGAACCTTGGAAACCATTGGAAAGGACAGTTTTTCACTCCGTACAATGTGTGCCATTTAATGGCAGAGGTAACGGTGGGAGACAGCAAAGCGGAGATCGAGGAAAAAGGGTGGATTTCTGTGGGGGATCCATGTATAGGAGGCGGCGCCATGATGATAGCGGCAGCGAATGTATTCCGGAGCAAGAATATCAATTACCAGAATCATGTGTTATTCGCAGGACAAGATATAGATCGTGTGGTAGCCATGATGGCGTATATACAGCTTTCACTTCTGGGGTGCGCTGGATATATTGTCGTAGGCGACAGCCTGTTACATCCCTTGACCGGCTCCGTTTTGTTCCCACGGGAAAGCGAGTATCAGGAAATATGGTATATGCCAATGTTCCATAGCGAGATATGGACCATGAGACGGATGATACAGACATTCAGCATGATCAGTGGAACCGCAACCACTCAAAAAACAGTGGGAAAAGAGCAGCTTACATATTTTTTCAATTTTGAACAGGAGGAAGCGTTATGACGGAAGAAAGCAAAAAGGCATTACAGTCGGAGGAATGGCAGACTGTCAGGAACATTATTCAGCATGAAGCGGTAAAAGAGTATCTATCCACTTCCTATGCGGATGCAGAAAAGCAATGTGAGATTACAGCAAATAATGTGAAGTACAAGGTGCTGAGGAGAGATAAGAAAACAACCTTTTATGATGAAAACGGGAACACGTTATTTGATGTGGATAATGAAATGCTTGCGGCGGAGTATGAAGAATTATCGGGAAATCAGACCGAGCCGGAAACGCTGATGGGAAAAACGATTGCGAGTATTGAAAAGCAGGCGTTTGATCATGCGGTTTCGGCAGAAGTCCAGAAGGAGAACAACAATGCTGCAGAGTGCATTAAGGGGAAAAGCCAAAGCGGTGTCTGCGGCGCAGCGGCTTATTGCGGTAAAGGGGTGAAATGCTGTTCCGAATGCTCCGAGCCATGCAATAGCCGTTGTGGATGGCTGGATAAGCCGGATGATGCGACAGAGGAAACCGGTGAGGATAAGACCGAAAAAGAGAGCGATTCCACGGAAAAACCAGCGGATATTACAGGAAGTGAGCAGGTGGAAGAAGAAAAGGACAAAACAGAAAAGCCTGCGCCGGTATATTCGGGAGTGGATGGGGCGGTTGCAAAGTTGCAGGCAGAACTGGAAAAGGCAAAAGATAAGGAATTTGCCAAGCCGGTTATTGAATATCTGGCGGAACGGTGCAGGCAATCTGAGAGTTTGGCGGCGGATATCTGCCAGAACCATAAGACTTGGGAAAAATGCTATCAGTATATCCATGAAGAAGCAAGGAAAAAGCTGAGTGGCAAATCTGGACCGGTGCGTGATGATGTAGTGTATGAATGGGCCGAAGACTATTTCCATTTAGATGATAAGGCACTGGAAGAAAAGAAAGCCAAGGAAGAAGCGGAACGGAAGAAGAAAGCTGCTGAAAAAAAGAAACAGAGTGCAGAGAAAAAGGGAAAATCCACATCTGCAAAATCTTCCAAAATTGAAAAGGCAGAAGAAAAGAAATCGGCAGCGCCAAAGCCGCAGCGTGAAGTTCAGAAACAAAAGCCTAAGAAGAACGAACTGGAAGGACAGATGGATATGTTCTCTCTGATGGGCATGTAAGGGAGGCGGTATGGATGATAAAGAAAGTATTGAAAACAATACCGATTCCCAAGGCTGATACAGGACGGATTCATGAGGTGGCAATAGTAAATGAAAAAATCCGTGGTGTGATTATATCACAAAAGAAAAAAATCGGGATGGAGGAAACGTTAATTCTTAACGTGTATCAGGTAAGCGGAAAGAACAAAAATGACATATCCCTGTTATTTAGGGTTTTCTGCCAGAAGGATGATTATATAACCTTTGAAGTTGATTGCGGCAAGTGGAGGACAGGGGCGTTACTTTATCTGGTATGCAGGGATAGTGGATGGAGTGAATACTGGTGGAATTATCATCAATTGGAATTTCTGACAGATAGGGATGCCAAAAGAGTTGAAGGTACGCTCCGCCGATGGAATCAAAATAATAAGGAGTATAAAGAGAGAGCGGCGTTTACTCTGCTCGACCAATATCAGCAAAATGTCAAAAACGCTCGGTTGATGAAGAAACATAAAAAGGAAACTGATGTTATCGATGCTGACATGACGAAATTCGGAGAACTGCCGGATGATTACCAGACATTTATTGAGGAAACGGTCTTCAAGGATGAAAACTACATTTTCTATGACACCAAGGGAAAAAGGGCTTTCTGCACCAGTTGTAGAAAAACATTTATTCTGGAAAATAAGCACCTTAGGCACAAAACGATAGGCGTCTGGAATAACGAGAATGAGGTAAGGCATAACAGAACCATTCGCTGTCCGTACTGTAATAAATATTTACAGGCGAAAAGCGAGGGTATGAGCAGGCAAAACTTGGTATCGGTTAAGTGGAGCGTACTGGTTCAACCACATGATGAAGAAGTCCTGACAAGATATTTCTGCCATACAAAGGATTTTAGGTTTGACTTTCATAATCCGAGGATAACCATCCATGAAGGGTATCGGACAGTGCACAGGGCTGATAAGGCAACGGATTATATGTGGGCGAAATTTAAGCAAACAGATGAAATGCGGTGGTGTTATTACAGAGATAGGGGGAGTTCATGGTATCCTCCGGCCGAAACAGTCGCACCAAGAAGTGTGGTAATGTATAACGTCAATCTGCAGGAGACAGTTGCTGATACCTGTATGAAATATAGCGTTCCGGATATTTTTATCGAGAATGTTGCCAATGATGAACATCGTTTTAATTCGCCATGGCTCATTGATAATTACTTTAATTCATATAGAAAATATCCCTTTATAGAGCAGATGCTGAAAGTCGGATTTTATAGAATGACAAGTGATTTCCTTGAAGACCGGAATAGCGCAGATGTGGAATTGATTGCCGGACAGAATAGTATTCTCGGAACGCTTGGCATTAGCAAGAACCAATATAATATGCTCCGCAAGGTTGGGAATCCAAGATTAAAGGATTTGGAAATATTGAGATACAAACCTGATCTGAAATGGAATGACTTTGAGGATTTGCGCTGGTTACAAGATGATGGACATCTGAATGTCTATAAAAAATATATTGACCTTATGGAATATACCACATTGCACAAGCTGCGCAGATATATCAGAGAACAAAAGATAGCATATTCTCAGGATTACTTTGATTACACCGGGTGGCTTGAAAAAATGGGATATGACATGCGAAATGAGTTCAACCTGTTTCCAAAGAATTTCAAAAAGACACATGATGAAATGTCAAAGCAATATGTGAAATTCAAAGACAAACAGGCGAGGGAAGAAATAAAACGATTCAACCATCTTCTTAAAAAACTGAGAAAAGAAACAGCAGAAGTTGAGGCTATGAATCTCGATATTGATGGATTGTTTATCAGACTGCCAAACAAATTAGAAGAACTAAAGGAGGAGGGGGAATTTCTTCATCATTGTGTTGGTACATACATGGAAAAGGTAGAAAAAGGTGAGACAATGGTTTTCTTTATCAGACAGAAAGCAGCACCGAATAAACCATATTATACACTGGAATGGCATGGGAGAGTGATTCAATGTCGAGGATTACGCAACTGCGATATGACACCAGAAGTAAAGGCGTTTGTGAAGGTTTTTGAACAGAAAATGCAGGAATACGAACAGAAGCCTGAGAAAAAACATAGAAAGGCGGGATGATATGGCAAAACAGGAAAGGCATAAAATCAAAAATCTGCTGATGAAGCTGAATGATGAAGATAGGAATACCCTCTGCTGTTTGTTGGTAAAGGCCGGGTATGCTGTCCGGATCGGAAAGGAACGCCCCGGCGGTAAAGGGCAGACAATGTATTTTGTGGAATTTTGGGAGGAGGATGCAGATGCTTAGAAATATAGCAAGGAAGCCTATACCTAAGATGGGAACTTACTTAAAGTATGGCTTTGTCATTACAGAGCATGAATCTTATTTGTGTCCAAGGTGTATGAGCATTTTGAACGCAGGTCCTAATTATCAGCCCAGATATTGCGATCAGTGCGGACAGAAGATTGATTTTTCTGGAATTGTATGGAAAGCAGACAGAGAGCTTGGATATGCGGAAAGGAGAGAGGCTTATGAACCGGTCAAAGATAGAGTGGTGTGATCATACATGGAATCCCATTACGGGATGCCGTCACGAATGCTCTTATTGTTATGCAAGGACAATGACTTCCAGATTCGCCGGAGATGTGAGATTGAACAAAATGGCGAAAGCGGATTATCAGCTGGTGGATGCAGCTGACGGATCAGAACCTGTCTACTATCTGGAAAAGCCTATGATGAACGAAACAGGGAATGCTCTGGTTTATCCGTTTGGATTTGAGCCTACATATCACAGATACCGGATGAATACGCTCGATAAGCTGAAAATGGGGAACAACATTTTTGTCGGGGCAATGGCAGATGTGTTCGGATCATGGGTACCGGAGCAATGGATATTGGATATCCTCGGCGTATGTGAGGAGCGTCCGCAGCACAATTATATGTTTCTCACAAAAAATGCCAAACGATATAACGAAATCGTGGTTCCGTCAGCCCCCAATCTGTGGTACGGCACAAGCATTACACGGGAAAGTGAGATGGAACGGATGAGGGCTCTCCCACCTCACAAAAGCATATTTATCAGCTTTGAGCCACTTTTGGAAGATGTTTGTCCGGAATGTTATGGAGAGACATTTAAGTCTCTGGGATGGATAATCATCGGAGCACAGACTGGCAGGAGAAAGGATAAGGTCGTTCCCGATGTGGAGTGGATTGACAAGCTGGTAAGACAGGCAGATCTGGAGGGGATTCCTGTATTTATGAAAGACAGCTTGGTACCTATTGTGGGAGAGAAGAATATGCGGAGGGATTTTCCAAAGGAGCTGCAGCGCAAGACAGTCAGCGAGAAAATGCAGAATAAACTCTGCGCTGAATGTGCCGAGTGCAAAGCATATCTGAGAAAGGGTGACATGATAACTCTCCTTGCAAGGTCAAAGCGTGGAGAACAACCGAAACAGTTTGGATTTATGTGTAAAGAATGCTTCAAGGAATTCTGCAAAGGAATTGGTTTGGATGTTCCCCAACTGGCAGAACTGGCGGAAAGCATAACCATAGGACCGGAAGAAGGTGAGGCTGAGGATGAAAAATCAATGGAGCCGTAACAGTGAGGGATATAGCGATAAGACGGCCGGAATAGTGATTCAGAATATTACGCGCGAAGAAAGGAAGAAACATATGGGAAAAAAGAGAAACTGCAGGAGAACCACAGATGAAAATATTATCCATGAGAAAGCCGTTAAAATGCGGAAAATGACAGACGAGCAGTTGGTCAATTATGTTGAGGATCGGGTAGAAAAAGCGAGAAGCGAAGGTTTTAATCAGGGAAAAGGCAATGCAAAGGCGATACCGAAGGTTGATATTACAGAGATTGTTGATGAAATCGGGAGCGTCAAAGGAATCGGCGCTGCGAAGCTGCAAGCTATCAGAGGCATTCTCGAAACGAGATTGGCAGGTGTTGTCAGTGGCTGATCCGAGAAAACAGATTATTGGCAGACGGAGCAAAGCCGCCGGAGAAACATTTGAACGGTGGATATCCAGTGCTTGTGATTTTTATCTGAGGAATGGTTGGGCGCATATCGAGAAAACCCCGGAGCCGTTTCATATTACTGGAAAGGATCGGAACGGTGTAGTGACAGGGTATTACGAAAAGAAGGGGCAGCCAGATTATAAAGGAATCCTATGTGATGGCACCGGCATTATGTTTGAGGCAAAACATACGGATTCTGACCGGATAAACCAGAGCGTTGTCACAGATAAGCAATGGGAAAGCCTTGATATATACGAAAAGTTTGGGGCTCACTGTTATGTAATGGTTTCCCTGGGCCTAACCAAATTTTACCGGATTCCATGGGATATTTGGAAGCGGATGAAGGAGCTGTTCGGGCATAAGTTTATGACAGAACAGGAGTTGGAAAAGTTTAGGCTGAGGGAGAAACAATGCACAATATTAATCTTGGAAGGAGTGGAATTAAAAGATGAAGATACAAAAAACTGAACTGGCACAGAAGATAAATAAAATCAAGAGCGTGGTGCCGAAGAAAACACCAATGTCCATATTACAGGGCATTTTGGTAAAAGACGGGTATTTAATCGCCAATAATCTTGAAATGACCGTTAAGGCGAAGATAGAGGGTGCTGAGGGCGAATGTTTCATCATTCCGATGAAAGCCTTTGACCTTATAAGTAATCTGCCTAATGGAGAGGTGGAAATTGTTTCAGACGGAAACAATATCACAATCAAAGCTGCAAAGATTAAGAATAAGTACCAGACGATGGATCCGGCGCAGTTCCCGGAAACAGCAATACCGGACGGGGAGGAACAGGAAATTATTTTAGATAGTTCTGAACTGCTGGAATCCATGAAAAGGGTATCGTATGCGGTGCCGGCGCAGAACCCCAATGTTATTATGACGGCTATGTGTTTGCAGGCGAAAGATGGATATTTGAATTTTGTGGGTCTTGATGGTCATGTAATGGCATGGGACAAAGTAAAGTACGCTGGAGATTTTACCCTTCTTTTACCAAAGAATACGACAGATAAACTGCAAAGTATCGGCATTGAAGGAAGCGTATCAATCAGGCATAACAATCTGGGTGCCGTATTTGTTACAGAGGAGTATGAAATATATACCAGATTGATAGAGGGTGAATATTTCAAGTATCAAAATATGTTCAATGAGTTGCCTTTGCATACTGTCATTACAAGAGCGGAGTTATTGGATGCTATGGTACGGGCCAAGATGTGTACAGAGGAAAGATGCCCGGTCAAGTTTGAAATATCCGGCGATACGCTGAATGTCAGTATTAAAGATAGTACCACCGACTATCATGAAACGATTGCTTTACAGGAATCACTGGAAAAGAATCTTACAATCGGCTTTGACGCTCGGTTAGTTATTGAAACCTTAAAAGCGTTTGACTGTGATAATATCGGCGTACAGTTGCAGGCATCAAAAGCGCCAATGATCATAGAGGCAGAGGACAGCGACTTTGAGGCGATTGTACTGCCGGTAGCAATAAATTAGCATCGTTCCGCTTGGTCTCGGAGGATACATATCACGGAATACTACATGGGCGGTTGATGCTGCCGCCCAGGAAGGAGGCATGGCATGATACAAGCATACGGAAAACAGTTTAAGATATCGGAAGAAGATAAAAATCAGATTGATGGAATGAGCCAGTATCAAATGGCATATAAGGTAAGATTTTCACAAGCCGGGGATCCGTTCATGTGTGGAGATTTAGGAGATTACTTCATGGCAAGGTTTAGAGAACTTGGCGGAATGACACCAGAAATATCAAAGCGGTTAGGATGGGAACGATGAAAGCGGTAATGAAGTACCCGGGGAGCAAGTGGTCTTTGGCAGATTGGATTATCAGCCTGTTTCCACCACATCACAGTTATTTAGAGCCGTTCTTTGGGAGCGGAGCGATACTATTCAACAAAACCCGCTCTAATATCGAAACGGTCAATGATCTGGATGGGAATGTAGTCAATCTATTTGAGTGGATCAAAAACGACCCGGAGAAGCTGGCTCGTGAAATATATTATACTCCGTATTCCAGACAGGTATATGAGCAGGCTTTTAGCCAGGAGCCGGAAGACAGCCTAGGGCGGGCAGTAAATTTCTATATTCGCCTGAATATGGGACATGGATTCCGTACCACAGGGGAAAAAGTCGGATGGAAAAATGATGTGCAAGGTCGGGAAAAAGCCTATGCAGCGCAAGACTGGGTACATCTTCCGGAGAAGATATGTCAAGCAGCGGAACGATTGCGGGGCGTGCAGATTGAAAACAGGCCAGCTATAGAACTGATAAGACGATTCAACCATGAAAGTGTCCTGATATATTGCGATCCGCCGTATATGTTGGAAACCCGACACGGGAAACAGTACCGATGCGAAATGGATGATGTAGAGCATAGGGAGCTGTTGGAAATTCTGCTGAAGCATAGAGGACCAGTGGCAATTAGCGGATATGACACGGAGCTTTATCAGGATATGTTAGCCGGATGGAAACGATATGAGAACATTTCATATTCCCAGGTCTGTTCCAGGAAGCGGGAGGTACTCTGGGTGAACTATGAACCGCCGGGAAGGCAACTGACATTTGAGGAGATTGGAGGCATTACATGAAAATTTGTCCAAAATGTGGCAGAAGTTTTGACAGACTTCTTGCTGTTTCAAGAGAGGATAACAAAACAATGGTTTGCGATAACTGCGGAATCATGGAGGCTTTGAATAGTTTACCCTCAACCGTATTAACTCCGCAAGAAAGAACGCGGAATGCAGTAATGGCAACGGGGAATAAATGGGCGATTGAGAATTTTAATGATACGCATAAATGATTCAGTAAGCAAAGCTGCGGAAAGGAGAGTGCAATGAGTCAGGATTTAAAAATGCTGTATGATAACAGCGCTGATTTTAAGCAATATGTTGATAAGTGCTGTGCAAATGAAGGATATCATAAAACAGCTACTTTGGAAACTGTTTTGAGCAGGGCAATAACACATGAGGTAGCGGAGATGTATCGAAGTAACACAGAGAAACCAGCAAGAAATGCAAGGTCAACATTCACACCGCAGGGCGAATGTGTGTAAAAGCATGAATTTCAAAACTAAAGAATTGGAGGATATGGCTATGGCAAAATTGAAAATTAAAATCGGAAAAACGGAGTTTATGGCAGACGGGACCCCGGAGCATATCGAAAAGGAGCTTTCGGCATTTACCGAAATGGTGCGGAGTGCCCCGGCAATAATGAATGTCACAAATTTTCTTCCGGAAACTGGGCTGAAAAAAGTAGATAAAGGGCACAAAATAGCACAAGCAGGCAAAGGGGCAAAGGTAGTTAAACATAAATCAGAGCAGATCGCATGGGAAAATTTGGCTGATAATCTGCAGCTGTATGATGAATTAGAGTGCGATCTGAGTAACGGCAACAGAGCAACTTTTGTGTTAATCAAAGAATCAGATGGTTATTTGACCTTTTGCAGTAAAGACTGTATTACGAGGCATCGCATGAATGATAATGCCAGTAACAAAGGCGGAATTGCGGCTTCTGAAATGCAGAAATATCTTGATACAGAAGTATGGAATTTACTGCCGGACGAATTAAAGGACATTATCGCTGTAACAAGGCGGAAATACAAGGACGGAGATCAGACAAAAGAATTTGACGCAAAATTGTTCCTTTTATCTGCTTCTGAGGTATTTGAAAAAGATGAATGCTATGGCGAGGAAGAATTATACAGCCAGATTGATTATTTCAAGGATGAAAGAAATCGGGTGAAATGTAAAGACAGGGAAACGGCTTACTGGTGGCTTTCGTCTCCTGACGCAGGCTACAGCACGGCCTTTTGCATTGTCCTCACTTCCGGCGGCGCCAACGTCATCTACGCCAGCAACGCGAACGGCGTTGTCCCCTGCTTTTGTATCAAAAAATCATAATATATGGCGGCCTTGTGCCGCCATAACACAAAAACAGAGGGGGAGCGGATAAAATGGAAAAATTAAGTGATAAGCTGCTTCAAAAGGTAATCAATACAGAAATCGAATTTATGCGGCGGTTTGAAGAAAAATATCAGATGGAAGCAGAGATAGATTTTTATATAGTTGCGTTTTTGAAGGAGTTGCAGGAACGCCGGGGCAGCACCGCAAAAGAAAAAAATGTAAGGAGTGGATCAGGAGATTGAAAGATACGAGAAAAAGGTATGAAATCATATGTCCGTATTGCGAAACCGTACAATATGCCTGCAAATCAATATTTCATGAAATGGGTATAGCGGATGGCGGGCGTGGAGTATGTTTAGCTTGCGGAAAGAATATGTGTCTGACTTTTAATGAAAAAGAGCAGATTATGAGAGCCGAAAAATGGGAGTTGAAACCTTAAAGGAGGCGTGAAATGGCAATTTTGAATTACACAACAACTGTAGATAGTTTTAAAACAGTATCAGAAATTGAGTACATACTTATGAAACACAAGGCAAGATCAATCATGAAAAATTATGAGGGTGAATCTATTACCGGACTTTCTTTTCTGATTGATGCCGGCGCACAGCAGATTCCGGTTAGGCTTCCTGTGAAGGTAGATGAATGTCTGAAAGTGCTGAAAAAGGAAAAGCGTGAGAATCCAAGGAAGCAGATAAAAGATACCAGAGAACAGGCAGAACGTGTTGCTTGGAGAATCTTAAAAGACTGGGTAGAGGCTCAGATGGCACTATTGGATATTGAGATGGTGCGATTTGAAGAAATTTTTCTTCCATATATCGAAACAAATAACGGTCAGACAATTTACGAAAGACTGGAAGAAAAGCAGTTTTTACTTGAAGGATAACTCGGATGCTGGAAGGAGTACGCAATGAATAAAACCTGTGAAATATACTTATTTGGACGTAAAGCAATATGTCCAGAGTGCAGTGGGCTTTTAACATCAATTGGCGATATGAAATATTACTGCATAGATTGTCACGTTACTTTTAATGTGATAGATACTGGGCGTAATGATAGTAAAGTTATTTGTGAGATTGATTCATAAGCGAGGAGAGGCAAATGAGCAGAATATTACCGATTTTATTTAACACAGATATGGTCCGGGCGATACTGGACGGTGGGAAGACCGCCACAAGGCGATTGGTGAAGTCACGAAGCAAAAAGGCATGCGGATTTTATGTGACATTCAGAAAAAGTGATAATGCTTTCATGGGTGTATATGATTATGACGAAAACGAGCGACAGTTTGATAACCCACAGATTCCACCATACCAGCCAGGAGATATCCTGTATGTTCGGGAAACATGGCAATGTTGGAGGGCGCACCGATACGAAGCCACCGCAGATATTATGTTTAGGGCTGGCGGTAAGGGGGTAAAGATAGAATTTAAAAATGGCAACACAGATTCAATAGATAGAAAAGATTATGATTCATTTGTGGGAAAATGGTACAGCTATCATGGAGAGTGGCGACCGTCTATACATATGCCCAAAGAGGTCGCGCGGATATGGCTTAAAGTAATTGACGTAAAGGTAGAACGCCTACAAGAGATTAAAAATTTTCGTGAGGAGGGAATCGCATTATCTGAAAGCTGTGAGAAATGCTATCTTGCTTGTGGTGGATGTAATCCAACAAATTCTCCTACAGGTTGTGACAATGAAGTGGAAGCATTTGCGAATTTATGGGATTCCACTATCAGAAAAAATGATATTAACAACTATGGGTGGCGTGCAAACCCATGGGTGTGGGTGATCGAGTTTGAACGCTGCGGGAAGCCGGAAGAATTATGAATCATCAAATAACGCTTGAAGAATTTGGACTGATTCCAAAGCAGGAAGTAGCGCAGAAAAAGGAATATGCCGAAATCCCAAAGCAATATGCTTCTCCTTGCGGCGGCTGTATATGCAATCACTGCGCAAACAGCGTAGAGTGTTGGGATAATTGTACTGGTGAGATGGAAACACCGTGTTTTGTCTGTGATGAGTGCATTCATTATGACGGGCAGGGAAAAAACCAGAAGAGAGAAGAGTGCAGGAACTATAAAGTTACAAATAAATATGCGGAATATCTGAGGAAAGGTATCAGAAGTGTTAAAAAGCAGTAGAAAGAAGGTGATTTGGTGGCAGTCAATCAGGAAAAAATAAAAGAACTGGATAGCCATTGGAAGGAAGTTATGAAATTGGCTGAACAGTACGGATTCATATGTCAGGCCTATGGCGGTACAGCCACACTGGCAACCCATAAGAATCAGTTAGAGACTTTTGGGGAAGAAAAGTACATAGACCGGCAGCGTCAAATGTTCGGAAACAATATGAAGGGAGAATGAAAATGGGAATGACAAAAACGACATTGAATGATTTGAATGAATATCTGTTCCAGGAACTGGATCGTCTCACGAATGAAGATTTATCCGAGGAAGAACTGGACAAGGAGATTAAGCGCAGCGAAGCTTTACAGAAGGTGGCAAAGACAGTTATTGAAAACGGCACGCTTGCTTTGCAGGCAAAAAAGTATGTTGACGAGTATGGGAAAGGTGATGGGGTAGGAGTTCCCATGCTTGGGATTCCGGATAAATGACTGGTGGAAGAAAACTGCAATCTCCGGGAAACAGTTAGGAATTTGCAGGAAAGGATTAAGAAAATGGAGGACTGGTAGATGTACGGTCATATGTATACTGAGGAAGAACACGCATTTATGAGAGAGTTTGTTCCAGGACATAGCTACAGAGAAATTGCTTCTGCATTTACAGAAAAGTTCGGATGGGAAATATCCATAGGCCAGGTAAATGCATATATCGGCAATCACCATCTTAATACTGGGAGGACAGGGAGATTTCAAAAAGGACAGTCGCCACCGAACAAAGGGAAGAAAGGCGTCTGCGCTGCCGGATGTGAAAAAACATGGTTTCCCAAAGGTCATGTGCCTGAAAATCATAGGTCTATAGGCAGCGAGCGTGTGAACAAAGATGGCTATGTTGAGGTAAAGGTAGCAGAACCGAATAAATGGAGATTGAAACATAGGATCGTATGGGAAAAAGCCAATGGTCCAGTACCGAAGGGATATATAATTATTTTCCGGGATAATGATAAAACCAATATTGACATAGATAACCTTTTGATGATTAAACGGGGGATTCATGCGGTGTTGAACCATACAGGGCTATGCGAATACAGCGGGGAATTTAAGGATACGGCTGTAAAAATCGCAGAATTAAAGTCCGCTACAAGCAAAGCTAAAAAAGGAGAAAGACATGGGAAAACTTGATGATATGATAATGGAACTACTGGAAATGGATATTGCTCAGGGAGACAGCATTGTTTTTTCAGAAGAATCCAAGACGCTGATCCGCCAGATCGCGGAGAAGTGCCAGAACATTCCCGTAGTGGAAGAAACGCGGGATCAGGCAGAGAAGTATGCAGAGAAAATGTCTGCAGAGGAGGTCTATATTGATATGCTTCACAAAATTGTGGCAGCTCCGACCAGAATACATATGCTGATGTCTGCCCACCTGCTGATTCCGGTAATTGACAGGAAATTAAGGGAGGAGGGATTGGATGGCAGGGAAGAAAGTAACATCCACTGATATAAAGATGGCTCTCGCAGAGTATCATCCGAAAGATTATTTTATAACGGAGTGCAAAACCTGTTCTACATACTTTCCTGATCCGCAGGGATTATTGATATTTGATGGCTTGGCAGTGAGAAAAAGCTATACGGGTCCTTGCATTACCGGGTATGAAATTAAAGTCAGCCGGAGTGATTTTCTGCAAGATGCGAAGTGGCATTTATATCTGCAGTATTGCAATGAGTTTTATTTTGTAGTTCCGAATGGCTTGATATCCAAAGACGAACTGCCGGAAAATGTTGGACTGATTTATTACTATCCGGAGAGTGGAAGCCTTAAAAAGAGAAAGAAAGCCATGTATCGGAATATCGAAGAACCGGTTGGATTATATAAGTATATCATTTTTAGCAGATTGGAACAGGACAGGACGCCGTTCTACGAGAAAAGGGCAGAGTATGCAAAAGCATATATTGAGGACAAGAAAGATAAAGAGGCTTTGGGAAGAATCTTTGGCGGCAAAATGGCAGAAGATCTGTCTGATATGCAGCGCAGGATAGACAGCCTTTGCAATGCGGAACATGAGCATGAACTGCTGGGGAAGATTAAGGATATCTGCAAAAGGCATAATGTCGGGAAATATGCATGGCGGGATGATTCCTTGATAGAGGAACTTGACAAGGCTTTGCAGAGCCATTACCCGAGGGATTTGGAGCGAGTACATAGGGATTTGCAGAATGCACTGGATACCCTTTCTGCTATTGAGAAAGAACATTCCGGGAGAAGTGGAGCTGAGAAATGAGAATATATTGCATGGAGGATTATTACATTCAAACACGGATCGGACGTGCAATGCCAACGGGGAACTATGAGATTACCAGAATAGGTACCAGGCGGGCAGCCACGAAGTTTGTAGAATCATATAAAACCAATGCCGGGGAGCTTCTCCCGGAAGAATGGAAAAAGATTGTAAAAAAATGTGCCGAGGTATCAGATTCCCAGGCGCTCCTTAATAAAATCATAGAGCATTGCCAGACGCATTGTGCGTGGCTAAAGAGTGAAAACGAGCGTGAGGAATATGCCCTTGATATTCTGGCGGGCAGGATATACCGGCACTGGAAAGAATTTTCGACAGATGGATTATCTGAAAAAACAGCATTTATGTTTATATTTTAGCAGGAGGTAGGCTATGACGTGTTCATTGTGTGGGAGAAAATTGAAAAATGAAAAAAGCCAGGAAGTCGGATATGGACCGGTATGCTATCGGAGAATATTTGGTTCACCGCCGAAGCGGCAGCGCATCAGAGATAGGGGCGGCGGGGACGATATTCCATACTATGATATTCCGGGGCAGATAGATATGGAGGAATATTTAAAAAGTCTGGAAAATGTAGAATGAAAAAGGAGAGTGCTTTCGCAACCCTCCAACAGACAGTTAGATTATATCATAATCTGATATAAATTTAAAATAGAACCAGGAGGGCGATTGCATGAAAACAGACAAAAATCATAAAGGTATAGATGTTAAAAAGGTGGCGGCATTATATTCTGCGGGATGGAATAATAAGAGAATTGCGCATGAAATGAGAATAAGCGTGGAGAAAGTGGATGAAATCTTATGCGACTATGAAAAGGAACCAGTGGAGGAGAAAGAATCGGATGATGTAAAAGAGGAACGTTCTAAGCCGGAAAAGCTGGTGGCGCTTACTGCTACGGAACTGCGCGATATTTATGAAAAGGCAGCTGCCATCGGTGCCAGGGAGGCGCTGAGAACTTTTGAGCAGGAACGGAAAAGGGAATACAGCGAACGTGCTGATCGGCGGCTACGGAACACGAAGCTGCTCCTGCGTAACTATCATATGCTGAAAGAACATGCGGAAAATTCAGTGTTCGGCAGAATCCAGATGGAAGAATCAGCTGCAGATATATTGGAATCCATGATGTCAATGTATGATAACGAGGTTATTATTGATAGTATTAAGCGAAGTGCCAGCAGGACGGCGATTATTGTATCCCATATTGAGGTGATGCTCGGATTGTATGAGAGTTACTGTGAAAAATCAGCCAGCAAGGAAGTTGACAGACGGAGATTCGGGGTATTATGGGATAGATATATGGCAGAACAGACGCTTGATGTAAAAGAGATTGCACAAAAGTACAATATGTCAAAGGAAAATGTGTATTCAGACCTAAATGTCGCAACGGAAAGGGTATCTGCTCTTATTTTCGGGGTGGACGGATTAGCTATCAGAAAATGAGGCGAACAGAAATTTTGTAGCGGAAAACTTCCGGAAAATAGTGACTGCACGCCAAAAGTGGAAAAGTAAAAGTATTGATTTTTAAGGCTTTTTAACGAGTGCTATTTGTAAGCACATAAAATACTCCGTCTAAAAAATAATTAAATTGACTATGCAATATGGAAGTGCTAAACTTGTATCTGTAAAATTCTAAATCAAATGTCGGGGAAGTCTGATGGCTATTCAGACTTCCTTTTTTCGTGCAGTTTTTCCGGGAAAGGAGAGAAATGTGTACGGATGGCATGAGGCTCCTCCAGAAAAAAAGAAGGAGGAATATCATGGATTACACTTTGATTGTGCTGTTGGTCTATGCGGCAGTAATGTTTGGCGCAACGGTACTTATGACAAAAAGAGAAGGCGATGTTGAAAAATTCTGTGTTGGGAACAGGGATATCGGCTGGGGAATATCGGCGTTGAGTATAGCGGCTACATGGATATGGGCGCCGGCACTGTTTACGTCAACCGAGAATGCCTATACGAAAGGTTTTGCAGGACTTTTTTGGTTTCTGGCGCCGAATGTGCTTTGTCTGATACTGTTTATTCCCTTTGCCAAAAAGATCCGAAGGGAAATGCCGGACGGCATTACGCTGTCCGGGTATATGTATGAAAAATATAAATCTGAATCGGTGAAAAATGTTTACCTGTTCCAGCTGGGGGCGCTATCGGTATTATCTACCGGGGTACAGTTATTGGCAGGCAGCAAAATCCTAAGTATGCTTACAGGCATACCCTTTACTGCAATGACTGTGATCATGGCGTCTGTAGCGTTTTCCTATTCCCAGTTTTCCGGGATAAAAGCATCAATACTGACAGATTCCGTCCAGATGGTATTTATGCTGGCCGCCAGTGTCTGCTTCGCTGCTTTTGGTGTAAAGAATGGCGGAGGAGTGGAAACGCTGCTTACGGGTTTGGGAGGAGCCACAGGGGATGCCGGACGCTTATTCTCAAAAAAAGGATGGGAGATCTTCTTAGGATTCGGGCTTCCTACTACAATCGGGCTCATATCGGGACCGTTTGGAGATCAGTGCTTTTGGCAGAGAGCTTTTTGCGTCAGGCAAGATCGGATAGGGAAGGCATTTTTGGTAGGCGCGATGCTGTTCGGTATTGTGCCGCTGTCTATGGGGATGCTCGGATTCGTTGGCGCGGGTATAGGATATGTGGCGCGGGATACCGGCATCATAAATTTTGAATTGATAAGCGAATTGTTCCCGGTCTGGGCGGTAATTCCGTTCCTGTTCATGATTATATCCGGGCTTCTCTCCACGATAGATAGTAATTTGTGCGCAGTGTCCTCCCTCACAACAGATATTTTTCGGAAAAAGACAATCAGAAAGACAAAAGCTGCTATGATTCTGCTGTTGGTTATCGGTGTTGCCGTAGCCAATATCCCAGGGCTGACAGTGACGCATCTGTTTCTTACATACGGGACATTGAGGGCAGCTACCTTATTGCCGACAGTATTCACTCTTAAGGGAATGGAACTGAAGCCGCAGGGGGTGACTGCTGGTATTATTTTTGCGCTGGTTATCGGACTGCCGGTATTCGGATATGGAAATATGCAGGATATAGCGATTTACAAAACAGCAGGAAGCCTTTTGACGGTGATACTTTCTGGCACCGTGGCGCTGGCAGTAAGCAGAAAGTGGGGTGCGAATCATGGGTGATATGCTTGGAAGGAAGCAGAAGATCAAAAACGATGAATGGATTGAGGCTTTCGGGAGGATAGAGCAGACCGTGAGCCGAAAAGAACTGGATCAGCTGGTGGATAAAACCGTAAAGGAGATCAAAAAGAAGACCAAAGGGAAGAAAGCCGCCTATGCTTGGAGCGGAGGGAAGGATTCACTGGTACTCGGGGAGATCTGCCAGAAAGCCGGGATAAGCTCCTGCGTCCTCGTAATCTGCGATTTGGAGTATAAAGCATTTACAGAATGGGTGGATGCCCATAAGCCGCCGGAATTGTCCGTAATCAACACAGGACAGGATATGAAGTGGCTGGCCACTCATCAGCATATGCTTTTCCCGCAGGATAGCAAATTTGCGGCGCAGTGGTTCCATATTGTCCAGCACAGGGGACAGGCAAAGTATTATAAAGAAAATCAGCTCGATATGCTGCTGTTAGGGCGTCGGCGGGCTGACGGGAATTATGTGGGAAGGGGAGACAACATCTATACCAACGGTCAGGGTGTGACAAGATACAGTCCGCTCTCCGAATGGACGCATGAGCAGATCCTTGCATACATCCATTACCACAAGCTGGCAATGCCTCCGATCTATGATTGGAAGAACGGATATCTCTGCGGTACACATCCCTGGGCGGCAAGGCAGTGGACCGGATCAGTTGAAAATGGGTGGAAAGAAGTGTATGAGATAGACAGCAACATTGTAACAGAAGCAGCAGAGCTTATTCCGAGCGCAAAGGAGTTCTTGGAGAGCATAGGCTGTTAACATATGAATACTTATGAAATCAAATGATTTCAAACGAAACACGCTATTTGCAGATAGTTTAGATAGTAAAATACCATTCGCTCCTTTAAGACAAATAGTCGAGGAGGAAAAGCAATGGAAGTAATTACCATGAAACTTTCCGAGCTGGTAAAGCCGGAGAAGAATGTCAGGATCCACACAGAACAGCAATTAAAGGAATTTGAAAGAAGCGTTACCATGTTCGGACAGATTCGCCCCATTGTTGTGGATGAAAACAATGTCATATTGGCCGGCAACGGATTATATGACACTTTATTACAGATGGGGAAGGAAACGGCAGATGTATACAAATATGAGGACCTTACAGAAAACCAGAAAAAGAAACTTATGATCGCCGACAACAAGATTTTCAGCCTCGGCATAGAAAATCTGGACACATTGAACAGCTTTCTGGAAGATCTGCAGGGGGATCTTGATATTCCGGGCTTCGATGAAGAGATATTGAGACAGATGGTATCGGAAGCAGAAGACATTACAGAGAAACTTTCCGAGTATGGCACGCTGGATGATGAAGAAATTCAGAATATCAAGGAAAATGCTGCCAGAAACGAACAAAAAATGCAGCAGGCAGAGGCGGCGCAGGACGGAACACATGAACCGACACCGATCCAGGAGGAGCCGCAGGCAGATGATGAAACCGCCGATATCAAAAAGTTTGTTATCTGCCCAAAGTGCGGGGAAAAGATATGGCTGTAAAACGGTGTGAAGCCAGTATTGATGTAGTGGAAGCTGCGAAAATCCGCATCAAAAATGTCTTTAGGAACGGATTGCCGGTATATATGTCTTTCAGCGGCGGTAAAGACAGCCTCTGTATGGCGCAGCTGGTCATGTCGCTTATACAGGCAGGCGAAATAAATCCGGCACAGCTGATAGTACAGTTTATTGACGAAGAAGCTATTTTCCCATGTATAGAAGATACAGTGAGGGAATGGCGGAAAAGATTCATGTTAATTGGAGCAGCGTTTGAGTGGTATTGCCTTGAGGTAAAACACTATAACTGCTTTAATGAATTGTCCAATGATGAAACTTTTATTTGTTGGGACAGATACAAAAAAGATGTTTGGGTAAGAAAGCCACCATCATTCGCGATTAGAAGTCATCCGCTGCTGAGACCCCGTATCGATGCATATCAAGATTTTCTTCCGAGGATATGCAGCGGCGGTATTACCATTACCGGGATAAGAACGGCGGAATCTGTACAAAGGTTGCAGAATATTGCAACCATGTTACGGGCGGGAAAGAACATGACAAGAAAAAACCAGGTATTTCCTATATATGACTGGCGAAACAATGATGTGTGGCTCTATCTCCTTCGGGAAAAGGTTGATATACCGGAAATATACTTATTCCTGTGGCAGGCCGGAACACGAAAGGGGCAGTTGAGAGTATCACAGTTCTTTTCAATCGACACGGCAAAAAGCCTTGTCAAAATGAATGAGTATTATCCTGATCTCATGGAAAGGATTGTCCGCCGGGAGCCTAATGCGTATCTCGCAGCGTTATATTGGGATAGCGAAATGTTTGGCCGGAGCACCGCCGCCAGAAAAGAAAATGAAAAAGGGATTGCTGAAAAAGACTATAAGGCGGCTCTTTTGGAGCTGTTTTCTGATATGGGCGGCAATTTTCCTACAAAACATAAGAGATATGTGGCGGAAAGGTATCGGAATTTTTTCATGAGCGTATCTGCAATAGCTGATAATAAGGACTGTAAGGCTATTTATGAAGGGTTAATTTCCGGCGATCCGAAGCTGCGCTCATACCGGGCATTATACCAGAGGATATACGGAAAATATATTACCGCGGCAAAGAAGAAGGAGGAAAAGCAGAATGGATAATTTAATGCTGCCATTATCGACTTTACAATGGGTGGAACGCAGCAGGGTAAAGCCGAATGACTATAACCCAAACAAAGTATCAAAACAGAATTTGGAACTGTTAAAGCAATCTATATTGACAAACGGATGGACGCTGCCGATTGTGGTGCGTCCTGATTTTACGATTATAGACGGATTCCATCGGTGGACCGTTGCAGGAGAGGAACCGCTATTTTCTATGCTCGGCGGAAAAGTGCCAATAGTCGTTGTATCTCATAAGGACAGAGCGGGGAATATGTATGGAACTATTACCCACAATAGAGCGCGGGGTACGCACTTGCTGGAACCTATGAAAGCTATTGTGAAAGAACTGCTGAATGACGGTAAATCGGTAGAGGAAATAGGGAAACAGCTTGGGATGAAGCCGGAGGAAGTATTCAGATTATCGGATTTTTCCAAGGAAGATTTTCTGCAGATGATGATAAAGCCGAATCAGGGTTATTCCAAGGCTGAGTTTATAACGAAAATTTAATGTTTTAACAAGTGATATGCGTAGGAGAACACGCACGAGGGCGCATACCGTCCTCAGCGTGTCTCCACGAATAAAACAAATATAGCAGACCATAGCCCGGGCGTGGTCCTAGGATGCTACGCCCAGGCATGAGGGATTGGCACCTTTTGGAAAGGAGGTGTCACATTGCCTAGGTTGCCGAATGAAAAGATAAATGAAGCTGAAATGCTTTATAAATCAGGCATGAAGCTAGTCGATATTTCCAAAAAACTCGGCGTACCAGAAGGCACCGTGCGCCGATGGAAACACGATAAAAATTGGGATGGAAAATCTAAAAAAAAACAAAGCGAACGTTCGGATAAAAACAGTTGTGAAAAAGCGAACGTTCGGAAACGTGGCGCACCAAATGGGAATAAAAATGCCAAAGGAGGAAAAGGCAATCCCCACCCGAACAGCACAAAGCACGGAGCATATAGACCTGTATTCATGGATGCTCTGGATGAAGATGAGCAGGCGCTTGTTGGCGGAGTGCCTGAGGACGAAGAAATGTTGCTTATTGAGCAGATACAGCTTTTTTCCATTCGGGAGCGCAGGATATTGCAAGCCATTAACAAATACCGGGAGCAGAACGGGGATGTTACAGTTGCAGATGTTACCCGGTTCGAGGAAAAGAGAACATTCAAAAACAAGGAGGAGGAAGCTGACTATGAAAAGAGGATAGAAGCCAAAGTTTCCAGTGGTGATAGGCTTCCGGGCAAGTCATTCAACATTCAAACGCATACAAGCAATAAAGATATGATAATTGCGAGACTGGAGCAGGAGTTATCCACTGTGCAGAGCAAAAAGACGAAAGCCATCGAAACATTATCGAAGATAAGAATTGAAAAAATAAAGATGGATCGTGAAGTTGCTGGAAATGATGTGGTGGATGATTGGATTGCCGGCGTGCTTGGAGAGGGTGGTGCAGATGAACAGAAATGATAATGCGGCCCGTAAGCAATTTTTTCAAAAACGAATACCAATATACCGAGAGGATCCGATTGTATTCGCAAAAGAAGTTTTGAAATTTAAGCCGGATGGATGGCAGGCTGAGGCATTAAGTGAGTTGGCAGCGAATCCGAAGGTTGCAATTAAATCAGGGCAAGGCGTTGGAAAGACAGGTATGGAGGCTGTGGCGCTATTATGGTTTATATGCTGTTTCCCTTTTCCCAGAATTGTTGCAACGGCACCGACCAAACAGCAGCTGCATGATGTGTTATGGTCCGAAGTCAGTAAATGGATGAGCAGGTCTCCTTTGCTCTCAGAAATCCTAAAATGGACCAAGACATATATTTACATGCGGAATTATGAAAAGCGTTGGTTTGCGGTAGCCAGGACTGCTACAAAGCCAGAGAATATGCAGGGATTCCACGAGGATAACATGCTGTTTATTGTTGACGAGGCTTCCGGCGTTGCTGATCCAATTATGGAGGCTGTACTTGGTACATTATCTGGAGCAAATAATAAATTATTGCTGTGCGGGAATCCAACGAGGACATCCGGCACTTTTTTTGATGCTTTCAATATTGATAGATCCATCTATAAATGCCATACAGTATCATCTATAGATAGCCCCAGGACTAACAAAGAAAACATTCAGTCTCTCATACGGAAGTATGGGGAGGACAGTAACGTTGTCCGGGTCAGGGTAAAGGGTGAGTTCCCGAAACAGGAAGATGATGTGTTCATAGCGCTCTCTCTTGTGGAGCACAGCACCATGCTAGATCTGCCAGAGGGGAATCCCATAAATCGCATTTCCTTCGGTGTGGATGTGGCGCGGTATGGGAGTGATGAAACCGTCATAGCACAGAATGTAGGAGGCAAGATAACGCTTCCGGTATCATTCAGAGGGCAGAGCCTTATGACAACAGTCGGAAAAATTGTCCAGCAGTATCGGCAAGTCATAAAGGACTATCCTGCATACAGAGGGAAAATCTATGTCAATATCGATGACTGTGGTCTTGGCGGCGGCGTGACCGACCGGCTGGAGGAAGTAAAGATTGAGGAAAAACTCAGCCGAATGGTTATTGTTCCTGTTAACGCAGCGGCAAAGGTTCCGGAAGATGTTGTTGAGGATGGAACTGCAAAAGTAAAAGCCTGCGATAAGTATGAGAATATGACAACATATTTGTGGGGAACGGTTAAGGATTCGATGATGATGGAAGAAATCAGTATTGAGAACGATAATGAAATGGTTGCTCAGTTTTCTTGTAGAAAGTATAGGCTGACGAGCCGGGGGAGGATGATACTTGAAAGCAAAGAGGAAATGAAGAAGAGAGGAATCGAATCGCCGGATAGGGCAGATGCGGTTTCGCTATCGTGTTATGAGAAAAAGACATTTGACATTGGCAGTTTGGTAAGTTAAGGAGGTGAGAAAATGCAGGAAGAAACAAAGGAAAAGCCTAAAACGGCAGAACACAGGGAAGACGGATACAAAAATCTGATGAATAAATACGGAACGAAGGATGATGCGTCAGAGCAGTATCGCTTCGAGAGTGGGGAGCCGGTAACGGATATCGAACTTACGCTTAATTATGAGGAAAACGGGCTGTTTTCCAAAATCATCGACATACCGGCCGATGAAGCGGTTAGCAGCGGTTTTTCTTACGGAGTGACGGAAAATATTGAGAAGTTCATCAATAAGTCATTGGAGGAGCTGGATTTCGAGGAAAAAGCTGTGACGGCTATTAAGTGGTCGAGGCTTTACGGCGGCGCCTTAATCGTTATGGTGATTGATGATGGCAAAGACCTTGACGAGCCTGTGGACTGGGATGGTATTCATGGGATCGATGAACTACTTGTATTTGAAAGACCTCTTGTCACACCAGACTATCAAAGCCTTTACAATTATAAGCCAAACGAGAAACATTCCTCTAAATTTGGCAATCCTGAGTTTTATGATATATCCCCGGTATATGGGAACTCATTTAGGGTACATGAAAGTAGATGCCTGCTATTCAAAAATGGGATTTTGCCATCCATGAGCACAAGAACAGAATATAGATTTTTCGGAATGCCGGAGTATGTGAGGATATATAAGACGTTGCAGGAAACCGTAACTTCACACGGAAATGGCGTCAAGCTGCTTGATCGGGCAGTGCAGGCTATTTATAAGATGAAAGACCTTGCGGCGTTACTTGCTACGGATCAGGGAGAGGATAAAGTTATCCAGAGGCTCAGGATTATTGATATGGCGAAAGGCATCATCAATAGTGTGGCCATAGACGCAGACGGCGAAGATTACGACTACAAGCAAATTACTTTTTCCGGAGTAAAGGATATTATTGACAGTACCTGTAATATGCTGTCGGCGGTCACAAACATTCCACAGACAAAGTTGTTCGGAAGATCGCCAGCGGGGGAAAACTCCACAGGCGAAAGCGATATGGAAAATTACTACAAATTTGTGGAAAAGATTCAGAAGCTGAACCTTAAAAATAATATGGGAACGCTTATTGATATTATTCTTATTGCCGGGAGATACAAGAAGGAATTTGTGGATATACCGGATTACAGCCTTGAATTTAATCCCCTATGGAGTTTGAGCGAGAATGAACAGGCAACTGTGGAACAGATGAAGGCAGCAACGGAGTTTACAAAAGCACAGACGGCGCAGCTTTATGTGGATATGCAGGCGCTGGATGCCTCCGAGATAAGAAAAAAACTGGCAGAAAGCGGGGAGTTTACAATCAACGATATTCTGGATGAGGAGGGCGTAGACTGGAGCGAGTTAGAAAATGTGCAATCAGAGAATATGCGTGAATCGGAAGAAACAAGCGATACTGCATTATCTGCAGAGAATGAAACTGCCAGCATTCCAAGAACAGGAGGAATGGCAGAGGATTCCGTTCAGCCAACGGGATGCGGCGTTATTGTCGTGAAAGGCGGAAAAGTGCTGGTAGGAGAGAGGAAGGACAATGGTCTTATCTGTGGTCCGGGAGGACATATTGAAGCGGGAGAAACGCCCGAAGATGCTGCAATAAGGGAAACCAGAGAAGAGTTTGGCATTAACGTTGCCAATATTGTTCCGATTGCAGTAATATCCGGTATGTCTGCCGAATATTGCCCATCGCAAATATTCTTATGCACAGAATATTACGGAGAACCTGTCTGCTTTAATACGGAAATGGAAAATGCAAGGTTTGAGGCTATAACGGATATTATGAAATGTGAATTGTATTTGCCATTCCGGTTGTCGTTGCAGGAGCTGCTGCGGAATATTGCAGAGGTCACTATGAAGCCAGTGGAAAACGGGTTGACGCACTTGGAGGATTCGGGTAATATGGAATCAGACGGAGGTCCTGGATCTGGCAGGTATCCAAAGGGAAGCGGTGAGAAAAACGAGAAGTCGCTTCCTATGACAGAAAAAGAAAAAATAAAAGTCGGGCATGACATAAACAACCTGTATCATTCCAAGTATGCGGGGAAAAGAAACTGCTGGATAAAGACAAGATCAAATGAAAGCGACAGTCCTTTTTATAATTACCGCTTCATAAATCATGGTTTCGACAATTATGACATTATTGCAAAAAAAGAATACGGGGATTAGGAGGCGTTGCGATGGAAGAACTGAAAGAATTATTAGAGGGTGTTTCTGATACATACGAGGATTTCGTTGACGGTATGTGTCTCACACTGAGAGATAATCCAGAATATTTAGAGGATGTCATCCAGTACATAAAAGACAATCCTGACAAAGACAGCAGTGATATTACCGAATATCTGGAAACCATTGGAATTTGAGTTTACATCAAGTGAGAGTCTTACGAGAGAGTAAGGCTCTTTTATTATGCCCCAGAGTACCGCTAATCGTGGCTCTTTGGGGCTTTTTTGTATTCAACAGTCAAATAAACGAAGATGGTCCAAAATGCAAAATTTGAGGCAAAGAGAGAAGGTGAGTAATTTGGATGATGAAATCAGGAAACGCAGTATTCAAGAGCAGATTAAAGTAATGTCCGGTGGTAAAAAGATGATTGTAGCGAAATATACAGCGAAATATCCTGATTCAGCTGAAAGGGAATATCTCAGGCTTGCCAATGCCTATATGACTATCGAGAGAGAAATCTTAATCAGACATATCCCGGAATTGAAAGCAATCCTTAATGAAGGAACCAAGGCGTATAATACAGATTCCCAAGACAAGAAGGCAAATGAGCGGAAACGCAAACTTGCGAGATTCGAGACATTGGATAATACGCTGGTTCGTCTGAAAATATTGTTTGACAACATTCGCAGGGAATTAGAAGCGGCTTTTGGTCTTTTTGATCTAAGCGGTAAGCTAAAAAAAATAGCACAGCTTGACTACAAATTATCCATCAGTGAGTGGAAGAAAGTCATAGGCAAGACATTTGGCATTAACTTGTTGGATGATTACTTCCGCGGTGATTATTATGACGAAATGCTGAAAAAGTGGATATCTGAAAATGTTGATCTGATAAAAACGGTTCCAAGCCAGTCATTGGGGAAGATTAAGGAACTTGTCTATAAACAATATATGGATGGGAGCAGCACTACCAATATTATTAAAGAACTGCAGCGGCAATATGGAATGGATAAGCGTCACGCTCAATTGATTGCCAGGGATCAGATTGGCAAGCTCAATGCAAAGATTACGGAAAGCCAGCAGAGAGATGCAGGAGTGAAGAGATATAAGTGGTCTGATTCCCGTGATGAAAGGGTAAGGGAAAGCCATCGAAGATTGCATGGACATATATTCAGTTGGGATAAACCACCGGAAACAGACAATGGGAGACGCTGCCATCCCCAACAAGACTATCAGTGCCGGTGTTGTGCAATACCGGTATTTGATATAGGAAATCTGGATAGCACGATGGGAGGTGAAAAGAGTTGAAATATCAGAGGCTAGACAGTATTTCTCTGGATCAGACCTATTATACAGAAGAAGGTTATCTGGTTGATCATCCGATTGTGACTACCTGCGGCATATTTGAGTATAAAAACGAAGATGGAAGCATGCGGAGAGAGTTGCGTTTGCCGGAGGATGTCTTTAATGAAAAATCATTAAAAAGTTACAAGGGCAAACCTATTATCATCACACATGACGCCGGAGAAGTGTCGAAGGATAATGTCAGGAGAGAGCAGATAGGCACCATAATGAGCGAAGGATATCAAGATGGGGATAGCGTTCGCTGCGAAATCATCATTCATGATACCAATGCTCTTAAAAGATGTGGCTTAAAGGAACTTTCACTTGGATATAGCCTTGACACAGAGGAAACGCCTGGTGTATGGAAGGGCGAAAAATATAATTGCATACAGAGAAACATAGAGATCAATCATCTTGCTTTGGTAGCAGAGGCAAGGGCGGGGGATTCTGCCCGGCTCAATATCGATGGCAAAGATGATGATAATAAAAAAATATTAAAAGGAGGCAAAGTAGTTATGTACAAACCTAACGAAACAGGACACAGAACTGATGGCGCGGAAGAATTAACGCAGGAAGAAATGGAAGCAGCTGTAGCGCTGTTTTTGGCTCAGAAAGCGGCTGGTGAGGCAACGGCAACGGCGGGAGCGGACGGGGAGGAAATTCCACCGGGAAATGGAGAGGACAATTCCGCCGGAGAAGAACCCAAAAGCCCCATCGATCAGGTAAGGGATAATATGGACCGCCGCGATTCGGAAAGCGGAAGTATGTCATCGGAGGATATTATTGCGGGTCAGAATGCGGATTTAAAAACTCTGCTGGAAGAGATCGACAAGCTGCAGGCATCCAACGATATGAACGGCGATGCTGAAAACATACCTCCCGTTGAGCCGGATAAGGTGGGGATCGCAGGTGAAGAAAATTCTGACGGGGATGTCAGCACCGAAGAAAATAAGGATAAGGGGGTAAACATGGATTCTGTAGATCAGGTGTTCAAAGACAGATTGGATATTTGCCGCATGGCAGATAAGCTGAATCTGGATGGGGTAGAAAACCTTTCTTTGACAGAAGGCAGAAAGTGCATCATCAAGGCCGTTAATCCCAAGATGAATCTTGATGGAAAGAGCGAAACGTACATCAAGGCGGCGTATGATATCGCAAAGGATACTTATGCGAGCAGGCGCAGCACAGACGACCAGCGTAAGAAGATGGCTGAGGATCATGTGCGCAGGGATGCAAGCGAGGAAAGTAGCTCTGAAACGGCTCGTAAAAACATGATAAATAAAATGATTGGAGGTAAAAAATAATGAGTATGGCTGTACAGACAAATTATAATTTCGGATTTGCTAAAGGCGTAGCCGGTGGGCTTTTTGATTTATCCCATCACGAAGTGGCAAGCAGACAGGCGGAGGGGAATACAACGTTCGGCTGTGGCGTGGTAGTAGGCACGAACAGAGGGATTGATGTAAAAAAGCCTACCGCAGAAAGCGCAGCTGGAGATTTTGAGGGTGTTATTGTTCATAACTCTGTCATGGTAGAGCTGGATATGAATAATAAGCTGAACATCTCCGATAAGAGAACGGTCGGCTGTCTGCATCATGGAAAGATCTGGGTACAGACTGGAAAAGATGCTGCCCCCGCATATAAGGAAAAAGTATTCCTGATTACTGACGGGGATGAAGCCGGATTGTTTACCACTTCGGCAGACACTGCTACGAAAGTAGGATTGAATGCACATTATCTCGGAGTTACAGACACAGGGATCGCGGTTGCTGAGTTTTTCCCGGCTGCGGCTGCTGCATCGGCAGAATAAAGAGTAAAGGAGGATATGACTGATGAAACAGTACAATATGGATGATTACAGAGCGCTCAAAGGCTCTACATTGATGAAAGGCATGGCGGGTTCCGGATCGACAATGAGATTCGACAGCGTGGAGCAGGCAAGCGTGTTTTTCGCTCGTGAACTCGATCAGGTCAAGTCGAAGACTTATGACAAGGTTTACCCGGAATTATCTGCTTTGGCAAATTTCCCGATTACATCTGACGTAAACGAAGGCGCGGAAACAACGACCTATTACAGCTATGATATTGCGGGAATGGCAGAGATTATCAATAACTATGCAACGGATCTTCCCAGAGTGGATGTTAAGGGAGAATCTCATACCGCACACATCAAGTCCATTGGCGACAGCTATGGCTACAATGTGCAGGAAATGAGAGCATCCCGCCTCGCCGGAAAATCTTTGGATGCCAGAAAGGGCGCTGCCGCAAGGCGGGCATCTGATTATATGGTTAACAAGATTGCGTGGGCCGGCGATGCGAAGCATGACCTTATCGGTATTTTCAGTGAGAATAACGATATTCCCCTTTACACGTTGTCCAAAGTAACGGTTGATGGGAAAGAGTACACCGACTGGGCGCATAAGTCTGCCGATCAGATACTGGAGGATATCAACGGTATGCAGAAGTTCGTTGACAAGATTACCATGGGGATTGAAAAGCCCGATACTTTGGCGCTTCCTTCTTATATTTTCATGGATTTGTCCACACGCCGTATTCCTGATACGGAAACTACGGTTCTCAGCTTTATTAAGGAGCATGCGCCGTATCTGAAAAATTTTGAATCATGTGCAGAGCTGCAGGCTTCCGCAACGGACATCAACACCAGCGGTAAGGATATTGCATTTATGTACACAAAGGATCCGGAAAAGTTCAGCCTTGAGATTCCGCTTCCGTTTTACCAGTATCCGATCCAGATTAAAAATCTGGAGACGGAAGTTCCTTGCGAGCAGAGAACCGCAGGGCTTATCATTTATTATCCGTTGTCGATGCTTTTGGCATATGGTATCTAAGGAGGGTGCAGAATGAAAATAATCAATAAATCCAGAAAAATCATTTCCATCAATGGAGAGCCGTTTTTACCGGGAGTAACAATGAATCTGGGCGAGGGTATGGAAAAACACCCTGCCATCGCAGATTATTTGGAGAGGGGAGTTATCGCTGATGCAAGCAAGGTGGCAGCTCCCTCTGCTGATTCCGCGGGAATCAGCGATTTTGAAAGGGCGAAGATTGCTGAGGAAGCTATTGCTAAGTATAAAGCAGAGCAGGAAGCTGCTGCGCAGGCAAAGGCGGAAAAAGAGGCAGAGATCAAAGCCGTCAAGACAATGGATAAGGATGCTCTTATTACGAAGGCGCTTGGCATGGGAATTGATGTTTCCGACTCTGACACAAAAGATACGCTGAAAGAGAAGATTTTCAAAGCACTTGGCGTATAGGAGGTGCCGGTATGGATGCCTTTGATATTATCAAAGCGACGATGAAGGAGTTTTCCGATGTTCCAGAGCCTGATATTAGGGTATACATAGAACTTAGCACTCCTTTAGTCAGTAAAAAGCGGTTCGGCAATTTATATGAACAGGCAGTAGCTTATCTGGCAGCACATAGGATGAAAATGGATGGGCGCGGTGCAACTGTAGGCGGATTTGGATCTATGGGGAATATGGTTGGTATTTCTTCCATATCGGAGGGAGAAGTATCAGTATCCTTTACCAATAGCCAGAGTAGCAGCGCATCCTCTTCTGATTCGGAACTTGGATTGTCAGTTTATGGAATGCAGTTTCTCCAATTAAGGAGAAGCTGCATTGTTCCTATATTATGCTCCGGGGAGGTGCCGGGCAATGGGTGATGGTTGGACTTCCGAAGGACAGCGCATAATGAGGGAACTTGATAAGTTGCAGGACTTATTGGTAAAAGTAGGATTCCAGGAAGGACAGAAATATCCAGACGGGACCAGCTTGACAGATGTTGCCGCCTGGAATGAGTTTGGAACGGTCAATATGCCTTCAAGACCTTTCATGCGTGACAGTGTGGATGAAAATGAGGAAAAAATAGTGGAATTTATGCAGAGCCAGGTAGTGGATATCATCAAAAACAGGAAGACTGCAGAGCAAGCGCTTAAAGAGATAGGTGTATTCCAGAAAGGATTGGTGCAGGAAACTATCACTGAGGGTAATTTTGAACCCAATAGTCCGGAGACTATTAGGAAAAAGGGAAGCAGTCACCCACTTATAGATACTGGAGAAATGCGAAATTCTGTTAATTTTGTGATAGGAAAGAAGGGAGGCTGATATGTTTAGAAAACCTCAAATATTGCGAAGATATGCGGAAGCAAAATCTACCGGCGGGTATTCATTTTCGGGAAGTGCGTCTGATAAGGTAATTCTTGCAGATATTCAGACAACGGATGCAGACACGGCCACAGAAAGCGATGGGGATAGTTCATTACAGTGGATAAAAGTATTCTCTGATGATGAAATTCGCATGGCAGATGAAAAAACCGGTGCAAAAGCTGATTTGATATGGTATCAAGGCAAATGGTACGAATGCCGCTCGGCAAATTATAAAGGAAATACCATTTTAAGGCACTGGCTCGGAAAATTTGTGGAATGTCCTAATCAGGCGGATCCTCCGAAAGAAGAACTGTTAAGGGAGGTGCAAGCGTGAATTTTGGAGAAGCAAAGAAATACTCCCGTGATATCGTGGCTGCGTATTTTGGAGACAGCCATGTTTTTTATGCAGAACAAAAAATGGCAAAAAGGACAGTGCCTTACTTGACCGTTAAATTCAATGGTTTAGGAAAGGCGAGAACAAAAATAACAAAATATGACAGAGAAAACCAGTGCTTTAAGGATTACTGGCAGGCAAACACAAAGCTGGAACTCAATCTATATACATTGGGGAAAAACATAGCGCCCGAAGATACGGAACCGGTGTATGAAAATACAGCCGTAGAAGATATGGACGATTTTGTGAAATTTCTATGTTCCGATGAAATCATAGAGGATATGGACAGGAACAATATTGTTATTGCAATAAATGGAAGAATCAGCGATTTATCATATCTTGAAAACAGTTCGGAGTTCAGATATAGATCTATGGCTGAGTTTGATGTTAATTTCATTGATGGTTCGCATGGAATGTACGGACAGAACGCAATAGCGGATTTGCCTAATCCGAGTGGAGGAGGAACTAAGGAAATGATTGCCGATTCCTCTGTCATTGAAAATGTCGAAGTGAAAGGAGAAACAAAATGAGTAATATCAGTGATGTTGTTGACGTTACTATTGCAATCGAGGCACCGGCGACAGACAGCGCCAGCTTCAGCAACCTTCTTTTGGTGGTAGGTCAGCCAAAGAATTCCGGGGAAGAAGAAATGCCGAATGTTGCAATCATTAGACAGGCAGATGATCTGAAAGTATTTGGATATGATTCTACAGATGAAGCATATAAGGCAGCAAAGGTTGCCTTCAGCCAGGATCCGCAGCCGAGAGATGTGTTTGTAATTGCGAGAAAGGTCGATGCTGATAAAGAAAACGAACCGTTAGCAGAGTGCTTGGATCGGGCCGCAGGGGTTAATACATGGTATGGCTTTTCTCTTGTTGGCTTTTCTTCTACGACAGAGTTACAGGCTGCTGCTGAATGGGCGGAAGCAAATAACAGATTGTTTGGCTTCACATATTTGTCGGGAAATCTCCCTATTGCAATCAGCGGGTATAACCACACTTTTGCATTTTACGCAGGGAGCATCGGCGCGAATGAATATCCCGATGGAAACACATATGCAGCTGTCGCATATATGGCAAAATGCTTCGGGTATGATCCCGGCGCTGAAACATGGAGTCTGAAATCTCTTAATGGGGTAACGGAATCAAGTCTGTCCACCAACAAAGTGAATGAATTAAAGATTGCCAATACGAATTTTTACCGAAATATTGCCAATAAGAGTGTGAGCCAGGAAGGCAAAGTGGGTTCCGGAGAATGGATTGACGTAATTCGCTTTAAGGACTGGCTGCTGAATAAAATCCAGATCGAGGTTTTCAACTTCATGTTGAAGAATGAGAAAGTAGCATTTAACGATAGCGGGATTACGGGAATCCAGAACGTGATCGAATCCGTTCTTTCTGCGGCGCAAAGAACAGGCGGTATTGATGAAGATCGGTATGATGAAAATGAGAATCTGGAAAGAGGCTATATTGTGACAGCCCCCAAATCTTCGTCCATTAGCGTTACAGAAAAAAGAAACCGTAAACTGACAGGTATTTCCTTTATTGCCAGACTTGCAGGAGCAATTCACGAGGTGGCAATCCGAGGAACGCTGGTTTATTAAAAAAGATTGGAGGATTAAGCAATGAGTGAAGTGTATACTTACAATCCGGCGCAGGTAAAAATTGCTATTGGCTCACATCTCGTGACTGGTGTCGCAGACGATTCATTTATTACCATCGAGCCAAACGGTGATGGAACTACTGTGAAAGTAGGATGCTATGGAGAGGTCAACAGGTCGATCAGTCCCAATAAGTGCTACAATATCAAAATTTCCTTACTGCAAAACTCGCCTACAAATGCTTACTTGAAAAATCGTTTTGAGATGGATCAGGAAAGCGGAAACGGACATTTCCCGATTATTATTAAAGATCTTATGGGGCAGGAACAGTTTTCCAGTGATATAGCATGGGTCAATAAGCCGGCTTCATGGGGGCGTGGAAAAGAATCATCAAACAGAGAATGGGAGCTTACCTGCGGAACAGGAAAGTTCAAGGACGAGTAAATCAGGAGGGGTAACGGATGTTAAAACAGATAGAACCAAAAAGAGTAACTATTGAGGATGTGGAGTTTGCAATTTATCCGTTTGGCGCAATGCAGGCAGCTAATCTGTCCGGTGAGCTTGGAAAATTTTTTGGTCCGATGGTTGCCGGACTGGTGCCCCTTGTTTTGGGGGATTCGGATGATGATGTGTTGTCGGCAGACTTAAAAGATGCAATGCCGCTGGTAACTATGGCGTTTTCTACATTGGATGGAGACAACGTGGAAAAGCTGCTTAGGAAATTACTGATAGTTGGCAAGAATATTTCTTGCCAATACCGCGATGATAATGGAGAGGTGGTGCAGGGCATATTGGACCAAGGGCTTATTGATAATATATTCTGTCAGAATATTGACGGTCTGTATCGATTAGCTTATGAGGTTATCAATGTAAATTTCAGCGGTTTTTTCAAGAAATTGCTCGCCCAATCTGGCGTCCAAAGTCTAAAGGGAACAATCCTGTCGAAGATGGGAAATACGGAACCTTTGATGGAAGCCGGTTCTGCGAACTTGAGTTAAGAATGTATACGCTCATTCAGAATAATATGGCTTCCATGATGGAACTGAATGAGTATTACACATTGGACGAAGCATTGAAATTATATGCCCTTATGTCTATGAGAATAGATATAGAAAATGGCATGATGGAAGAAATAAAAAATAAGTAGCAAAGGAGGTGGGATAAGTGACGGTACGGGATCTGATAGTTTCGTTTGGGTATGATGTGGATAAGGCATCAAAAAGCAAAGTTATCAACGATGCAAATAATCTGAAAAGCACTTTAAAAAGCGTGCTTGGAACGATTGGAGTAACCATATCTCTGGCAGGAGTGATTAAGTTCGGGAAAGATTCATTAGATGCAGCTTCAAATCTCGAACAGATGGAAATGAAATTTAATACTGTGTTTGGTGAAATGGAAAAAGCTGCTGACCAGTGGGCCAGCAGCTTTGCCGATTCTATCGGGAGATCCAAAACAACAATCAAGACATATATGGCGGATAACCAGAACTTGCTTGTTGGTATGGGAATGGCAAGAGATAAGGCTACTGAAATGACAGAGCAGATGGTTAAAGCAGCTATTGACCTTGCTTCGTTCAATAATATATCTGACGATGATGCAGTGAATGCCATGTCAAAAGCGCTCATGGGCGAAACGGAGTCGGCAAAACGCTTGGGAGCAGTTTTGAATGAAAATACGATTGCGACTGCCATGGAAACTTTAGGTCTGAAAGGTAAATTTGATGCATTGGATGAAGCCACAAAGATGCAGGTGCGGTACCAGGCTATTATGAATCAGTCGCAGGATTCCATAGACGATGCTGTTAATAGTATCGACACATACGAAGGCAGACTGAGGGCTTTTAATGCGAAGCTTAATGATGTACGCGAGATAGCCGGGAAATTCCTGCTTCCTTATGCTACGAAAGGTCTTGAATTGCTCAATAAGATAGTTGGAAAAGTTCGGGATTTTACGGAAGGATTGGGGGATGCCAACGAAGAAGGAACAACGGCCAATCGTATTATGAAAGGGTTCCAAACAGCGGCAGATTTTGCCGGAAGAGCTATTGGAAAAGTAGTGGAGTACGGAAGAAAAGCCATTGACATGGTTGGAGGTAGTGAAAATGCGCTGAAATTGTTAAGTGTGGTTATCGGTGCGATTATGGCTTATAAAATCGGTGGGAAAATACTGGGATTTGTGCAGGGGTTAGGAAGTATCTCAAAGGTTTTATCAGGAATTAATGTGAAAGCGTTACTTATCATAGGCGTCATTGTCTTACTGGTTTTGCTGGTGCAGGATTTCATCTCTTTTTTACAAGGGAAAGATTCTTTATTTGGCACATTGCTTGAAAAAGCCGGCGTTGACGTAGATGCCACCAGAGAGAAATTTTTATCATTCAAAGATGATTTGGCTCAGATTTTCGGTTATATTGAGGAATTATGCGCCCCGGTATTTGATGGGCTGAAACAATTCTGGGATGAACATGGAGCGGAAATAACGGCATATATACAAAATCTTTTAATGAATGTTATACAAGCGATTTCTTTTATAGCAGCGGCTATCGAGCCGTTTGTGTCGTTTGTAGTAAATTTGTTCAAAGGATTATTCGCCTTACTGAGTGGGGATACAGAAGGTGGAATTGCTGCACTACAGGAAGCTTGGAACAGTTTCAAAGAATTCATAAGCAACATCGGAAGTGCGATACTCTCATTGCTTGACGGATTATTCGGCGGATTGCCGTCAAAGGCGCTTACTTGGGGGAAAGATATGCTCCAAGGATTTATTAACGGCATCACCGAAAAAATTTCCGCCTTGAAAGAGAAAATTTCTGACATCGGCAATGCGATAAAAGAAAAGCTGCATTTTAGCAAGCCGGATAATGGTCCGCTGGCAGATGCCGACAAATGGACACCGGACATGATGAATCTGTTTGCAAACGGCATAGAAAGTGGAAAAGCAAAATTGAAAAATGCAGTCGTAGGAGTAGCTGGTCTTATCAAAGGTGTTGTTACAGGTGAAAAGGGTCAGGGGATTCAAGCGCTTGCTGGGTCTGCAACTGCATCGCAAAGTACGATTGGTGGAATAACGAACAGCAACCGCAACATCACGCAGAACCTTAATTTCATTAACACCTTTAATGGGGGCGATCCGGAAACGCAAAGGCAGGCTTCTAGCCAGATGAATAAAAATGCACATGATGCCAGTACATATTTGGCTGATGTGTTGGCATTTGGGAGGTAAGGAATATGGGACCAAAACAACCAGTCAGCGTTGCAGGAATAGAATTTGACGCTGTATTAGATATTAAAGAGTCTCATTCTTCAACGGTACCGCAATATCCAATAGACGAGGGATATAGTGTCCAGGATAATGTTGCACTGGATCCTATGTCTCTCGTTATGACATTGTATGTAACTGCTACGCCGGTAACATGGTTAAGCCGGCATGGGAGCGGCGAGGGAAGAGTGCGGCAAATATGGAATCAGTTATTTGGTATGTATTCACAGAAAACGCCAATAACGGTTATTACCCCGGATGCATCATATTCCAATATGATTATCAAAGGGATAACTTATAAAAAAAGTTCGGAAACAGGGTATGCTGCCGAGATACCCATTGAGTTTTCCCAAGTGACTGTAACATCTGCACGAACAGCAGCAGTGCCAGCGGAATATGCGAGAGCGGGCATGAGCCAGCAGCTTGCAGGCAGCGCGGCAACCAGTACAGCAACTTCATCAGGCAGCACAGCCGGCACAGGCAGCGGGGGCGGTTCGAGCAATGGCGGATCAGCGGCTAAACAATCAGGTTCATTGCTGTATCAGATGGCCGAGGGGGTAGGAAACTCAACGGGATGGTATAGCTTGAATTAAGGAGGTCGTTATGATTTATATTGAAGTGCCAGATATGAATGACAGTGTAAGCCGGATAACACTGTCCAGAAAAGAGTATTACATCCGGTTCACATACAATCCTAGCTATGATTATTGGTCTTTTGGATTATATAATATGAAAATGGAACCCATACTTCCAATGTCAAAAATAGTGCCTTTTTCGCCGTTGCTTTATTTTTACAAATATACAGATCTACCGAACGGTCAGTTTGGTTGCTTCTCAGTTAATAAAAGGGTTGGAAGAAACGACTTTAAGGAGAAGAAGGCACGATTTTTTTATATCGCAAATGATGAGTTGGAGGAATAGCGCATGAATTTTAACAGGCAGTATACAATTCTGGCCGGAGTACCCGGTCATGTAGGGTTTGAGCTTTCAAGTGTGGGAAAGGCAAGACCGCTTCATATCAATTTTGATTTGGAAAAATCAGACAATCCTACGAGCAACACAGGAAAGCTGCAGATTTCTAACTTAAATAATGAGCATAAAGCGATTCTAAGCGAGGAAGGATGCATTGTGGAAATCAGAGCCGGGTATGCTGATACTCTTGGCTCTATTTTCTTGGGTGGAGTTATGAATCCGTCAGAAACATTGCAGAATGCGGATCGGACTCTGGAACTTGAATTGTTTGACGGACAATCATATAACGATACGGTTGGAAGCATCAGCATGAATGGCGTTGTCACGGGAACTTCCCTTCTGTCGGAACTCCAGTCAAAGATGGGCATAGAGTCCGCTATTTTGACCGAGAAGGCATCTTCTATGTTGCAGACAGCTAAATATAGCAATGGCTATTGTTATGTCGGGAAATTGAAGACAGCGCTTCAATCACTTACCAGCAAGGCAGATTTGAATTATTCCATACAGAACGGAGTATTACAGATATTTGCAGCGGGAGAAGCCGTTACAACACAGGCGTATGTAATCAGCGTGGATACGGGATTGATCAGCATACCAAAAAAAATTACTGTAAGCCAGTCTGCCACATCAAAATCAGGAAGTATGAAAGGTGGAACCTCACTCACAACGGAAACAGGAAACGGCATTCCGGGATATGAAATAGAATATCTGATAAATGGTGCGATTGGGATCAACGACCTTGTTAAAATCGAAAGCAGGGAAGTCAATGGGATTTTCCGGATATGCAAACAGCATTATTCCGGGGATAACTATTCTGGTGACTGGAAATGTACTGCGCAAGTAGTGGAGGTGAGCATATAGAATGAATAATGAGGTTGTAGAACAGATAGAAAGACTTGTTAAGGATGTTATGAATAACAGTCTGCATACATCAATGCCGGGAAAGATATTGTCTGTGGATGAAGCAAGCGGTCTTATGAGCGTGCAGCCTACAGGCAGTTTCTATTGCGGAAAAATTGAAATGGATTATCCGGTGGTGCCGGGGATCCCAATGTGTGTTACTGCAAATAGCAACGGAATAGCAGCATGCAGTCCTGTTAAGGCGGGTGACGATGTGCTGCTTATATGTGCGGAACAAAGTTTGTCGGCTTTCATCACAGAAACATCAGAAGCTCAGTCCAATGAGAAATTTGAATTGACAAACTGCATTGCCATTCCCGGAATACAGCGATCAATGCCGGAAGCACAGAAAGAGGCAAATGAAAAAGATGCTATTGTTTTCACTAATGGAGAGGATGTTAAGGCTCTTATTACCAAAGAAGAGATAGAAGTTACCAATGGGGATAATATTAAAATTTTAATCTCCGGGGATTTGGTAAAGGTTACAAATGGTGATGTAGAGTTTTCTATATCAGGGGAAAATATTTCTTTAAAGGGAGATACAAAGCTGGAAGGAAATCTTGAAATTGAAGGGGATGTGAGTGTTGAAGGTGAGACAATATTTAAGGGAAAAGTAACAATAAAAGGCGATTTAGAAGTAGAGGGAAATATTACAGCCACAGGAAATATAAATGGCGCTAATTCGGAGGGATAATGTATGAATGACCTGCAGATGACAAGGGACGGGGATTTAGCCATTCTGAACCATGATATTGCAACGACTGACAGCATCGAGCAGGGTATTTATATCCGGCTCAGATGGTGGTATGGGGAATGGAAATTTGGTCCTGATTATGGGATGAAATATTTTGAGAATGTGTTTGTGAAAAATCCAAATAAAACGCTGATTATGAGTGATGTTTCTGCTCAGATTATGAGCGTTGACGGTGTTAAAAGCGTAGATAAAATATCGGTCGATATTGATTATAAGACACGAAAAGCAGTTATAAAGTATTCGGTGACGACAGAAAGCAAGGAAAGGTTTGAGAGGGAGGTGAGCATATGGAGCAATATGGAGTAACAGAGAAAGGGTTTGTCATGAAAAGGCTGGACACAATTATTAACGAGGTGCAGACAGACTTGTCAGCGGCTCTTGGCTTTGATGTATCGCAGAATCCCCAGTCGTTGTTAAATTCTGCGTTAATCATCCCTTTTTGTGATAAGATAGCGGAGATGTGGGAAGTGGCGCAGGAAAGCTATTACGCAAAGTATCCGACAACCGCCGAAGGAGTAAATTTAGATAATGCATGTCAGTATGGCAATGTATTTCGGCGGGATAATAGGCATACGGAATATATTATTCACTGTACGGCAAAAGACGGAACGAAGATTCCAAGCGGAAGCCTTATATCTTCGATCACTAATCCGGTTGTGCAGCTGCAATGTATCAATGATACAGTTGTTGAGCGGTCTGCTTGCAATGCAATAGCAATTAAGCCAGTAGTGACCGCAGCGGGAACGTATACCATAGAGCTGAATGGCATTTTTTATAGCTATGAGGCAGTAGCCGGTAACTCCGCGGAGGATATAGTGGAGGGATTGGTCAATGCTTTCACTATGGGCGGATATACTGCAAGCAAGGTTGTGGATAATGAAAATATTTATGTTTTAATCGAAGATGATATCATATCACAAAGTAATGATTTTGCACTCAGCAGTAATTTGACAACTGAATTTGTTACTAGCTGTGTGCATTTTTATACTGTGGATTATGGAGATATACAATGCCCTAAAGGAAGCATTACAGTTCTTACCTCTAATGTTACCGGGCTTATATCGGTAACAAACAGGATAGATCCAACACCTGGCAGGATTCAGCAGGATGATATTTCGTTGCGGCAGGATTACATCAGGAAATCATATGGCACATCATCTACGCAGACGAACAGTGTAGAAGCCTATATTCTGGAAGAGGTTGCCGGGGTTAAAGACGTAAGATGTTATGAAAATCAGTATAATGTGGAAGATGAACTGGGAAGACCGCCTCACTGCATTGAAGTCATTGTGGATGGCGGGGAGCCGGAAAAAATCGCAGCAGCTATTCTTGCAAAGAAAGCCGGAGGCATCACCAGCTTTGGAGATATTACAATCGATGTGCTTGGAGAGTATGGGGACAATATCCCTATCAGTTTCCGCCGCCCGGAGCAGGTGTATCTTTGGGTAAAAGTGGAGATTACCACAGATGGATCGACCATAACCCCGGATTATGTCAATATTGTGAAAGATACCATCTGCTCAAAAGCGGAAGAGTTGTCAATCGGCGACAGCTTTCTTACCCAGACATATATTAGTGGTATCTATGAGGCATTGACAGGGATTGCTTATTGCAGAATTACGGTTGCCAGTACCATGAGTGCAAATGTGGAGCCGGAAGAATATATGGATGGTAATATTTCTGCGACAGAGCGCCAGGCGATCAGTGTAGATGGCACCAGAATTGAGGTGAGCCTAAAGACATGAGCGTATATGAAAAATGGATAGAGAGCATTCCCAGCCAGTTTAAGGATAAGAAAAATCTTACTGCTATAATAAATGCTTTTTCCAGACAGATAGCGGAAATCATTAAGGTTAATAAAGAATTGACCTCAATCGTGGATATTGATACAGCTTTCGGGAAAAATCTTGATATGCTTGGCGATGTGGTTAATGTATCAAGGAAAAAAGCATATATTTTGCTGAATAGGGATGTTTCAGTGATTATCAATGATGAAATGTATAGAAACGTTCTTCGGTTTCAAGCGTTGAAGAATAATTCCCACGCAACCTATGCGGATATTATGAAAGGAATGCATTTGCTATGGGGGAATGCCATCATCAAATATGCAGAGGCCGTAAGAGAGCCGGCTTCTATCGAAATCAGCATCCAGGATATTACAACAGATGAAACAGATCCGGCATTGATAAGACCTATGGTGATAAGACCGGGCGGCGTAAAGATACTGTTTCGCTCTACCTATACAGATAAAGCAGATCTTACATCATGGGAGAGATTCGGGAATTGTTCATTGTCCTATGAAAAGAACCACCGCTGGAACGGTGCCTTTAACTGGAATGGTAAGATTGGCTGGCATCCGGATGGGGTTACTTTTAATCATTATTATGATGGCGTCTATTTGTATAATGGAGATATCCAGTACAAGGCTGATGGCGTGGAATATCATTATTATGATGGCGAATATCTGTTTAATGGAGCTATTCAATGGGGTTCATTCACGAATAAGGAGGACATAGGATTGGGCGATGCAATATTGTTGAATCAGGCGAAAAGAAAAATGCTGAAAAGCAGGTTTGATCCAAGCGTTTCGGTGGAGATTGCAGGTTTTGTATTTGGCACAGGTCTTGGAGAGGACGGTAAGCCATACGAGCCGGATCCAGATCAAACAGAACTCCGGCACGAAATTATCAGAAAAAGTTTGGATAGTAAGTCAAAGATTTCTGAAACGTGTTACCGATATGCCGGAATGCTCTCTGAAATAGAAGGGAATGGGGAATTTATTTCGGAGATAGGGCTGATTGATACAGACGGAACGGTAATTTGTGTAAAAACGTTTGAGCGTAAAGTAAAGAATCTGGAGGCAGAAATGACTTTCAGAATAGATGATATGTTCTAAAATATAACCAGAATTGATATAAAATATCTTATGGACCACAAATTGTAACACATTGTTTAGAATCAATGCTATGCAATTATAGGTCCTATTTTTATGCAATTCTCGGATTATATAAAAATAATAAGAGAAAGAGGTGTAAAAATGGCAGAGCATTTTACGATTCCAGCAGACGCAGCCTTAAATATCTCAGGCGTCAATAAAGTGCAGGAAACGGACCCGGTAATTGCAGACCATATAAATGGTTATTTCCAGCAATTCCTTGAGAACGATCAGGCATTGAAAAACTTGATTGCCTTATGCGCTGTTGCGAAAGATCTTGCGGGAGTGGCCACCAGTGGGAGTTATAAGGACTTAAAAGACCAGCCTACTATACCCACTGGAGCTGCTGCAGATTGCAAAGTGGCAAACAATGATACCACAACAGAGTCGGGTTTTGTGGCAGACGCACGAATTGTCAAAACTCATGGCGATGAAATTGATGCGTTGAGTGAGAAGGAATTCCTTGATAAGCACGAGTTAAGGAATCAGACAGTGACTATCGTGGAAAATCCGGACGGTTCAAAGACTGTTACGACAATCATGAATGATGCTACAGTAGTCGAAAACATTGTTACTGCGGCATCCAATGTCACAACCATCACAAAAACGGTGACGCCGAACAGTGGTAATTACAGGTATGTAAAAACAACCAAAATTACCCCGATGTCAACGGGAACTAAAGTGGTAGAATCGTATGAAAAGGAGTGCGCCAGTTCGGCGCTTGAAATATAAGCAGGTGAAATTCCTGCTCT
>JAMPFS010000019.1 GCA_023664325.1 Clostridium sp.
GAAGGCAGAGAAGAAGGCAGGGAAGAAGGCAGGGAAGAAGGCAGAGAAGAAGGCAGAGAAGAAGGCAGAGAAGAGGGCATGGAAAAGGGGCGCATACTTGCCTATGCCGAATTAGGGGTCAGCATAGAAGAGATTGCAAAACAGTTTTCGCATTCAGTAGAGGAAATTGAGAAAATCATATCCGAAAATAGCAGGGATGAATAAAGATAGCAATGGGGAGTCTGGTAAAACAGACTCCCTATTGTTATTTGCCTGGATTGGTCAAGTAACATCCAAATGATTTTCTCTATTTTATATACGATTTTTTCTGTAATTCATGCATCACTATTCTCCCTTATATATTTGCCTGCATCTTTCATAAAACTGACAACAATCATAATCATTACGATTCCTATAGGAAATGCTGCAATAATGCTTACGGATTGCAAATTACTCATGGAACTGTCCGAGAAAATGAGTGCAATCGGTAATAAAATAAGAAGTATGCACCACATTAATTGAATTAACTTATGAGGTTCTTCATTTTCTCCCAGTTTTTGATAACTATAACATGAAGCGATCAAAGCAATAGAATCAAAAGATGTTGCATAAAATGCCACCATAGTAATGAAAAGTAACAATAACACGATAGATGCCAGTGGCAAAGTACGAATAATCGCAATGATTATCTCATATAAATCACCTGAGCGTTCATACATCGTAAGAAAATCTGCTGCACCAGATATTTGTTTTCCTAAAGAATAATTTCCAAGTACGATGAAACTGATCAAGGTGGAACCCACACCAAAACAATAACCTCCTAAAATAGTCTGCCTCACCGTTCTTCCCCTTGAAATACTTCCGATAAAAAACGGAGCTGCAACACACCATACCATCCAATATGCCCAGTAGTATATGGTCCAATTTTGGGGAAAAGATGTTGTTCGTTGTGGATCTGTAAATGTGGAAAGTTCAAAAAAGTTTTGCATCAATCTTCCTAATGCAGAAAATCCAGTCTCTATGATATATTTTGTTTCACCCCCAAATAACAGTACAAACGCAAGCAGACTGAAAAATAACCCAATACAGGATTTTGCCAAAATACTGATTCCTTTAAATCCATGTAATAGCGAATACGTGTATATTATACAAGTAATTATTAATATAACAATTGTAACAAGAGTGCGATTCAATTCTACATGGAAAAGTTCATTAATTACACTGGCCATAAGAGGAGTTGCCACGCTAAATGTTGTTGCTGTACCCGCTATAAGTGCAAAAACAGCTAATAAATCCACGATTCTTCCCAGCACTCCTTCTGTATATTTACCTAATAGCGGTCGACATGCCTCTGAATATTTTTGGCGTTCCCTTTTCCGAACATGGAGCATAAATCCAAATGCAACTGCCAATACCAGATAAAATCCCCATGGAATAAAACTCCAATGAAAGAGCGGATACACACTTGCCCACTCCTGCATCCTGCCCATTTCTGCTATATGTGGGTCTGTAGCATATAAAATCCATTCGGAAAACGAATAGAACAAAATATCTGCCGCCAAACCACAGGTAAACATCATAGAACCCCATGCAAAAAAAGAATACCTTGGTTTCTCCCCTGGGCTGCCAAGAACAATATCTCCATATTTTGTCACAGCAATATAGATTGACAAAATAAAAATCCCTAACCCAATAACCAGATAATATGTGCCAAATGTATCACCAAACAAATAACGTACCTGACTCAATACCTGATTTGACTGCTCCGGCATTAAAAAGAATAGTATGCATAATATTATAATAATTCCTAATGGCACTAATGTAATCATCCAATCAATCTTTTTTCTTTCCATTCCACTTTCATATTTCTGATTCATAACATTCTCCTTCATTAAGATATACTTCATATCGCTTATCAATTGCTGCCAATTCCATGATATTGTCTATTTCAACAACTGCCGACTTTTCCATTTCCCGAATTCCAAGCTGATACTCATTTGGATAACAAAACAATGCCACATCATCCCAATAAATCTGCCGGTTCTTTTTTTCTTCAAATTCTATTTCCAAATGTTTTCTTAACCGTTTTCCATCTTCAGAATTCCAACGTGAAATACTATATAATTGCCAACCGTCTTTTCCTCCAGTCCGGCTGCAAGATGTAACAACACCACTCCTGACTGCCAGCAGCCATTCGTCTGTCTTTTCCTGTGTCCAAACACAATTGTATCCAGAACGTTCAAATTGCGGTTCCAAAACCGACGGATCATAGATAATCTGATCGCCATCTAATATTATTGCATCTTCTATATAATCCCTTGCCACATATAAGGATGAAATATTATTACAATTTTGATAATAGGGATTTTCAATCAAAGCAACTTCCGAATATTCCTGTTCCAGTACTTTAAATTTTTCTTTTAAATATCCTACCACCACATATATTTCCCGAATCTCATTATGTAATAATCCCTGAATCACTGTATCTATTATTTTACTTCCGTTAACATTAACCATAGGCTTCGGTGTATGAATGGTTATTGGTTTCATTCGATTTCCAATCCCTGCTGCCATAATAATCGCTCTTTTCACTTTATACATTACGCATCCTCCAGGCAACTTCCATATTGTCCCAATTCCTTCTGCACAACCTTATAATACTGCTTAGCATAGCGATACTGTTTTAATGAATATTCTCCAAACTCCACGCCTAACTTCCGTTTGTATTCACACCAGTTACTCCAAAGTAATCCACAAATAGCTATATAACAATAAATTTTAATCCTGATTTCATTATCGCACCCTTGTTCAAAATAAGCATCTATTAATTTTTCTACTTGCTCTCGTTCATATAATGAATATATGGCAAACATCGCTATATCAACATGTGGATCCTGCATCCCTGCATATTCCCAATCAATCAGCCGAATTTCTTCCTGTCCGGCATTGCCCTGAATAAATAAAAAATTATCAGGTACTGCATCAATATGTGTTAAAATCTTTTGCTCACAATATTTTTCTACAAATCCTTTTAATTTAAAAACATTCGTCTTTGTTTGTTCATAATCTCTATATATGGAAGGTATACCATCCCATAATCTTTCATAAAAATCAATCTGCTTAAACAAATCAAATTCATGCCCTACCACATATTTGTTTTGATGAAATTCCCGTAATTTATCCATACATCGTTTCACATCTGCCATATTTCCCGGATCGCATACCCTTGCATTTTCAAAAAACTCTGTGATTTTATAGCCATTTTCAGGATTCATATAAAAAATATTATCACATATCTCCTTGTTGCATATCGCTTGATAAACTTCCGACTCGTGCTGCCGATTAATCAACTGATCTGTTCCTTCACCCGGAATTCTCATAATATACTTTTTCCCCCTACAGGAAAAAAGAAAGGAACGATTTGTCATTCCCTTTTTCAGGACTGCTATATCTGTTATTTCCAACGAATCCACGTATAATGCATCACAAATTGCATGAATAGCCGCATTATTTAATTGATTGGAACTACTGTCAAAATCCCGCAATTGTTCATAGGTATTTATCTCTATGACATCCGCAAAAGAAACCATATTGGCATAAACAAGCATTTTATTCTTATTACAAAGAGCAATCTCCCAGAAAGAATCATCATATTGCGGATTCCTTTTGTATTGGTTTAATCTATCCCGAACAATGGATGCCGTTTTTTCTGTTAAATAACTGATTCCTATCATTCCATTTCCGCCAGTGCCTTTTTTTACATTAACAAGCTCCATTTTTCTGTTAATCCTTATTGTACTGTTATCATCCACTAAATCATTTATCATATACCATGAATACAATTCATGATGATCAAAAGGGTTCTTTGCGCACCAGACATCACATGGAATAATGTATGTATTAGAAATTCTGTCCGCTGCTAAACTTAATGAATATAAATTATTTTTGGTATGATACTCTGGATTTACCACCAGCTCCACATTATATTCATCAATCAAATATTCATACTGTTCCTTCATATAACCTACTATGATACAAATATCATGAATTCCAACATCATGAAGCTGTTTAATGGTATGTTCTACCAGCGGCTCGCCGTTTATCTCCAGCAAACCCTTTGGTACTTCCATATTTAATGGAACGGTACGCATTCCATACCCTGCTGCAAGAATAATCGCATTATGCGGCACATTCAAATCTAACCATTCTTTTCCTTTTTGCGTTACACACAAATCCTGTGTTATCAATCCTTTTTCGACAAGCTGTCCTGCCAGCTTATTGATTGTTCCTAAAGAATATCCACATAATTCCGCAAGTATGCGTTGATTTAGATTTGATTTCTGAAAAACTGTTTTTAAAATATTACTTTCTCTGATATCCATGTTCATCATTTTTCCTTTTGTTGTTTTCGTGAACATAATAACATAAATAATTATTGAATACAATATATTTCTTTTCAATCTCTGTTCACCTTGAGTTTCTCTTATCTAATTTTCCAGCAAAACTTCCTATATAATTATCTATATAATTTCCAATTAGTGTTATGTATTTTGCAAATTTTGAAAAGAGTCCGCCATATATAATTTCCAAAAACAGGATGACACTGAATAAGATATACTCCAAACATATTGGATGCAATCTTATTTATAATTTATTATATGGAATATGTAACTTTGAAAAAAATATGAATAGAAAAATAGCACTTGATACACATACTATTGATTGCATATCCCTAATTGTATAATAATTATTCCGTAAAAACTCATTTTGATGGACAATTGAATAATAATAGAACACCACTTCAACAATAAACATTGCAATATAGCATATCACAAATAACAAAAAACTATTCTTTTTTGTAAATACCTTTATAATATGATTTTCTCTAAAAAAATACATTAGTACAAACAAAAAACAAAACCATACCGGTCCCCACATAAGCAGCTTAAAAAACAGCCATATGAGTTTGCTATCACCCAGAATATTCCCATTAAAAGTAATTGTAGGTAACAGTGAAAAAATAACATTTCCATTAAATTCAGGATATTTTATTACACCTCCCAAACTTGCAATATGATTAAATGTTATCATAATCATTGATATAATTCGTAGCATTTCATAGTTACTTTCTCTTTTCACAATTTCTGATTTTCCAGCCTTGCACATTACTGCTCGTCTCCTCTAAAATACGGAAATTTTTATCATATAACAGAAGTAATTTATATTAAGTAAAATGAACTTTCATTATCCGTTCCACAATATACGTTGTAAATACAATTTCTATGATATGCATTCCTCTCCACCATGAAATATAAAAAATGGAACACCTACCCAAAACCTCTAATTTCCTACAATATAATAAATAACTATATACTGTGACGATACTTCGTGCAAAATATTAATCCAAATACCGACTCGGGGTCAAAAAAATAAGTTCTATCTGTTCTCTTATTTTTGATATATTATCCTTTATTACTTCATTTTTGTGCATTTTAGTCATAATGTTGCTTCCTAAAGACAAGCCCGGTTCAAAATAGTTATCATCTGGATTGGCACTAAACCCATCAAAACCCGCAATGGCAACTGTTCGAACTCCAATCGCAATCAATAAATTTATTAACATCAACGTAGGGTCATCCGAAATTCGGCTATCACTATTAAGATATGATACATAATTTACACAAATTTTTTGAAACAAATTACACTTTAAATTAGAGGTAATAATCAAATCTTTTACATTATCTGGCTTTTTGTCTGGCAATCGCTTTTCATTGGCAATAAAAAGAAATTCATAATAAAAATCCTGTCTTGCATGATTAATTCCAAAAATAACTGGATTTTTTCTATCTATATATTGCTTGATAATATTTTCCTCATTTTTTAACGACTGCCCAGGAGCCAAAATAAGAACTTCTTTCTTTCCAATTGTCTTCTTAATGACATCTAGTGCCTTTTGGTCATCTACATAATTTTCCTGATACCTTGTGTAATAATCATTAGCTTTTTGAGGCGAAAACGAGGTTTTGTCCTCCTCTGAAATCATCGACAACAATTCATGCATAGAACGTACTGACAAAGTGTTCTTCTCTGAAAAATAACTTGCATAATTAGGATGGCAATTATGAATCGCTGACAGATAAAATGGTAATGAGTATCCCCAGAAATTCTTTGCAAAAATTGGTTTCAGACATTCATCAAATACTTCCAAAATTGGTTCAATATTATAATTTTTATGAAAATTCTGATTTAAATACTTGGCAAACAACTCTATATTCAAGTTACCTGCGCCACGCCCCATCCCAAATACACTGGCATCAATAATAATATCATGATCCAAATTCTGCTCTACCATAAACTTTGAATTACTGTATGCCTGCTGAAGATTGTTATGGGAATGATAACCTAAAATTATTTTTTGCCTTAAATTATTATCAGTAAGAAACAATAATCTTTGAAAATCTTTTAATTCCATTACCCCAAAACTGTCTACAATATAAAATGCCTCCGGTTCAAGTATATTTGCCTTTTTAATCATCTGCACAAATTCTTCATCTGTGTAATTCAATGCTCCCATCGGCTGTATAATACAGCAATAACCTTTTCTTTTAAGATTTTCACAATAGATGAATGCATCATCTAAATCCTTTTTATGAAATGCAACTCTGATAATTGGATCATCTGAATCAGCGTTATCAAACTTTTCTATTGGATATTCCCCGAAATTAACCATTACGGCATATTTTTGATAAGTACTCGTTTTTGCTGTATAAACTCTATGCACATCCTTAATGCTATTAAATCTTGCTGTACCTTCATCACCAGCATTTCTCATACTTAAATAACCACACTCAATAACATCAATGCCAGCACGAGCAATCTCACTAACAACTTTTTGGATTATTTTTTTTCCAAAAGTCCAGTTATTTATATACCCCCCATCCCGAAGAGTGCAATCAAGCAATTTAATATTTTGCATTTCTTTTCCTCCAAAACATTCTCTTTATCTTTTCCCTTTCCTAATATTGTGGGTATAAACACACTTATTGCATTTACTACTATACATATAATTGCTAGACACACAATAGAATTTAGCAATGCCATTAATATATGATTATAATTCATTCCCGCTTTCATCATTATAGTTCGACCAAGTTCTATAAATGGCTTATGTACAATAAAAATCCCCAACGTGTTTTGACCAATATAATTTAGGTATTTTTTATCAAAATGCAATCTGCAAATAATTACAGCCAGCAATATCACAATTAAACTTCCCATTAATGAATTCAGTAGAAAAATTACCAGATTTCCATAAATTGCATTTGCCATAAGTACATACCCCACAGATGTCTTACTGTATTGAATGCCTATGCAAAACATAATCAATAATATGCTAAAAAAAATACCTGTATATAAAAACTTTATTCTCACTAAAACATCTACTATTGGACGTATTAAATAGCCGAATATCATAAATGCGCTCGCCATAAAAGCAATATCTATTCCCCAAATATCTCCGTACTTTTCCCAATGTGGTAACATATATCCAACTATAACAAAACAAATACTAACTATAACAGTCAGCAATTGTATATTCTTCCACACATTCATAGAAAAATTCAATATTCCTTCTATCATAACACTTGCCAGAAAATATACGGGTATAAACCATAGCGAAGTTAAAGAACCTGCAGCTATTAGAGTTTCCCTCGTTCCATATATAATAAATAATAGATTTTTAAATGAAAACTCTGCATAAATGCATCCCCAAATCAAATATGGTAGTAACAACTTAAAAAATTTTTTTTGCAAAGATGAAACCCACTCAAATTCAGTTTTATAGTTTTTTTCTCTATTAATAACCATACCAGAGAGAAGAAAGAATAGTGGCATATGAAATGAATACAAAACATTCTTCCATATTGTATCCGAATCAACAGTATGACCAATTAAAACCAAAAAAATTGCCATTGCCTTCGCGATATCTATATATTCAATTCTTCCTTTTCCAGATGTTCCTACAACTTTTTCCGTATTCATATTCTTAAATTGTATTTCTCCCTGCTTTTATTTTTTTTCGCTTTTTGTAACTGACTGATCTTTTAACTGTTGCCGAATCTGTGTCGTCGAAATACCCTTTGTATAAGGTATATATATCACGTCACATCCAACAGATTTTAATTCTATTTCAATCTTATCCCATATTTCTGTACCTTTCCAATCATCCCCGATAAAAGCAACATCAAAATGATATTCTTTCCATGCCTCCATTTTACTTCGTGTCTCATTTTTAACCACTTCATCAACATACTTAATCGAACTAACAATATCTGCTCTATCCTCATAAGATATCACTGTAGGTCTATTTTTACAATGCATAACCCATTCGTCAGAATGAACTCCCACTATGAGATGTTCACAATACTTTTTAGCCTCACGAAATAAATTCAAATGCCCAACATGAAACAAATCATATGTGCCTACTGTAAAACCTATCTTATATTTTTTCATATCTGTTCTCCATTCTGTTCCTATATCCGCTCACTGGCAGAATTAATTCGTTCATAATTCTCATTTATTTCATTATCCTGCTTCCTGTTAATCTGGAATCATAAAATGTTCTCATTGTATCTATCAATCTTTCTATCATATTATCCATGCTAAATACTGGTTTCCACCCTAAGCTCATAAGTTTACTTGAATTTAGAACATTTCTCATAGTTGCATTATACCCTAACTTTGCCACATCTTCTGCCAAATCAAACTTTATGGAAATATTACTCTCCGGGAATTTCTCAATAAATTTTTCGGCTAAATCTCTTATAGAAATTTCCGTATCCATATTGGCAACATTATATGCTGTTCCTGGTTCCCCTTTTGCCAACAATATTAAAATAGCTGTTGCTGCATCCTCCGCATCACAATAATTTCTTACCGTCTCGCCTTTTGACTTCAAAATAATGTCTTTTTTTTCAATAACACTTCTTGCGAACTGTGCAAACACTCTAGCATCTGTATATGCCACTCCATATCCAAAGGTAGCTGTCAGTCTTGCAATATATGTTGATATGCCAAACTGCTTTGTGTACGATGCACATATGCACTCACACATCCGTTTACTTTCCGAATAACTGCTACGAACATTGGTTGGATCGATATATCCCCCATTGATCTCATAAATATCATTTGCTCCCAGTCCTCTATTCCCATATACTTCAAGGGATGAAAGGTAAACTACACCTTTGCACTTTCTTTCTAATGCTACATCTAAAATATTTTTTGTCCCATCAAGTGCAGTAAAAATCGTTCTTGTTGGAAAATCAATATGTTGTTTGCTTCCACCTGTCACCCCTGCAGTATGTATAATATAGTCTACATTTCCTTCCACTTTCAATTCATGTATATCACTAATTATCACTTCAAAGTCTGCCCGGTTACTATATATTTTAAAGAGTCTGCCCGCTTTTACTCCATTTCTCACATGTGCAATCACATGCATGTTTGTATCTAATTCATCATTCATTGTCAGTAATATGGCAACCAAATTCTGACCTATCATTCCAGTTGCACCGGTTATTAGCACTGTAGTCTTTACAAAGCAATCCAAGAATGGTGCCAATGTTTGAAGTGTCCTTCTATCTACTATCATACAAACATCTCCTTATTACACTTTCTTTCTAATAAATGTATTTACTATATCCCATATGTATTGAAATGAATCCAGTTTTAAAAAAAATGAGCCAATAACATAGATCACGATTCCGAAAAGTACTTGAAGCAACAATGTAATGATATCATTCCATCCAATCAACGAAATCGGATAAATCGCAACCAACATAAAACCGGAAAGTCCAAGATAAGGGAAAATGTCCTTTAATTGCTCCCAATAACTATAATTTAATAACTTGCTATTGGGCAATGTATTCAATATCTGTGCAACAAACGTATATACGAGCAAACTAACAGCAATCGCAAATACTCCACGTTTCATAACTAAAAACAATATTAGCAGACCTATTGTTTTTTTTATAATCTCCAATCTAAGAAACAAATCACTTCGCCCCATTGCCTTTATTGCGTTCAAGTTAGCAGTTTGGATTGGCTGAAATGCAAAAACCAAACAAAATATTTGAAAATAGGGAACGGATCCCAGCCATTTTTCCGTAAGCAGCAACCTTGTCAAAGGTCTCGCAACCACGACTAAGCCAAGCATCATCGGCCACATAATATAACTGCTGGTCTTAATTGCACGCCGTGTCATTACCTTCACTCGTTCAACGTGATTCTGCTCTTCTGAGAGAGCTGGAAGTAAAACACTATCTATAGAAGTATTGATATTGTTTACCATGAAATTAGGAATTTGTCTTCCCCTGTTGTAATATGCTAAATCAGCGGATGAATACACTCTGCCAATAACAAGCTGCCGTATATTGTTATATGTAGTATCCACAATAGCGGATATCAAGAGTTTCCATCCAAAAGAAAACAGCTCTTTCAAACGATCAAATGAAAAATCTTTGATCGGTCTCCACTTGACAGTGATCCATAAAATAATTGTATCAATAAAAACATTAATGATCTGCTGTGAAACTAATGCCCATACTCCCAAACCCGCATATGCCATTATAACACCAATAATAGCTGCAACTAATGTTCCTCCCAATGTCGAAAAGAAAAATTTTTTGAAAAGCATATACTTTGATACATATGCCTGTTGCACATTTTTTACCGAAGAAATAATAATGGTAATGCTCAACACCCGTAACACAGGGGTTAAGTCCGGTGTCTTGTAAAACCTGGCAATATATGGTGAAACAGCAAAGAGTATTACATAAATCACCATGCAGACTACAATATTAAAATAGAAAACACTGGAGAAATCCAAATCATCTACATCTTTTTTCTGAATTAATGCATTTCCCATTCCACTATCAACAAATACCTGACTAATTGTAATAAAAACAGTAACCATTGCAATCAATCCATAATCTCTTGGCGCAAGTAATCTGGCAAGAACAATAGATACTATAAATTCCACGCCTTTTGCACCGCACCTTTCAGCAAATCTCCATATTAGTCCGGAAATTGTTTTCTCTTTCAACTCCTGATTAGTATCATTCATTTTCTATAATTCCTCAAAATCTATTTTTGAAAATCCTCAACAATATAAGATAAAATATCCCTTCCAATATGTCCTGCATTAGGAGGTATTAGACAACTAATGGCCCTCTGCCTTTCCCCATACAGAATATCCTCAGATTGTGACAAAAGGCTTTCCAATTCCGTCCAATTCTCCGCATGATATAATGTGGAATCCATCAATTGCGCATCTGCATTAAATCCATCTGCTGTATCACAATATATAATTGGTTTACCGGTTACAAAATATTCTATCAGCAGGGATGTAAAATCCGCTACCAATATGTCTGCTTGCCGTAATGTTGGTAAATAATCGTTATCTGCATCTATCACTATATTAGCATGTGAAAGTAATCTTGCTTTTAACTGTTCTACCTCTTCCTCCTTCATAATTCCATTTTCAATAATACTTTCAAACATTAATGGATGCGGCCGAATAATCAATTGATTTTCCATATGTTCATCCATATAGTGAATAAAGGCATCACAATATTTAAAGAAATTACTTTTCTTATTCTCTACGCCATCACCCACGATCCATCGTGGCAGCCAGGCAATTGTTTTTCGGTTACCTGCATACTTTTGATTGCTAGATTCTTTTTGAACCAATAGGTCAAATCTCGGAAATCCACAATATACAAAATGATTGGTTTTAAACCAATACTGAATCACAAACTTCTTCCTGCAATCTTCTAACCGTATCTGACTTGGTACAAATGTTATATAAACTGTCGAAAGAAATTGAGTATTAAATGTCGTTTCAAAAAGTGTTCCACTCGTCTGGCTAAATGCATACGGTACATAGCATACTTTTGCATATTTACACACTTCTAAGCTCTGATATTCTTTGGGATATTGGTTATTATATGGTCTGGAATATATGACATAATCCGGTCTTAATGACTGCAAATCCACCCATGTCATATTTTTTTCATCATAAGAATTTATTACATCAATCCCCGATCGACTAAAAAAATCGAAAGCATCATTTTTCTTTTCTGCGTTAACAGAATATTCGCCAGTACCATTATCAAACGGTTTGGGTATACATAACAAAATTGGTTCCATTCCCTGTGAATATGCCTCTTCATATATGGTCCGAACAGAATTCCACACTTCTGGAAATTGAATAATAAATACAATTCTAGGCAACAGCCTTTCCTTATTTTTAAAAGCGGAAATTGCCTTCTGTCCCTGATGATAAGCTTTTATTTCAGTAACACTATATCGTAAACTATATGCACACAACAATGGATTCGGTATATATTTTTTTAATATTTTTTTCACTTTATACTTATCCATTATGTATTCCTTTCTATATCAGGCAAAACAAGTTCCTCTATTATCGTATTATTTCTATAATAAATCAAAACCATGTTAAATCAGTATTATATTTTGAGAGTTCATAATCTTCAAAAGGGAAAAGAAAATCTGTGAGCTGCTCTTCTATATACTTTATCTCATCATCATGCCCAGGTATTTTCTTATACAATTGAACTGTTTTCATTGATATGTCCGGATTAAAATATTTTTTCGGATATATATGATCCTTGTTCTCCAAATTCAAAAAATCCAGTATTTTCAACCTTGAGTCATCATAATTAAAAATCATATCCTCAAGCCGTAAAAACATTACACCTTTTTTTTGATTCAAATCATTCTGATTCCACCGTTGTCTTTTATAGTACTGTACAAAAGCGACCGGATCTCTTCTTGGCATAAATGTACCATCAACCGGCCATTGATAGGAAGCAGCCAGATATAAGTCTCTCGGATCCCTATCTATAACAAATGCTATTGGGTCTTCAAAAAAAGGAAAACTTTGTGTTGGATCATTTCCCTCAAACGGTTGGTCTAACACGATTTTTTTCTTAAAATCAGCTCCCATTTCTCTTAAAATCTCATTTGTATAATTTTTTGTTTTTTTATAGAAATCATCCGGATGAATACTTAGATACATTGTTCGCATTGGCCATAATCTAAATAACTTTCCCGTCAAACTTTCAAAATGACGAATAATTATTTTTTTGTATGCCAACACTATTATACTCTTTAAAAGATTTCCCGTTTCAAAATCTGCATTATCAATTCCCAGCCAAGTTGCCTGAACTAAAGAATCCACATATTTATTAGAAATTTCAATGTATTTTTTGGGATTTTTCAAAGGTTTTTTCACAATCGGCGTATTTGCATACTTAACTGCATATTTGAAACGCTTTATCGCCTGATCGCCAGACATCTGCCTGGAAAATTTTGTGACCAGATGATATTCCAAATCCTGCAATCCATCAACTTTAAAGGCATATTGGAATTCAGACCGGTCAAACACCTGAGTATCCTTGATTTCTTTCATAAAATCCAGGATTGCGCTGGAACCAGTTCCTCCATAACCACATGCACCGATAATCATATACTCCTCCTAAAATAACTTACTTTATATAATCTACAATAAACACTTAAAGTTCTTATAAAATGCATCGGCATTATAATATTGTCGCATAGCCTTTCCGTTTACAGACAATTTATTATAAAAAACAGGATCCGTTTTCAATCGTAAAATAGAGGAAACTATATTTTCTACCAAAGCAGTATCTCTTTCCAACAAAACAGCACAATCTGAATTCATATATTCCGGAATCCCACCAGATATAGTTGTAATCGTAGGAATTCCCATCATACACATTTCCAACATCGTCATTCCTGCCGGCTCTTCCCACATTGATGGCAAAACTGCCACATCTGCCAAGCGGTATATATCAAATACTTTTTCATAAGAAATGTAACCTGTATGAATAATATCCTCATTATCTTTTATCATGAGGGTTATTTTTTCCTCATAGGCTGATTTTATCTTTTTTGCATAAAAACCGCCTCCTACTATAAACAGTTTTACATTTGATACTTTTTCTCTTAAAAGATTAAAAGCCTTTATCGTCTCTAATAAACCCTTTTCTTCACTTATACGACCTGTAAACATAATGATAAAGTCTTGGGAATCTATACCATATTGACTTTTCACTTCATCTAGCATTTTATTTTCTTTATCTGTTGAAAGTCTGCTAATATTTACACAATTTTTTAATACTTTATATGGAACATTTTTTAAATCCTTAAAATGCATTCTGATTGATGCATTAACAAAATTACTTACACTGACAATTTCCTTTATTGTTTCAGCATACTTTTCGCACCCATAAAATGAACGAACTTCATTATGTGCCCAATATATTATTTTTTGATGATATAACTTTCGGAATCTTCTGCTTTTTAATAATAAAAAAAGAGACGAATTGCCAACTAAAACAATTTCGTCATATTGATGATGGATTAAAAATTTATAGTATTTATAAATAATAAATACTCGAGAAAAAATAAATCTATACGATATTAAATTTTCTTTATGTAAGACAGTTTTAAAAAAATAATACGCAATCACATCAAGACAATCACATAATAAATTTTTCTTAAAAAAAAAGAATTCTGTTTTCTTATAATTATGACTCTCTTCCAATGCTCTAGGATGATAACAGCTCAAAATAGACATTCCAAATTCTTCATCTTGTTTTTCATATTCCTTCAAAATTGTTTCCACTAAATTTTCTATAGCTCCGCCTTCCACAGCTGGAACAGGGGTAAAACCTGTTGTAACCATCGCTATTTTCATTTACATCACCAATTCAATCCCTTTTCTTTTCATAAAAATATATGATTGCACCTAAAACTTTTAATTTTAATGATATTCCTTGGTGATTCCTAAATATCGGATAAAAGGTACAAATTTCCTCTGCTACATCCTCTTTAATCTGTTTCAATGCATCATCACAAAATATCAACTTAATATAATAACGAATAGATAAAGATACACACATATCCACGACCAAATTATATACTCTATCATTCTGAGACGGAATTAAATAATCCTGTATATATCTTTTTGCATAAAATTCTGTCAATCGTTTCTGTGTTAAGGAAAATCTACTAATCCCATGGTCTGCATCATAATGATATGTACAACTGTCTATAAAAACCACATTTTCACAATATTTAAGATACTCCAAAACAAATACCAGATCTTCGCACATCCAAAACTCTGTATTTAACAGTAGTTTATTTTCTTTTACTATTTTAGTACAAAAAAGTTTATTCCAGAGAAACCCGCCATAATCATCATTTCTTAAAATACAATACGCAGCATTCTCCCATGCTTTAACATATATACTACCGTCATTAATTCCACATACTGCTTTTGACACTGCCAGCTGAACATGATTTGCTCTTAGTTGTTCATATAAAATTTGAATATGATTTTTTTCTATTGTATCATCTACATCAAAAAAACATATATATTTTCCAGATGCATATTTTATACCAACATTTCTGGCATTTGCGGGTCCACTGTTACTGATTTCATAATAATTCACCTTATCATTTTTAATTGATTTGCATATCTCTGCTGTATTGTCTATAGAACCATCATTAACTACAATAACTTCTATATTATTATATGTTTGATTGAAAACATCATCTAATGTTTTTTTGATTGTCCCAGCACCATTATAAACCGGTATAACAACAGAAATCTTTTCAGACATCATAATAATCTCCCTTAATAATACCTGGTAACTGAAAAAATTGATTCATAAGGTATCACTTCGTGATCGCCGGTAATAAAAATATCATAGACACAATATCCTATAAATACAATAATAATTCCCAACTTAAATATCCTTCTCCAATGGCTATTCTGATATAAATTCACAATATAAGGTATCGATAATATTTGTACAAAAGCAAAAATATAATAAACTCGTTCAACCAACGGTAAAATGGTCATCAATATACAAACCAACGTAGAAATTAATTGAATATTCAAATAGAATCTGTATTTCAGATCATGATAACATTTTCTGTATACTCCAAAAAAAATAATTAATATTACAAAGTTGAGTAAAAAGGTTCCTATTGCAAATTTTGTTCCCGTATATAAAGCAGTATTTGCAAAATGTCTTAAATATTTTTTTAATGGCATCAACTTTTGTACAAGCCGGTTTATAAAATCTGTTCCAAAAATAAACCAAAATAATAATACCCCTGCCGTACATACAAAAAAAGTTATCCGGTTGATTTTTATTTTATCAACAAATATAAACAATACACATATTATTAATGAATAATGAATAGATGCTGCAATCAATACAAACAAAATATATTTAAAATATTCCTTTTCAAACAAATAGTGTAAAGCATATAAAACTATCGCCATTCCCACAAATTGCCTTACAGCATTTAGTGATATAAAATAGTACCTTGTAAATACTAACAAAAATAAGCTAAATAATATATCATTGGAAAAATTAAATATAGCCTTAAAACAAAATAAACAAAATAAAAAAGAAGTACAGACAAACACAATCTGAGGATCTGTTGTTATTTGAGATAAAAAAAGGCATAGCCCTTTATATCCAATTTCAAAATTATCATAATTACTATGATGCAATAGACGGATAAAGCCATCATAATATGTATGAAAATAATCTGTACCTACCCCGTATCTGAATGCACTAATCAAAAACAATGGTAAAAAACAGAATATTTTTAAAAAGATTTGATTCTCACTGGTTTTTAATTTGAGCTTTCTATGTGTAGGTGTGCCAATATAATTTAATTCCTTTGATTCTTTAATAAAATATCCTAAAAATAATGTAATTAAAATACCATATATATATGCATGCATATAACTTTACCTTAACGTTATCCGTTAACTCCTTCCTGGCATAATTTCTTTTTTATATACAATACTTTATCTGCCATATGCATTTTTAGCAGTAAAACTCTCAAGCCATTTAAATCAAAAGTTAAGATTTTAAATGGAATTTTTATATCATCACCAAACGCATAGACTTTATCTAAATAATTTCTATGTTCTTCTTTTGATAACTCTTGAATTTTATTTAAATCAGAAACAACACCAAACAGTTTCACCAATATATAATATCCCCAATATTTATATTCTTGTGACAAAGCATAATCTTTCATTTCCGCAACAAAAAACAATTTATCGTTAACATCTTTTAGATTTCTAACACTGGTAATACTGCCTTGATGCATATAATAATAGTAATACTTATTTTTAATACATGCTAAAATTCTACACTTATCATAGAGTTTATACATGGAACCTATATCTTCATAATGTCTGCCTTCCGAAAAAAAAACTTCAAATCCATCAAACAATTTTCTCTGAATTAATTTTCCCCAAGCATAATTGGAATCTTCTATTTTGAATAAACAATCTGCACACCTCTTATTATAGATTTTATAGACAACAGCTTCATTTTGCATATTTATTTCTCTATCTGTAACCGTCTCCTTAACAGATACAATATCCGCATTAGTTTTGACTGCTACTTCTACCATACTTTTCAAATAATCATAATGTACCCAATCGTCAGAATCAATAAAGGTAATATATTGTCCCTTTGCGATTTTTAAGCCCATATTCCTAGCGCCAGACAAGCCCTTATTTTCCTGATTTATTAATTTAAATCTACTATCTCTTTGTACAAATTTCTGAACGAGTTCTAATGTACCATCTGATGATCCATCATTAATTACAATCGCCTCAAAATTAGAATAGGTTTGTACAGACACACTTTCTAAACACCTTGTAATATATTTTTCAACATTATATGCCGGAATGATTATTGATACATATAATTTCTCCATTTTGTAAGTTTCTCCATTCTGTTATAAACATAATGTTGCGGTTATACATTTCCTTTAAAACCAAGAATAATATATCATATTGCTGATTGATATATCTCTTTATACTGCTTAGTCATTACATCTATATTATATCTATCCACGACATCTTGGTACGCATTAGAAATTAATTGCTCAGTACCTACACTGGTATAATTGCTAATCCCTTGAACATATTCGTCAACCACATTGCAAACATAACCATTATACCCCGAACGAATCACATCCCTATTGCCTATCACATTACTAACAATGCAAAGTTTTTTCATATACATTGCCTCTAGCAAAGAAATCGGCAATCCTTCCCATAGAGATGTCAAAACAAAAATATTTGCTGCATTTGCCACTTTCAGCGCTGTTTTACGGTCCAGCCACCCAGTTACTGTAATATTCGGAGAAGTAAGCTGATTTCTCAGTTCTCCATCTCCCACCCATACAAATTTTACATACGGCATCTTTTGAGCTATCTCATTAAACAGCATCGGGTTTTTTTGATAACTTATTCTACCTAAAGTAAATACTACTAATTCACCATTTTTTTTCAAACTTGGCTCAATATCGTTAATTATTTTGTCAAACTCTAAAATATTGATTCCATTATTGACATAATCAACACGTTTAGATAATTTTAATGCTTCTTGATACTCGCCCTTGCCACATGCAATCGTTGTACAATTCCGTTTTGCGCATATAGCCTCAATAGCTCTATATACAAAACGTTTCATTACACTATGATTCTGCATCAAAAAGCTATAACCATGAGGAGTATAAAAAACCGGTACTTTGTACCCATTAAAGGCAAACCGCCCCAATGCACCGGCTTTAGATGAATGTAAATGTATAATATCAGGCTTGATACTCTTGGCAATATCCTGAATTTCAAAGTATGCCTTAATGTCTTTTACAGGATTAATGGAACGCTTAAAATTTTGAACTTTAATTAGATGTACACTCTCGTCAAAATAGCTTCTAAAATTTGCCGGAGTCTGACTGCGAACACCATAGGCGACAAACATATCATAGGTATTAACCAATTCATTAACTAAGTCTGAAACATATGTAAAAACTCCACCACCCATAGCTTCTACAATAAATAAAATTCTTTTCTTTTCCTCCATCATATTGCTTCCCCTATTAGTTATTTTACACCGCAATAATTCGATATCTTTAGCATGTTCGCTTTTTCTCATTACGAACAAGCCCTATGTAAAATCTATTCGGAGAATCAGCCAAAAGCAGAAAAGACACACACTACTTTTCCACACAAAAAAACACCCTCCCCAGGGCATAGCTTCGCCATTTCAACATGGCAAACGCACCTTGAAGAGGGTATCCTTTGTGTCCATTACTCCATAAAACGCGCACCAGGCGACGATTCTACTTAATAACTTCTTATTAATCGGAACTGCTGCAAGACTGGCAGTCCATACATCTTTTTATCATTGTATACTATACAATCTTTATAAGGGTATCCTATTTTCCCCCTTTTGTCAATGGAAAAAACTGCAAAAAAACACCATATGTTTATATCAGAAATCATAGAATTTTCATGAGCAATGTAGAATAATACCTAACGGTATGCTATAATGCTTTTGTTGTCAAACCCAATCCGGCAACGGAAAGGGGGTGCAATTCAGTGCTTATTCCATTTATTCTTTCCGTATTGGCAAGTGTGATCGCCTATTACATATGCAAATGGTTAGACGGAAAGGATGGCAACAACTAGCCTCGGATGCTCAACCGTAAATCGAGAAGAAACCCCAGTAGCTGGAACTGCTGGGGTTTCGTTTTGGTGTAATTCATTGTGCTTATTTCATTTTGCCTACTGGCATTATAGCATATGCAATTCCGATTTACAATATACCTTCCTTACTTTTTAAAACTTATTTGCAATGTATAATCTTGTTGTTAAGCCAACGTCCCCAGATTATAAATAAGATATGCAATACTATCTGCATTATTTATCGCTGTTTCATAAGTTAATTCGTCACTGCCTTGCTCAAAATCTTCCTGCGTATATAAGTATTCTATATCATCTGTGTCTAAGCTGGTGTTATAATGTGACAGTTCATGTAAAATGGTGATTGCCACGTCCTCAATTGGAGCCTGATTCACATGATCCTCATTAATGTTAATTATCGTATCAATAGTGGGATTCACCCAAGCCAGCGCATCCTTCATTGTAGATTGTAAGATGTTCTCCACTGTATTATAGGCACGGCTTACCTTTCCTATAATGCGGAATGCAATCTTTTCCGTATACCTGATTTTTGCATATGCAAAGATTTGCGGAGCCTCATGATGAAATACATTCCCGGCGGCTTGATTAAGCAGGGTTCCGGCATAATTAAATGCCTCCTGAAACCTGTCCCAATCAATCTCCCGCTGTATCACGTTATTGCCTGTATCTGCCGGTTTTGTATCCATTCTGCCTGTTGACATAGATTTTTTCTGGCAGATTCTATAATCTTGTTGAAAATGAGCCGTCATGTGCCTGCTTCCTGCCTGCAATTGCTTTACATCCGAACCGCTTTTTGAAACCAGACGAACCTGGTTTGGCAAAGATTGGCTGACCGGCTGCCTCATTCTTTGTACAGGAACGGAGTGTACAGCCCTGTTTGTTGTATTTTCTTTGTGACAGTAAGTATGAGAATTACTTTTTTCTGTGTACATAATCTCTCCTTTTCTTTCAACTCACTCTTGTTATTGCCTTATCGTATTTGCTTAATCAGATAAGCAGGCTATTTGCATCAAGCAGAAATTCCTTCACACCCATCAACAAATAACCATTTTCGTCATAACGAGGTTTCATGCTCTTTTCGACAATGATTATTTTCTTGAAGGAATCCATTGTACGCTCAAAGGGCATTGTTTCCTGCTCGTACTTCTCCTGACCAGAAATAGCATACACCGACTGGATATAATATTTTTTACTTCCTAATGAAGCTATAAAATCAATTTCCCGCTGCACACGGATTTCTTTTCCGTCGGCATCCTTCTCCCTTGATTCAACAATTCCCACATCTACCTGATAGCCTCTGTACCTGAGTTCATTATAAATGATGTTCTCCATGATATGAGTTCCTTCAATCTGCCTAAATGACAGCCTTGCATTACGAAGTCCCACATCTTCAAAATAAATTTTATAAGGAGTGCCAATATATTTTCTTCCTTTGACATTATATCTTTTCACACGGGTAAGCATAAATGCCTCTTCCGCATACCCAATATATCGATCCACCGTTGCATCACAAGTAGTCATTCCATGGACAGAATTCATGGTACCTGCAATTTTTCTTGGATTCGTAAGTGTGGAGATACCGGAGGCAATTACATCTATTACCTCGCCAAGCGCAGTCTCATCCTGCACAGAATATCTGTTAATCATATCTCTCAGATACAGATTCTGCATTTGTGAGATCAGATAATTTGTCTTTTGTTCTTCCGTTGCCATAAGAGCCACTGCCGGAAGTCCACCATAAACCGAATAATCATCATATGCTTCACTCTTATCACCCTGCTTGAAAGCATAATATTCAGAGAAAGACAGCGGGAGTACATGAACCTCATCACCTCTCCCCCTAAACTCGGTCAAAATGTCTTTCGATAAAAACCTGGAATTACTGCCTGTCACATAAACATCAAGGTTACTCTTTCGGAGAAATCCATTCAGCACAGATTCAAAAGCACCAAGTTTTTGAACCTCATCAAGCAGCAGATAATACATTCCTTCCCCACTTATCTGCGGCATCAACCAATTGATAAATTTGGAAGGATCTACCTTACTGTCTCCCTTCTCATTATCAAGGATAATTGGATTCTCACCAATCTTCATTAAATCTTCAGCCGAATCAAATGCAAATTTAATGATATGATCGGATGCAATGTTTTCAGCAGCCAAATGATGATAAAACAGTGTATTCAATAAATAAGATTTACCGCTTCTTCGGATTCCGGTAATTACCTTAATAAATCCGTTGTGTTTCCGAACGATGAGCCGGTCAAGGTATACATCTCTTTTTATTTCCATGACGACCTCCATCTAATATTTTTGCCGTTACTGTCACTTTTCTAATATGTATTATACCCATCATGGAAAGTTTATGCAACCTTTTCATCTAATTTTTTTGCCGTAATCGGCATTTATATTAGATAAATTCACAAGAGTTAAAAGCCCCCAATTTTACGGCTTGTAAGCCATTTTCTGCCGTTCGGCAAGAGTATGCTTTGCAGGGGGCTATGCCAATTCTTCATTTACAAAATCCTTATAGGCTGTTCCAGATTGAATGCCTTTCAATTCTATAACAACCCAACTCCAAATATCTGCTCGGTCAGTCATGCAAAAGTTAAAATCTTTTTTCAGATATTCGTCGTTCACAATTTCCTCAAGAAATTGCTCTTCATCATCGTATTCGAGCGACATTTTTATACGAAATAAAGTATCCGTTTCAGTGATGAAATCAACAAACATTTCATCGGCAACAGCGATTCCATCTTTGCAGATTAGACCATCATAACCGTGAAGCGCAAAATCATACAACAAATAGTCTGTCCCACAATCTGCACAGACTGCCCGTACTGCCTGTCCGTATTTCCCCTTGTTTTTTTCATATTCGCAGATTGCCATTTGGTTTTTACGGTAAAACTCGCCGAAACATCGGATTTTAAATGCGCTGCACCCACATGGACAGACGATTTCCCCCGTCAGTCCGCTATCATCGATTGGATAATAAATCTTTTCAAGATGCTTTGGTTTCATAAACTCTCTTCCCTTCCCCACGGAAATTTCTGTAAATGTGTAATCAATGCCTGTTCCAAATCACTCTCATAGAACGACGAATTTATCTGACGTTCCAGTTGTCTTGTACTCCACTGAGATTTGACAGTTTCCTGCATATAAAATTCTCTTGCATTATCATTTTCTACTTTTATCAAAAGACGATAATGAGTCCAACTCAATTCGTCACGCAATGCGTGACCATTTGGAAAAGTTAAATAAAATTTTTCATTCATGATCATAACTTGCCCTCATCAATTTGTGATCTCTTCCTCACTGCTCCTCCGTTAACCGCTTATTAAATTCCTCCACGGTCATCGGCTTCGCATAGTAAAAACCCTGTGCTGTGTCACAGCCGCAATCACACAAAAACTCCGCCTGCTCCTTTGTCTCCACACCTTCTGCCACCAAATCCAGACCGATTGACCGGGTCATCTGTATCGTATGCTTGACAATGGTCTGTCCCCGGTCAGAACCGATAAAATCCTGTAAAAATCCACGGTCAATTTTTATGACATCAAACTGCGTATCCTTTAATGTATTCAGCGAAGAATATCCTGATCCGAAATCGTCCATCAGCAGGACAAAGCCATTCTCCTTCAGCGTGGCAATTCCAGAAATGGTATCTTCCGTGTCCTCTACCGTTTCGGTCAGTTCGATTTCCAGGCACCGCTTTGGTATGTTGTACCGCTCCACCAGATTATTGAGAATCGTGATAAAGGTACCGCTTTTCAAATGCCGTCTGGATACGTTTACCGACACCGGGAGAGGTTCTAAGCCTTTATCCATCCAGCTCCGAATGACCTTACATGCCTCCTCCCAGATATAGGCATCCATCTTAGTCACAAAACCATTTTTCTCAAAAAGCGGAATAAACTCCATCGGTGATATAATTCCCCGCTCCGGCTGTATCCAGCGCACCAGCGCCTCCGCACCAACCATGCGGTTTTGTTGAATACTGTACTTCGGCTGTAAGAACATGACAAATTCATGGTTTGCCAATGCCTTTTCCATATGATCTTCCACAAATTTCCCATTCAGGATAGAGCTTCCCATCCCCTCCTCAAAAAATTCAATATATTTTAATGCATTATCCTTGATACTCTGTCTCGCCAGTGCTGCCCGGTCACCAAATTTGCGCAGCCGCTCATTGACATCCTCCACCATTGCCACACCGAACACCAGCCGGTAAGTAATATCTTTATATCCCAGCAGATTCCGATTTATCACCTCAATAAAATCAATAATATCCTGCCTTGTCTCATAAGCAGTCAGAATCATAAAAACATCTGCCGTCAGGCGGGCATAAAGCTGGTTCTCATTACAGATAATCTTCAACGACTCCAGAAAATAATTTAACAGCTCGTCACCAAATGCCTCTCCATATAATTCATTGATTGCCTTAAATTTGGCGACATCAAACTGGATTAAGGCATATTGGCCTTCCGGATCCTTTTTGATGATTTCATTTGCCACACTGATAAACATTGCCGGAGAACGGTCATTTGTCATATTCTGCGCAAGCTGCAGGCGGTAAATCTCCTCCGCATCCAGCGCACAGACGACCACATTCATGCCGACAATTGCCTCCGTCTCATCCTTTCTTAAGAAACATTCTATCTTATGATAGCTGTAAATCTTCCCGTCTGCGCACATATGCACGGAAACATTGATCCGCTCCTCTTTCACCGGCACAAAATCTTTGCTTCCTTTCATTCCCGATTCGATCTTACGCCAAAAAACACTGTAGGCTGCCTTGTCTTCCTCCTGCACATACTCTGACAATCTCTCCAGCGCATTTGCTGTACTCTCTGTGCCTGCAAAAAACATAGAATTTCCATTTACAATCTTCCAACCATGATGTACATCCCAATACATAACCAATACGTTATGCATAGACATAATCACGTCCATCATATCCCTGTTTGAAAATGCCATAGCCGACTCCTCCTATCTGACAAGTGAAAACAGGCAGCTGCAAAAGCAGAGTTTCGCAATTACCCGGACAAATAAAAACGATCCAATACGAAATATCAGTTAACTATATCTTAACAAATTTTCCTGTCCTTGTCATTAAGAAAGTAATTGTTATCAGCCATCCTGAATTATTTTTCAAAATATTCCTGTTTAAAAACTGAGAGAAGTATGGTAAGATAATAAGCAAGATAATAAGCAAGTTAGGAGAATGGCATGTCCGATTACACACCACCATATACAATATCTAACAGAATGCTTGAACTTGTGGCATCTATATCAGAAAAGGTAGGAATGATAAGCAGCCACAAAGCACTGGAATCGAAACCTCACCTTCGAAGGAACAACCGAATCATGTCAATTCATTCTTCATTAAAAATCGAAGCGAACTCTCTTTCTTTATCCGAAGTGCGAAATGTTATTGATGGACATCTTGTACTCGGAGATCAGAGAGAAATACAGGAAGTAAAGAATGCGTATGCGGCTTATGGGGAGATTGAAAAAATAAAGCCCTACAGCATACCAGAATTGAAACGGATTCATAAAATCATGACACATCTTACCGTTCCGGAATCCGGCACATTCCGAAATGGAGATGAAGGTGTTTTTTCGGGAGATAAGTGTATCTTTGTCGCCCCGCCACCACATATGGTCTCAGAATTAATGACAAAATTGTTTGGCTGGATGAAGAAAAATGCAGACACAGTCCATCCGCTTATTTTATCTGCAATCTTTCATTATGAGTTTGTTTTCATCCATCCTTTTTCAGATGGCAATGGACGAATGGCACGGCTATGGCATACTGCACTTTTATATCATTGGAGAAATGTGTTTGAATATATTCCTTTGGAGAGCCAGATAGAAAAGTTTCAGGAAGCATACTACAACGTAATTGCACAGTGTCATATCAATGGCAATTCCGATTTATTTATAGAATTTATGTTGGATCAGATTGATAAAATACTGGATGATGTGATTATTCAAATCGACAAGTCAAATGCTGACATAAGCGAATGTGTAAAGAAGATGCTTGCCGTCATGGAATATGACGTGCCATACACAGCACGTTCCATCATGGATTCGCTTGGTCTGAAATCAAGAGAGACCTTTCGGAAAAATTATATGAATCCGGCAATTGATCTGAAGCTTGTACAGATGACAATTCCAGATAAACCCCATAGCAGAAATCAGCGATATGTGAAGAAATAACATATGAATCTTCTGTCCTCCACTTACTTCTTCTCCACAATCTCCAATCCCACTGTGACCTCTGTATTTCTGCCAAAGAACTCCAATTCCAGTACAGCAAGTTTTTTATGCCGATCTATTCTCTTGACCTTGCCATCCCAATTCATCATCGGCCCACTGGTAATCACTACCTGGTCGCCTTCCATGTAACCCACCGACATTTCCACGATATGCTCTTCCCTGCCAAACTGCCTTAAAAATGCAACCTCCGCCTCATACAGGGGTGTAAAGTCCTCACCCGTCCGCAATACCTTTGTAAGCTCCTTCACATCCTTTAACTGCATAAATACAGCCTCTATATCGTCCGTACAGAAAAATAGATATCCCGGAAACAGAACTGCCTGTTTAAGTTCCCAGTTTCCCTTAATTTTCTTCTTTCTCTCATACATCGGAACAAACACTTCTTCATCTTCTGCCAACAGCCAGGTTCTACATAGTTCTGCAATTTTATGTTCATGCCCACTCATAACCTGTACGACGTACCACATGCTATTTTCACCACCTGAACACTCACACGGAGCCGATTTTACCAAATACCACCTTAAAGGTTTTCAGTATGATCTCCAAATCCAGCCCCAGGGAAAAATTATCAATATATTCCTTATCTAATCTCACAACTTCCTCAAAATCCGTGATATCACTTCTGCCGCTTATCTGCCATAATCCCGTCAGCCCCGGCTTTGTTGCCAGCCTCCCTTTGTGATGCAGCTCATACTGCTCATACTCCTTTACAGTTGGCGGTCTGGTTCCTACCACACTCATGCTTCCTGCCAATATGTTAAAGGACTGTGGCAGTTCATCAATCGAAGATTCCCGCAGGAATTTTCCCAGGGAAAACTTCTTGCCATACCCGATAATTCTCGGATCATCATCCATTTTAAACATAAGCCCTGACATTTTATTCTGATCCATCAGTTCCGCTTTTCTCTCTTCTGCATCGGTATACATTGTGCGGAATTTCCATATTTTGAAAGTTCTCCCATTTTTCCCTACCCGCTCCTGGCGGAAGAACACCGGCCCCGGATCCGCTATCCACATCACAGGCGCAATAATAATCGTTAAGAAAACCGTGACGATGGAACCGATCATGCCAAAGAAAATATCAATCATCCGCTTAATCATAAGCTGACGGGCTGTCACGGTACGAACGCTTGCAGTAATCACAGAAATGCCATTCACACGGTTCACGGTTGCCTTTGGAATCTGTATCAGATTCTGAATACTGACATGCACGGTAATCCCCATACTGATAAAAGCATTGGCAATTTCTTCCACCTCATCATTTTCCATGCAGATCAGCACCTCATCCACCACATTGGTTCTCGCATACTCATACATTTTCTCAAGCGTGCCAACAATCGGTATGTCGCGTATGGTCGTGCCAATAACACCTTCCCGTGGAGAACCGGAAGTTTTGCCGTTTGCAGCATGAACATTCGATGCAGCGGCAGCCTCCAACTCTGCCGGATTATCAGTAAGTATGATGCCCACAATCTTGACAGTGCTGATTTTATTTTTATAAAATTTGTGCAGGATGCCATTAATCTGGCTGTACGGCGCAATTAACAGCATGCAGTCCTGATTCTTTGTATTATTGATTTCTTTTTGAAGATATTTTTTATACAGATGCCGGTATATGAACATCAGCAGACAATCCATAACCGGAAAGCCAAACATAATCAACCGGGAATATAAAACAGATGACTGTTCCATAAACAGTATAAATATGATGCCTGCCAGTATATATACATTATACTGAAAAACCTTCTTACATTCCTCTGCGGCATTCCGCCTTAAAATGCCGGAATACGGTTCTGTAAACAAGATCATTGCAACATGCAGGCATAAGATTACCAATATGATTTTTCGATAGGGTCCGGAAAAAGCGGAGGCAGACAGCAAATCCGAAACCCTGGTGATACCAAATCGAAGGATAAAGACAAGAATAAAACTGATTTCCATACAGAGAAGGTCTAAAAACATAAAGTCAAAATGTTTATACCATGTTTTCTGATTTTTCTGATACATGTTATCCTCCTCTGTTCATATCCATTCTCTCCGTGTATTTTCTCATTTTCTAATTGTCGCTGCCATCCTCATTCTTTCCATACTCGCCATAATTACCATAATATTTTCCATAGTAATTGCCATAATATCCTTTGCCGTAGTAGCCGTAACCCTTGCCACCCATATCTACCTTATTGAGTACTGCGCCTAATATCTTACAGCCGCTCTGCTCTAACTGCTTTGTCACACGCTGTACAATCTTGTAACTGGCATTATCGGTCTCAATCACAATAATGGCTCCATCACATTCCTTTGCCACAATCGCTGCATCAATCACACTGCCAAGCGGTGGACAATCAATAATCACATAGTCATACTGCTCCCGCAGCGCAGACACTAATCTCTTGAAGCGCTCATTTCCCAACAGCTCTGATGGATTCGGGGCAGCCTGCCCTGTAAAAATAATATTAAAATTATCTATATCCGTATCATATACGACATCCTCGATCTCACACTGTCCGCTCAGATAGTGAGACAATCCCTTTGTCTCTACATCCACGCCATAACGGACGATAGTAACAGACTTTCGGATATCTGCATCCATGTACAACACTTTCTTTCCATCCTCGGCAAGCGAATTAGCCAGATGAAAGGACACCTCGGATTTTCCCTCATTCGGAACTGAGCTTGTAAAAGCAACCACATGAATATCTTCACCGGAAAAACGGATATTGGTCCGGAGTGTTTTATATGCTTCATTTGTTTTAAAATCTAATTCTTTTTTCTTTTCAAAATTAATTTTCATTCCCGACACCTTCCTTTACCAATACCATCACTCATTGTCGGCATTATCTGCCTTCGCCATCTTATGCCTTGCTTTTCTCCGCTGTCTTCTGGCTCTCGCCATGTCTTTATCATGCCCTCTCGTGCCTCTCTTAGAAACGCCTTCCTCTAACGGTACAAGTCCCAGGACATTCATATTGAGATATCTCTCCACATCCTCTGTCGTGTGAATCGTATCATCCATCAGATGCAATACAATAATCACAGCGCAAACCAGCACAAAACTAAGCAGCGCGCCGACAATTGCATTCTTGACAACATTCGGGCTTGTCTGGTGTTCCGGCACATGTCCATAATCTGCTACATTCGGTGGATCCGTTGCCATAATCTCTCCCATGTACTTGGCGGATACATCCGTCAGCTTATCTACAATCGTCTTTGCCATATAAGCATCATGGTTATTGACCGTAATATTGATAAAACGGGTATCTGTTGGGTTATCAACCGATACATTTTCCACAAACTCTTCATAAGACATAGTCAGTTCCAAATCTTCAATGACCTTGTCAACAACAGGACGGCTGGTGATGAAAACCGCATAGTCCTTTGTCAGGGTAGTACCCACCTGCAGATCCGTCAGAGAAGTAATGCTGGTCGATTTGGATATTACATAAAGCATCGAGGTAGAACTGTACACCGGCTGGACAAATGCCAGCGTATACCCTGCGGCAATGCCAAGTCCCAATGCCGTGACAAGAATGATAATCCATATCTTTCCCAGTAAAACATAAAACAACTCGAGTAAATCAATTTCAATTTCTTCATTTTGTGTTTGCTGCATATTTTTGTTTCTCCATTCCTTTTTCTTCTATATCTTTAAACACCGAGATACGCATTGGCAACCATGCGCTCCGGATTTTCTATCATCACCTGTTTCAAAAAACCGGTTCCGTACTTCTTCTCGAGCCAGTCAGCATAATCCCTGACATAAGGAGCCCTGTCCTCCAAATCATGGGCATCCGTTCCAAAAAAACTGATACATTCCTCCTTAACCAGCTTCTTACACCATCTGGCATTCTCATCCAGCAATCCACCATAGATACTGGAAATATTCATCTGCAATAACGTCTCCATGCCCATCAGCTCATCAATGCGCTCCATATGTTTAAACAGACACCGGTAACGTTCCACATGGGCAATAATAGGACGGAACCTTGCATTGGTAATCCTGCGGATCGCATCATACAACTGGCTGTAACTAATGCGGATATTAAACTCCACCAAAACATACTTGGTGTCATTCATCGTCTGTATCTTACCCGACTTCAGATCCTCCACGATTCCTTCTTCCCATAATACCTCATTTCCCAAATATAACACAAGTTCCGGGTACTGCTTATATACCTCTTCCTGTAATTGCTCGAAGCAAACCCTCAATTCTTCCCTGGTACATTTGTTCTTCCCCCTCACATAGTGGGGCGTGAGGATTATATTCCGGATTCCTTCCTCATAGGAAATACCCATCATGGAAAGCGCTTCCTCCATTGTCTGCGCGCCATCATCCACTCCCGGCAGCATATGGCAATGTATATCATAATACCCTGTCATTTCTTCACCTGCCTTCAACTAATCTGTATGGCTGGCTGCCAACGTCCTGTACACGCCAATCAACAGCATACCAATGACAACGCCAAATGCTGCCACTGACGTCATAACCATCACTGTCCGCTCTACACATTCCATCAAAAACAGATACAAATAATCCGGTTCAATATATATATTCTGATATGGCTTGCCAATCATCATAACCAGGGTAATCGCAATCATCACCACGCTTGCTAACAGCATCGCAAATGCCGTATGCTTAACGCCTCGTTCCCGCCTCTGATCCATAAAAATCATGAGAAAGATTCCCACAACAACATTGAAAATCACAATAATTCCTGCAACAAGGAACATACGGACAAAACTCTGCTTCAAATTATATATATATGGCGTGACATTGCTGTCCGGGATGCGCACATCCAGATTTCCATCTAAAATCATCATGGAATTTTGTTTGACATCAAAGAGAAAGTCCTCATACTTCTTAATCTGCTTCGCTCCCTCTTTCAATGACTCAAGATCACGCACCTCCATTGCCTCATTCGCAATCTCTGATATATATTCCGAATATGCATACCGGAAATATCCGCTGCTCTGCATATTCTGCATAATGGCATCCACGTTGAACAGGCTCACATAAACTCCCACCATCAGCAAAAGCCAAAACAGGCTGATTGCTGTTGTTATGGTCAGCACTGCCCTTGTCCTATGCCGTATCTTTCGCCGCCTGCTATGTCCGGGTCTCGCTTTCCGTTTTCGATTCCTATGAAATGTCATACATTTTGTTGCAAATAAAATAATACCACATATCACAGTAATTACAAGTAGTATAATGGCAATTCCATCTATTGCCAGAATCATCCGGTCGGGAACAATTTTCTCATTCCTTGAGAAAGAAACTGCCTGTTTATCTTTCGTCGTAATCACAATGTCGCTGCCATCCAGTTTGACCTCTGCATCTGCGGCCTGCTTCTCCGGGCGTTTGCTAAGTTCTTTCTTTGCCTCCGTCTGGTTCGACATGGCATCCCACACATCTACCCCGTCTTCCGAAGATGCCTGGTCTTCCGTTGTCTCCTTGTCCTGCTTCACTTTCCCGGTAACGCCTTCCTGTCCATCAGCAGCCGACATCGTACCCGCCTCTGTCGTCGATCCCTCCGTCATTTGCGTATTATCGCCGCCAACCTCGTACAGATATCCATTTGCCACGCCTTCCGCAATATTCGCATACATCATGCTGATTGCTTCATCCGCCTGCGCAGCGGATAAGTCCACATCATCCGCGCTCAGATAGCTGATTAACGAATTAATATATGCCGTGCCTGCCTTGTAAATTTTCCCATCATAAAGAAACGTTCCACTTGCAGCAGAAATCACTCTCGCTTCATTGCTGTTGATTTCTCCTGCAAACGCAACCATTTTGGGAGACACTGCGCCAATCGCTAATACCACAAATATGAATATCATTCTCAAATCATTCTTTTTCATATCTCTTTTCCCTGCCATTACAAAAACCGAGCTGCCAGACAGAGAACTGTCTAACAGCTTGGTTAAAAACATATTCACCACAAAACGGGAATCATATGATTTTGTATTACTTTACTTCTGCCTTAGATACCGTAGCAACATCTCCAAGACTTGCAAGAGCTGTTGTTGCATCACCATCTACAACAATATTCTTGCCGCTTACCTTGTATGTGTATGCTGTTGTACCAATCTTAAAGCTGTCTGCCTTAATCTCTGTAAATGTTACAGTACCAACCTTTACAGAAGCAACAGATGCCGGAGCGAATGCAGTCACTGCTGCAATCTTATTAGCCTTAATTGTTGTCTTAACTGTAACAGACTTTGCCTTCTGAGCCTTGTCAGACTCAGCAATTGCCTTACCGTTAATCTTAACCACACCATCTTTGCCAACTGTAGCTGTGTAATCCTTGCCATCAAGGTTCACTACAACCTCTTTATCACTGAAGAATCCAGCAATCTTATTGAGATCGCTCTGCAATGTAGCAGCAGTAGTGTTGTTTGCAAATGTAACCACTACAGATACTTCCTTGCCATCCTTAGGTGCTACAGTAGTCTGATACTTCTTATCAGCCTCTGCAACGTTAATTGTTACCTTAGCTGACTTGTTTGTACCGTCTGTAGACTTAACAGTAATGGTAGCCTTACCTGCCTTCTTAGCTGTTACCTTACCCTTAGATACAGTAGCAACTGCTGTGTTAGAAGATGTCCACTTAAGAGTAGTGTTAGTTTTCTTCTTCTTATCTTTCTTGTTAGCTTTACCGGTAAGAGTCACTGTCTCGTTAGCGCCCATTTTCAAGTTAATAGTCTTACCCTTAACAGACTTCTTATCTGCTCCAAGAATATCAACTGATTTGATCTGACCTGCTACAACCTTAACCTTTACAGTTGCCTTTTTCTTCTTATTCTTCTTAGAAGTTACAGTAATCTTAGCGCTACCTGCCTTCTTAGCTGTAATAGTACCCTTGCTGTTAACAGTAGCTACCTTCTTATTAGAAGACTTATATGTAACTTTCTTGTTAGCTGCCTTATTCGGTGTTACCGTTACAGTAGTCTTCAAAGTTGCCTTCTTACCCTTTGCAAGAGTGATTGTCTTGCTGCCTGTTACCTTGTCAACAGATGTTACTTTTGTAACTTTTACTTTTGTTTTCTTTGCTGCTTCTGCTGTAGAACCTGCTCCCAAGCTGAATGATACAGTCAATGCAAGAGCAAGAACCAACATTTTCATGATCTTCTTCATCTCTTCTCTCCTTTTCCTGCTACTGTTTGTAGCGTATTTAAAGTTTTATCCACTGCTATAATTGAAAACCCTCGCTTGTCTCATATATAGCATGTCGGATTCGTTTCTTGTTTAATATAAACCTTTTCCCCCTGCCTGTCAAGCATAAAAAAGAACTTTTACAGCCTGTAGATATGCATAATTGCGTTTCAGCTATATAAAATCAAACGTTCCCTGACTGTATTCCAAATTCTGGTATTCGATTTCATCCTGCGCGACCTGGCTTCGGTAATCCACAACTACCGTCTGCTGTCTTCCGTTCACAAGCTGCTGACCCAAAATATAGTTTACATCAAAACGGTTCGTAATAGCAGGCGTTGCGCCGCGCGCCGGAACAATTAACTGCACATTATTAGTCTGAAGCAATGCAAAAATCGGTTCCCATATATAGATATCTTTTGCCGCGCCAAATGGGTTGTCAATAAAAATCACCTTTCTAAGGGACTCCGGCTCCGCCTCCGGCGCATACATACCGGAAATATAATTGATAATGGATACCAGAAACTGGATATAAATACCCTGCGACTGTCCCGTGCTTCCCACTGCCTCCTCGTAGCGCAGGTACCGGCTCTGTTCCTTCATGCGCTCCCGTTTGTAGAGTTTTAACCGGATGGCATTCATATCCGTCACCATGACGGAAAACAGTTTTTTGAGCAGTAACTGGCTCTTTATATATTTGATGCGTTCGTTACTGTCTGTAAATTTATCTGCGCCTTGTACGACTTCATCAATATAATCCGACATTCTCTGTGCGATAAATTCATCCTTTACATAAGGAACCACCAGGTTCACCATCTGGATCATCTCCCCGTCCAACTGAATCCTTGAAAGCTTCGGTAGCTTTTCAAGCTCTGTGCGCACATCCTTACAGCGCTCAATACACTGGTGTTCAAAATTATTTTTAATTGCCTCCATATCCTCAATGCCCTGTTCCACACGTTCTTTCTCAAGCGCAATATAAGAAACCATCTCACGGATACTCGCTAATAATGCCTTCGCCTCCTCATAGGTCTCCGGAATCCTTACATCATCCTTCACGGAAGCGGACAGTTCAAATGCTCCCATAGCAAAAAAAGTATTGGCAGTCTGAGCCTTGTAATTAAGAAGCTCCTGCTTTGCACGGGCAAGCGCCTTCTTAATCTTATCGTATGAAAGCAGGCTGTTTTCAAAAATATCACGGATTTCACTCTGCTTTCTGGAAAGAACCACTGCATCCGCCACATCCAGGTCTTCATTTTCTACAATCCGCCTGACATCCTTATATAAATCCATAATAACGCTGTTGTCCTTCACATACTGCTGGTACTCCTTCTGGAAGTCCTTCATCTCCTTATTCAGCGTTTTCAGAATACGGGCTCCCTCTTCAATCGCCTGTTCTGCCTCCTCCTTCGTCACCGAAACCTCCTCAAAGGAACCAAACCGCTCCGTCACTGCCTGCATTGCCTGCTCGATACGTCCTTCTAAACGTGCCGCCTCATGCTCCTTATTCTTATAATCCTCACGAATCTGGTCACATCTTACAGATAACTGGGATAAATGCATGCTTAACCGATTCACCAATTCCTCCTCCACCGGATGCAGTTCATTCTGTTCTTTTAGTTCTTCTAATACGGAAAGAGAAACCTTCCGGCGCTCAATCATTTTAAGCTGCCTCTGCATGCTCTCCGCAAGCGCTGCAATCAGCTTTTTCTTATCCCCTAAAGCAATCGTCTCCTGTTCCACAACTGTCTTTGCCGCTAAAAATTCAGCCCTGATCTGTTCCTCCGGCAAATCAACCTCCTCAAAACTTTCTTCTATATAATAACCGCTGTAAAGCGTCTTCCAGTCATGAAGAACCCCCTCGATCTGCTCCTGCAAATGTTCCGCCTGCTGTTCTATTTCCTCCCGCTGCAAACGAACAGTATCAAGTTTGGACTGCGCCGCCTCCATATCCTTTTTAAGCCGCCTGCACTCTGCCATGTAGTGATCCGCCTGCTCCTTTGCCGAATCCGCCAAATCACTGACTGCCTGTATTCCGGCAAGCCTCACCTGCTCCCTTGCATTGGTGATAAGCGTCTCTTCTACTTTCGCAAGCTCTTCTTTTTGCTGTTCGCTATGTTCCCCCAGCTGCACCAGGGAATCTTTTATTTTCTGAAGCCTTCTCTCATGCTCTAACACCGCTTCCCTGCCCGCCTGAACCTCGTTTTCCGCATTGATAAATGCATCATCTGTCAGTTTTGCCGTATAATTCAAATCCTCGTCATAGGTAACCGACATTTCCTGAAGCTGCTCTAATTCCTCGTTCATTTCCGCAAGCTTTTTGGAGAGACGTTCCTCCTCCACGGCAAGGGCATCCTCCTCTAAAAAGCTGCTCTTATCCTTTGCCAGTAGAAGCACTCCCTCTTCCCGACTCGGAACATATGGGGATTCCAATGTGTTCCGGTCATAGACCGGCACTGCCTGGTTTTCCAGGTCAAGCGTTTGAATCCTCTCATCCTCTTTCACAAGCTCAAACTGCTTCGTCACCACGCCATATGGCAGCATTGGAAAACGGGTCAACAGTTCTTCCCTGTTGTTCTTTGGCAGGGCAGACAAATAATCCACCCCTGACAGCGCAAAATCTCCATGACGGCTTTCCAGATAGTCTTTCACCTTCGTTACTGCCGCAGACTCCTCTAAAATCCTGCCCTCCTCAATCTGTTCCAAATGCCGTTTTACCCGTTCGATCTCCTTTAAATGTCCGGCAATCACCACACGCTGCTCAAAGGCACGCTCCTTAATCGTCTCATATAAAAGGGAAAGATCCCTGACGCCGTAAATCTGTGTCATTTTCTTAAGATGTTCCTGGTTTTCCACATATTCCTCATGTTTCCTGCCTGCCTGGATAAGGGCAGACTTTGCCTCCTCTAATGCCTCCTTTTCCGCATAAAGTTTCCTCTCGTTCTCATGAATCCGTGTCAGATCATCAAAATAGTCTTTCTCTAAACGGGTCTTTTTCCGCCTGAGTTCCCCCTCTTCTTTGCTTAAATCTACTGCCAGCTCCTTTATATCACTCATTACCAGAACGGAAATTCCCATGCGAACCTGCCGGACTTCCTCCATTCGCTGTTCATATTCCTCTATAGACTGCTTCTTATGGCTTTCTGCCACCGCTAAGGCAATCGTTCCCTCCTCACACACATGGGAAAGCGACTCCTCCTGTGAGCGAACCATCCTCAAAGCCTTCCGCCTGCCCGCTAACTGCTGCCGTACTTCCTTAAGTTTCCTGTCATCCAACTGTTTTTTTGTATAAGCCAGTTGATGCAGTTTTTCCATCTGTCCGGAACCGGAATTTGTGCTTGCATCAATTATCGCCTGGTTCTCTTCCTTTGCCGCCTTATCTTCCAGATAGCGGATATAGTCATTCACACTCTCCTTTAAGTCAAGCTCTTCCTTTGCCTGTTCAAGCTCTTTTGCTGCCTGTTCCACCTGGCTGTCTAAGCCCTCCATCTCCTCCCGGATATCTTCTAAAGCATGCTGATCCCTCATCACCTTAATGCTCTCTATTCTGCGCTGTTCTAACCGGTAACGCTGTTCCCGCTGCGCCTTTTCCTCCTCCATTTGGGCAATGCGCTCCTCACCCTGACGGCTTAGCGACTCCCCGGTTACATAGATATCCGCAAGAACGCCTGCCACCTTATCTTTCGCCTCATATAGCTGCAAAAAAGAAGAAACCCGACCTTCCAGCAGATGCATAAGTTCCGCCTCTTTATCATAATTGGCAATCTCCCGCTTCTTTTTGGAGAGTTCCACCAGCTTATCCTTTATATCGAGCAGTGTCCTTGCCATATCCTCGTTCACATCATTTTGCTCCGTCTTCACCAGAAATGCCTTCTCGATAATCTCCTCGATCAGCAAATCCTCCACCACTTTCCGGGTGGTTTTGTAATGCGTCTCAAAATATGTCCTGACATGCCCCTCCGTCTTATTTATTCCACGGATAATCTCCCACTGGCTCTCAAACAGCCCATACCTGCTGATAAAACGCTGGTACTCTCCCTTGCGTTCAAATATATGTATCTTTAAGTTCAAATTCGTGTGGGAAAGCTCTTTCAAATAATTCTTAAGCCCTGTATAAGTAATCCGCTCCTTGTTGTTTTGAAGCGGGAGGTTCACAATATCATTTTCATTGTAATCCCTGTAAAAAACACAATAATTGAAATACTCAATGGATGCGCTGTTCCTGCCGGAATCCTCTTCCTCATTATCCTTTGCCTTGCGGGCGCAAAAACCTGTTGTCATATAGCGGAAGCCTTCCTGAACGTCCTTGTCATCCAATCTCCACTCCACTAGGGAATGAATCGTTGTATTCCCTCCCCCGTTCCGAAACAGCTTCTCTATCGGCTGTTTCTCATCCAGTGTGCAATTGGGAATCAGATTTTGCAGCAGAAGCAGCATCAGCACGCTCTTACCACCGCCATTTGCCAGATCATAGAGTGTATTTTTCCCATACATGCGCATCGAAAAGTCGTCATATCCCTGCGTTCCAAAGTTATATTTTACATTATTTACCCGAATCCTGTTAATGTTTGGCATAGTCTTATCCTTCTTATTTTATCTTTTGTTTAACAGCTCGTAAATCTGCCCCCGGTACTCCTCAAAATAGTGTTCCACAACCGCCTTAAACCGATCCGTCGGATAATACCGGCGGCTCACCTCTACAAACAAATTCTCTGCCACCAGAAAATTAAAGGTCAGTTTCACAAAGCCCGCCTTCGATGCACGGGATGCGCGGATATCCTCCTGGTCTTCACCGGTACTGGCCGGAAGCTCATCCCACGAAAGCGCCACCGCCTGAAAACTCTCCTGCGGCTCCTCCTCTATGGAATACACCGCAATATCTTTCGTGAACACGGAAAGCGCCTTGCTGACCTCTTCTATCACAGTCTCCATCCTGACATATTCCTTAAACTGATAAGATGCCGAATCCGAATAAAATAACAGCAGAATTTCATAAATAATAAAATAACAAAGATACAGCTCCCTGTTATACCTTACGCCGATATATTTTTTCAATTCCTCATTGGTGTAGCCAAACACCCGGTTTCCCTCTCCTGCCGACAGGTATAAACTTTCTTTATATTCATATAAGGAAAGATTCAGCTTCTTCAGTATCAGCCCCACAATTTCATAAATCTCTGCATTTCCATAATAATCGTCATACAGACCGGCATTCGCTCCACTGCGCTTTATATCTTCACCCGTTATCAGTTTTGCATAAATATCAATTGCTTTTTCTAAATTCTTTATCTCCATGAACCGGTTCCTCATTCCTGAAAGGTATTCAATACATCGACTGCCCAGTTTGCTTCAATCATTGCAAGCCCCTTCATCGTCTTTGTCTCTGCAATATCCCACAACTTGTCCTTCATGTCATAATAAATGTCCATGTCAACATTCAAAATCATCGGTTCCCGCTTATCAAATACAACAATCCACTGGTATTTCCCCTCTTTGTTCTTGTCAAAATAAAGCCCCTGTATCTTCATGCCTTCCTCTGCATTTTTTCGGATTGTCGGCACATAGGCGACCTTCATCGTCTCAATAAAACGGTCATCAAGCCCCTCGTCAAAAATAAATATCTTTTCCCGCAATTCGTTTACCGTGCGGACAAGGCGGTAACGGTACCCCCCCTGCGCAAGCCGCAGGGTTTTATCCGTCTCTATGCGCTTGTTATATCCCATGATGCGGGCTTTTTCGCTGTCCAAAAGCTCAGGCACAAGCCAAATCATATATCTTTGTTCCAAATCATTATACTCACAATCATAAACCATCGGAATCATGGTCTGACATACCTTGCATTTTGCCCCGAATAAGGAGCCCTTCATCAACTGTTCCTTGTACTGCGCATCATAGGGCATCTCGATTTTATCCCATATATCAACCTCTAATTGCGCACGGCACTTCGGGCATGCTATCTTACGTTTTTTAACCTCTGCCATCTCTTTTCTCCCATTTATCTCTTATTAATAGGCTTAATTTGAAGATACAATTCCTTTCTCCGCATCCATTGTTACCACAGCGCCGGACTTCAGGATATCCGTTGCGTTGGCTGCTCCTAAGATAACCGGGATGTCAAGGGAAAGCCCTACAATCCCTGCGTGGGAATTATGCCCTTCCATCTCTACAATAATACCTGACGCCTGACGCAGTTCATCCATAATATCATTACTGGTCTCCGGAAGCACAATAATATCGCCTTCTTTAAAATTATCAATCACATCCATCTCATCCTTGCCGACACAAAGACTCGCCGTGGCTTTCCGATTATTCACACCCCGTCCTTTTACCAGGATGTGTCCAACCACATGCACCTTAATCAGGTTGGTGGTTCCGGAAACGCCTAACGGCACGCCCGCAGTAATGACGGTAATCTCACCCTGCTCCACATAACCCATTTTCTCTGCCTGCTCTATGGCATGCTCAAACAAATCATCCGTATTATTTTTCTCCTCCACCATCAGCGGAAGCACACCCCAGGAAAGGTTTAACTGTCTCCACACATTTTCATACGGTGTGCATCCTACAATCGGACATGCCGGACGGTACTTGGAAATCATCCTCGCTGTCTTGCCGGACTTGGTAACCGTTACAATCGCGCTGGCATTCAAGTCCATCGCCGTCGTGCAGGTTGCATGGGCAATGGCATTCGTAATATCCGGATTGACAAGGCTTTCCCGGTTATTAAAGCGTTTTACCAGATCAATGTCCGCCTCTGTGCGCTCTGCAATTTTTGTCATGGTTTTAAGCGCCTCTACCGGGAACAATCCGGCAGCAGTCTCACCGGACAACATAATCGCTGACGTGCCGTCATAAATAGCATTCGCAACATCTGTTGCCTCCGCTCTGGTCGGACGTGGATTTTTCATCATGGAATCTAACATCTGGGTTGCAGTAATGACGATCTTTTCCGCATTATATACCTTCTGGATAATCATCTTCTGGATGGACGGCACATCTTCAAGCGGAATCTCCACGCCCATATCACCGCGGGCAATCATAACGCCATCTGATACCCGGATAATCTCATCAATATTTTCCACGCCCTGCATATTTTCAATCTTCGCAATAATATTGATAAAATCACAGTTATGCCTGCTTAAAATCTCACGGATTTCCAAAATATCTTCCGCCTTACGCACGAAGGAAGCTGCAATAAAATCAAATCCCTGTTCAATGCCGAAAATAATATCCGACTGATCCTGTTCACTGACATATGGCATGGAAAGCTCTACATTTGGAATATTCACTCCCTTATGGTTTGAAACCGGCCCTCCATTTTCGACCACACAGACCACATCCGTATCCGTCAGATCCGTCACCCGCATGGAAATCAGTCCATCATCAATCAGGATCGTATTCCCAACCTTCACATCACCCACAATTCCTTTATATGTGACGGAAACTTCATTTTCATCACCCTCCACCTCACGGGTTGTAAGCGTAAACTGCTGGCCATTCTGAAGCGTGACCCTGCCATCCTTAAAATTCCTCACACGAATCTCCGGTCCTTTGGTATCGAGCAATGCTGCAATCGGAAGCCCAAGCTCCTCCCGCAGCTTCTTCACACGATTCAGGTTCCTCTCATGCTGAGCATGGTCACCGTGGGAAAAATTTAACCGGGCAACGTTCATGCCCTCTATCATTAACTCCTTTAATACAGCATCATCCTCTGTCGCAGGTCCTAATGTGCAAATAATCTTTGTCCTTCTCATTCATTCTGTCTCCCTTCTTTATATAATGATTGCCATGTAATTGTAAAGCTTCCCATTCCCAAAATCTAGTTATGCAATATAGACAATATCGCAAGCAGGGCATTGGGGAGCCGTCGGTATTTAGGTGCCGTATTTTGGCACCTTATGTACCGTTACGAGCGACACATAGCGCAATGCCTGTATACTTAGCGAGGTTTTACCGAGCTTAGTAGGAAGGTATGCCTTGGCTCGTGCCTGGCTGTGATTTGTCTATATTGCACAACGGACAGTTGCGCAACTTTATTTTACTAACATCCATTGTACAATACTTTTCTAAAATATGACAGTAAAATTTACTCCTCTATTACAATCTCTTCTTTTTGCTTGTTTTCCGCTACAGAATCCAATTTCATCCGAATCTGCTGCATAATCGTATCGGTTTCCGCAATCCGCTCCGCACAGGCAAGCAGCTCTGCGGCAATCGCTTCTCCATCCTCCTGCTCTATGTTCTTTTTGTATTTCAATTCGTGGTCAAGACTTGCCCAGAAATCCATCGCCATCGTCCGAATTTGAATCTCTACCCGCATTGGCGTCTTCCCTTTGGAAAAGAACACCGGAATCTCCACAATCATATGATAGCTCCGATAACCGTTCGGTTTTGGATACTTAATATAGTCCTTAATCTTGATAAGCTTCAAATCATCCTGCATGGCAAGCATCGCTGCAATGGTATAGATATCATCAATGAACTCACAAATGATCCTCACACCCGCCACATCCGACAAATTGCTCATAATTGCCTCCACCGTAAAAGGCAGCCCTTTCTTATAAAGTTTCTGCGCAATGCTTTCCGGCTGCTTTACCCGTGAAGTAATATTGCTGATTGGATTCCGGTGATACCGTACAGACATCTCATCATTCAAAACCTCCGCTTTTGTCTGCACCTCCCGGATGGCGCATTTATACATCATCATCATTTCCTGAAAATGCTGGGACTGCATCATAACTATCTTAAGTTTTTCCATAATATCTTCATCTAAAACAGTAACTTCGTTTTCTTTTTCCCGAAGACTCGGCAGCAAAATATCCTGTTCCTTCATTCTCTGATCTCCTTTTACTGTGGTAAACTTTCATTTAACCCTTTTCGCTACATGCAGTCAAATACCCCGCAGCAAGCTACGGGGCATGACCTGACTTTTCCTATATTCTCTCCATATCTTTTAAAATAATGTAACACTTAATATTCCGGTTGCTACAGCTAATATAACCAAAATAACAATATACGCAAATAAAAATTTCTTATTCTTTGCATGATTCACAAAAATAAGTATAATTCCCATCAATATCACAATACACAATGCCAACGTTAAATTCATCGCAACAATATGACCTGCCGTCAGTACTGAATTGGTAAATGCCTGATAATTAATTGTAATTAATGAAAAAATGGCAACCAGAACACCCATTATAGTCAAAACATTTGCATATATTTTTTGTGAAAGATTTTCAATATCCTCTTTTGTCTTATTCACGACAGCTTTTGACTGCCTTTCATATTCTTCTTTATAATTTCCAAGACCTCTATATGTCACTTCATCCGCAAAGGAAGCATCCTTCTTCTCTCTATAAGGAACCTCCGGTGTCTGTGTAAGCTGCTCAAATATAATCTGAGCAATCGACATACCCTGCTCTAAACATATAATATCCGTAGAAATATTCTGCACACGCAAAAATGCATATGTAACATGTCCCGGATGATAATGTGGACCATTCACAATCAACCCCTGTCTCATTCTGGAATTCTTCTCTGCAATACGCCCCATCATATTATCAGGAATACTTAATTTTTCTTTCGTACAAACAAAAACCGTCTCACCCGGATACAAATTATATTCCCGATGTTCTTCCTTGTCTTTATCAATAATGTAATCCAGGGTTAAATCATACGAAATACAATTGACATTTTTTTCCTGATAATCAGAGATAATAAGCTTCTTGTCAGCCACATATTTTTTTATGTCTTTATCAACCAAAATCATATTTGTACACCTGCTTCATTCATAGTATATATTCCATTATAACAAACTCACAGAAGAACGCAACCGCTTTTTTACAAAATATTGTATTTGACATGTTCTCCTCCCCATGATTTAGTATATTTCTTCCTTGACTTTTCCCCATATCTTTTATACAATTTACTTTAATCAGTAAAAGCGTTAAAGCAAAGGAGAAGGAAACATGCCGATTACAGAATTATTAGAGAAAAATACCAGGGATTATCCGGACGACATATGCCTGGTGGAAATCAATCCCGAGGTCAAGGAAAACCGCCGGGTTACATGGAAAGAATATGAACTGATGGAACCAAATCCGACAACACATTACCGCCGGGAAATTACCTGGCACGTCATGAATGAAAAAGCAAACCGTTTTGCAAATCTGCTTTTGGGGCGGGGAGTCAAAAAAGGGGATAAAGTTGCCATTTTGCTGATGAACTGTTTAGAATGGCTGCCAATCTACTTTGGCATTTTGAAAACCGGGGCTTTAGCCGTTCCGCTCAATTTCCGCTATGCCTCTGACGAAATCGAATATTGCATTAACCTTGCCGAGGCTGATGTTTTGGTATTTGGCCCGGAATTTATTGGACGGGTGGAGGAAATCGCCGACAGCATTATCAAAAACCGCCTGCTTTACTATGTAGGAGATAACTGTCCAACCTTTGCAGAGGACTATATTACGCTGACTGCAAATTGTTCCTCCCTCTCACCTGACATTACACTGACAGATGAAGATGATGCCGCCATCTATTTTTCATCGGGAACCACGGGATTTCCAAAGGCGATTTTGCATAATCACGAAAGCCTGATGCACTCTTGCAGGGCAGAACAAAACCACCACGGACAGACAAAGGAAGATGTATTCCTATGTATTCCTCCTCTTTACCATACCGGCGCCAAAATGCATTGGTTCGGAAGCCTTTTATCCGGTGGAAAAGCTGTCCTCCTAAAGGGAACGAAACCGGAATACATTTTAGATGCCGTTTCCAAGGAAAAATGTACGATCGTCTGGCTGTTAGTGCCGTGGGCGCAGGATATTTTAGAGGCAATCGAAAACGGCAGGGTTCAGCTTGCCGATTACGAGCTTGCGCAGTGGCGCTTAATGCATATAGGCGCGCAGCCCGTGCCTCCAAGCCTGATTAAAAAATGGAAGGGATATTTCCCAAATCATCAATATGATACAAATTACGGTTTGAGCGAATCCATCGGCCCCGGCTGTGTGCATCTCGGTGTCGAAAATATTCACAAGGTTGGAGCAATCGGTAAAGCCGGATACGGCTGGGAAGTCAAGATTGTGGATGAACAGGGAAAAACCGTCAACAAAGGTGATGTCGGTGAACTTTGTGTAAAAGGACCTGGTGTAATGACCTGTTATTACCATGATGAAAAAGCCACCAATGAGGTTTTAAAGGATAACTGGTTATTTACCGGTGATATGGCACAGGAGGATGAGGATGGTTTCATTTTCTTAGTGGACCGTAAGAAAGATGTTATCATCAGCGGCGGTGAAAATATATATCCTGTACAGATCGAAGATTTCATCCGTACACACAGCGCAGTGCATGACGTTGCTGTGATTGGACTTCCTGATAAACGTTTGGGTGAAATCACCGCAGCCATTATTGAAGTAAAGGAAAACCACATTTTAACAGAGGAGGATATCAATAAGCTATGTCAGAAGCTTCCCCGTTACAAACGTCCCCGCAAGGTGATTTTTGCAGATATTCCACGTAATCCAACCGGGAAAATCGAAAAGCCAAAACTTCGGGAACTGTATGCCGGCGGAAGTGTTGTAGATGCGCAAAACCACGGATAATGCATGCCTCCCCGGAGGGGTTTGCCCTATTGAGAAGCGAGAAAATTTCTATAAAGCCAAAAAACAACCGGCTAATGCTGCCCGCAGGCAGACAATAGCCGGTTGCTTTGGTTTATATTAATTTTTACTGCTCTGTTGTCTCTACGAGTTCTCCCGTTTCTTCAGCTTCTTCTGTTTCGGCAATATATGCCTCATCATTTTCCGCCTCCTCTGAAACCTCTACTGCTTCATCCTCCGGCAGTTCCTCGAGATTCAATTCCTCGTCATCAAAATTAATCGTCTCCATCTCACTGTCAAGTTTGACAGTACGATAACGCTTCATACCGGTACCTGCCGGAATCAGCTTACCAATCAATACATTTTCCTTAAGACCAATCAGTGGATCAACCTTACCCTTAATAGCCGCCTCTGTTAATACCTTTGTCGTCTCCTGGAAGGACGCCGCTGACAGGAAGGAGTTCGTTGCAAGCGATGCCTTTGTAATACCCAGCATTACCTGAGTACCCTGTACAAGCTCTTTGCCCTCTGCCTCCAGCTTTTCATTTACCTCAAGATAATCCAATACATCAACCAATGTACCCGGAAGATAATCAGAATCACCACTGGTCTCAATCTTAATCTTCTTAAGCATCTGACGGACAATCACCTCAATATGCTTATCATTGATATCTACACCCTGAAGGCGGTAAACTTTCTGCACTTCACGGAGCATGTAATCCTGAACAGCGCGGACACCCTTAATCTTCAAAATATCATGCGGATTGACAGAACCGATTGTAATCTCATCACCAGCCTCAATCACCTGATCGTCAAATACCTTGATACGGGAATCATAAGGAATCAAATATGCCTTTGATTCACCTGTCTCATCATTTGTAATCACAACCTCACGTTTCTTCTTGGTGTCACGGATCTGTACCTTGCCACCAAACTCTGTGATAATCGCAAGACCCTTTGGCTTACGAGCCTCAAACAACTCCTCCACACGAGGAAGACCCTGTGTGATATCGTCACCGGCAACACCACCGGTATGGAAAGTTCTCATGGTAAGCTGCGTACCCGGCTCACCAATCGACTGTGCGGCAATGATACCAACTGCCTCACCTACCTGAACCGGAAGACCGGTTGCCATGTTTGCGCCGTAACACTTTGCACAAACGCCGATATGTGATTTACAGTTCAAAATAGTACGAATCTTAAGCTTCGTAATCTCATTGCCATCTGCATCCACGCCACGGGTAATAATCGCCTCTGCGCGTTTTGGCGTAATCATATGATTTGCCTTTACAATCATGTTACCGTCTTTATCAAATACAGACTCTGCTGCATACCGTCCTGTAATACGCTCCTGGAAACTCTCAATTAGTTCCTTGCCCTCTGTAAATGCCTCTACGACAGCGCCAGGAATTTCTCCCTTGCCCTCACAGCAGTCCACCTCACGGATAATCAAATCCTGAGATACATCTACCAGACGACGGGTCAGATATCCGGAATCCGCTGTACGAAGCGCTGTATCGGAAAGACCTTTTCTGGCGCCATGAGCAGAAATAAAATACTCCAAAACATCAAGACCTTCACGGAAATTCGACTTAATCGGAAGCTCGATAGTACGACCTGTTGTATCTGCCATCAAGCCACGCATGCCTGCCAGCTGCTTAATCTGCTGATTGGAACCACGCGCGCCAGACTCTGCCATCATCTTGATATTATTGTAGGTATCAAGACCATCCAACAGCGCCTTCGTAAGCTCTTTATCCGCAGCCTCCCATGTTCTGACAGTAGCCGCATAACGCTCTTCCTCTGTAATATATCCATATTTAAACTTTTCCAGAATCAAATCTACGGTATTCTGCGCATCCTGAAGAATCTGTTTCTTCTTCGCAGGCACGGTCATCTCGGAAATCGAAACTGTAAGCGCTGCCCGCGTTGAATATTTATAACCAATACTCTTGATATCGTCCAATACCTCTGCCGTCCGTGTTGCGCCATGCGTATTAAACAGTTTATCAAGGATTCCCTTTAACTGCTTCTTACCAACAAGATAATCAATCTCCAATGCAAGCTCATTGCCCGGAATACTACGATCCACCATGCCCAGATCCTGCGGAATAATCTCATTAAAGAGAATACGTCCCAATGTGGAATCAACAATCTGCGAACCCTTGCTGCCATCCGGCATCGTTCCGGTTACACGAACCTTAATCTTTGCATGTAAGGTTATCTCCTTATTCTCATAAGCAAGAATCGCCTCATTCTTCGACTTGAAAATCTTGCCCTCACCCATGTCACCCGGCTTATCAATTGTCAGATAATAAATACCAAGCACCATATCCTGTGAAGGAACGGCTACCGGAGCGCCATCTGAAGGCTTCAATAAATTATTTGGTGACAGAAGTAAAAATCTGCACTCTGCCTGAGCCTCAACGGAAAGCGGAAGATGAACCGCCATCTGGTCACCATCAAAGTCGGCATTAAAAGCGGTACATACCAATGGATGAAGCTTAATTGCCTTACCCTCTACAAGAATCGGCTCAAATGCCTGAATACCCAGTCTGTGGAGTGTCGGCGCACGGTTCAGCATAACAGGATGTTCTTTGATTACATCCTCCAATACATCCCAAACCTCTGTCTCTAATTTCTCCACCATCTTCTTTGCAGACTTGACATTATGCGCAAGCTTACGGGAAACAAGCTCTTTCATAACAAATGGCTTGAATAATTCAATCGCCATCTCCTTTGGAAGACCACACTGGTAAATCTTAAGTTCAGGACCTACCACGATAACGGAACGTCCGGAATAATCCACACGCTTACCCAACAGGTTCTGACGGAAACGTCCCTGCTTACCCTTTAACATATCGGATAAAGACTTAAGGGCTCTGTTACCCGGCCCCGTTACCGGTCTGCCACGGCGCCCATTATCAATCAAAGCATCGACCGCCTCCTGAAGCATACGCTTCTCGTTGCGGACAATAATATCCGGTGCGCCTAACTCTAACAGACGATTCAACCGGTTGTTACGATTAATAATTCTTCTATACAAATCATTGAGATCGCTTGTTGCAAAACGTCCACCGTCGAGCTGAACCATCGGACGGATATCCGGTGGGATAACCGGAACAGCATCCAAAATCATCCACTCCGGCTTGTTGTCAGAACCACGGAATGCTTCCACAACCTCTAACCGCTTAATAATTTTTGCTCTTTTCTGTCCTGTAGACTCCTTAAGACCTGCCCGAAGTTCAGCAGACTCAGCCTCCAAATCAATTGCCTGCAAAAGTTCCTTGACAGCCTCCGCACCCATTCCGACACGGAATTTGCCATAACCATACTCTTCCTCTGCATCCCTGTATTCTTTCTCTGTGAGTACCTGCTTGTAAACAAGATTTGTCTCACCCGGGTCTAATACAATATAAGATGCAAAATAGAGTACTTTCTCCAATGTTCTTGGGGAAATATCAAGAATAAGTCCCATTCTGCTCGGAATACCCTTGAAATACCAGATATGTGAAACAGGAGCCGCAAGTTCAATGTGACCCATTCTCTCACGTCTTACATTTGCTTTTGTAACCTCGACGCCACAACGGTCGCAAATTACACCCTTATAACGAATCTTCTTATACTTACCACAATGACATTCCCAGTCTTTGCTCGGCCCAAAGATCTTCTCACAGAACAGTCCATCCTTTTCCGGTTTTAAAGTTCTATAGTTGATTGTCTCCGGCTTTTTTACTTCGCCTCTTGACCACTCTCTAATCTTTTCCGGAGAAGCAAGGCCAATCTTAATCGCATCAAAATTCATTGGTTGATCCATTTCCTGATTATTAACTGCTGACATTTATCTTTGCTCTCCTTCCTTTACTCCTCGTAGTCACCATCATAGTCGTCGTAGCTGTCATCCTCATACGAATCCGGCTCATCCTCTGCCAGGTCAAATCCTTCATCATTCTCATCTACGCCGCTATAACCGTGTTCACGCATTTCGGACTCCTCTTTATCATAATCCATATCGCCAAAACGTCTGACATCTTCATTGCCATAATCAATGCTCTCACTAATCTCCACTTCCGTGTTATCGTCTTTCAGCACTCTGACGTCCAATGCAAGCGACTGAAACTCTTTCAGCAATACTTTGAAAGACTCCGGGATTCCCGGTTCCGGAATGTTATCACCCTTTATGATTGCCTCATAGGTCTTCACACGTCCTACCACATCATCCGATTTTACGGTAAGAATCTCCTGTAGGGTATAAGAAGCGCCATATGCCTCCAATGCCCAAACCTCCATCTCACCAAAACGCTGTCCACCGAACTGCGCTTTACCGCCAAGCGGCTGCTGGGTTACCAATGAGTATGGACCGGTTGAACGGGCATGAATCTTATCGTCAACCAAATGATGGAGTTTTAAGTAATGCATGTAACCAATGGTTACCGGTGAATCAAATTCCTCTCCGGTTCTACCGTCACGAAGTGTTACCTTTCCGGTACGGTTAATTGGCACACCCTTCCACTCTTCTCTGTGATCTCTGTTTTCATACAGATAATCCATAACTTCATCTGATACCTGTGAACGCCATTTCTTTTCAAAATCATCCCACTCCGTATTGACGTAGTCATTCGCCATCTCCAGAGTTTCCATGATGTCTTCCTCATTTGCGCCATCAAATACAGGCGTTGCAATCTTGATACCCAGCGCCTTTGCCGCCAAACCCAAGTGGATTTCAAGCACCTGTCCGATATTCATACGTGAAGGCACGCCTAACGGATTCAACACAATATCAAGAGGACGTCCATTTGGAAGGAATGGCATATCCTCGACCGGTAAAATGCGGGAAATAACACCTTTATTACCATGTCGTCCAGCCATCTTATCGCCAACGGAAATCTTTCTCTTCTGGGCAATATATACACGAACGGATTTATTCACTCCCGGTGGCAGCTCATCGCCTGCCTCCCTTGTAAAGATCTTGGTATCCATAACAATACCAAATGCTCCATGCGGCACACGCAGGGAGGTATCACGGACCTCTCTCGCCTTCTCACCAAAGATGGCACGCAAAAGCCTCTCTTCCGCAGTCAGCTCTGTCTCTCCCTTCGGAGTCACCTTACCAACCAAAATATCACCGGCGCGAACCTCGGCGCCGATACGGATAATGCCGTTTTCATCAAGATCCTTTAATACATCAGGACCCAGACCTGCCAGATCCCTTGTAATCTCCTCCGGCCCTAACTTCGTATCCCTTGCTTCTGCCTCGTATTCTTCAATATGAACAGAGGTATATACATCCTCCTGGACTAATCTCTCGCTCAGCAATACCGCATCCTCGTAGTTATAACCTTCCCAGGTCATAAATCCAATCAGAGGGTTCTGCCCTAATGCAATCTCGCCGCCTGCCGTGGAAGCGCCATCTGCAATAACCTCACCGGCTTCCACTTTCTCACCCTTCACAACAATCGGTCTCTGGTTCATACAGTTCCCCTGGTTGCTCCGTGCAAACTTGATAACATGATATGTGTCTTTCGTTCCATCATCACACTTGATAACAATTTCCTTACTGGTTGATTTCTCTACAACACCACTCCGCTTTGCAACAATACATACACCGGAGTCAACGGCTGCCTTCGCCTCCATACCGGTACCAACCACACAGGATTCCGTCTTCAAAAGCGGCACTGCCTGACGCTGCATGTTTGAACCCATCAGGGCTCGGTTTGCATCATCATTTTGCAGGAACGGAATCATGGAAGTCGCAACCGAAAATACCATCTTTGGAGACACGTCCATCAAATCTACCCGGTTACGGTCAAACTCTGCCGTCTCTTCCTTGAAACGACCTGCAATACGCATTCTCTTAAATGTTCCATCCTCGTTAATCGGCTCATTTGCCTGTGCAACAATATAGTTATCCTCTTCATCCGCTGTCAGATACACAACCTCATCCGTTACAACCGGATTATCCGGATTGCTCTTATCAAGCTTACGGTAAGGCGCCTCAACAAATCCGTACTGATTAATCCTTGCATATGTAGCAAGCGAGTTAATCAGTCCGATGTTCGGACCTTCGGGTGTCTCAATCGGACACATTCTTCCGTAATGTGTATAGTGAACGTCACGAACCTCAAAACCGGCTCTATCTCTTGACAAACCACCCGGACCAAGCGCAGATAAACGTCTCTTATGTGTCAGCTCAGAAAGCGGATTATTCTGATCCATAAACTGAGACAACTGGGAACTTCCAAAGAACTCCTTCACAGCAGCCGTCACCGGTTTAATATTAATCAGCGATTGTGGAGAAATCGTCTCAATATCCTGGGTAGACATTCTCTCCCGAACCACTCTTTCCAATCTGGACAGACCAATGCGATACTGGTTCTGTAATAACTCTCCTACGGCTCTGATACGACGGTTGCCTAAATGGTCAATATCATCATCATTGCCAATTCCATACTCTAAATGGATATTGTAACTGATGGAAGCTAAAATATCCTCCTTCGTTATATGCTTGGGAATCAGGTCATGGATATCACGCTTAATTGCGCGCTTTAATTCCTCGACATCTGAATACTCCTCTAACAACTGTGCCAATACAGGATAAAATACATCCTCCGTCACGCCTAATTCCTTTGCATCAAAGTCAACATAATCCTTGATGTCAACCATCATATTTGACAACACCTTAACATTGCGTGTCTCCGTCTGAATCATGACATAAGGAACCGCTGCATTCTGAAGAACAGTCGCCCGCTCTCTCGTAAGCTTTTCACCGGCAGATGCCAAAATCTCACCGGTAACAGGGCTTACAACATCCTCTGCCAGTACATGTCCTGCAATACGGTTCTTAAATGCAAGCTTCTTATTAAACTTATAACGTCCAACTTTGGCAAGATCATATCGTCTTGGATCAAAGAACATCGCATTGATCAGACTCTCTGCGCTTTCAACAGCCAACGGCTCACCCGGACGGATCTTTTTGTACAACTCTAACAGACCATCCTCATAATTTGTGGACGGATCCTTTTCCATACTGGCAATGATTTTCGGCTCATCACCAAATAATTCTTTAATCTCTTCATTGGTTCCAATACCTAACGAACGAATCAGGACGGTAATCGGGACCTTTCTAGTTCTATCTACTCGCACATAAAATACGTCATTGGAATCTGTTTCATACTCTAGCCATGCGCCACGGTTTGGGATAACGGTGCAGGAATACAATGTCTTTCCTAATTTATCATGCCCTATCGCATAGTAAATACCTGGAGAACGAACCAACTGGCTTACAATAACACGTTCCGCGCCATTAATTACAAAAGTGCCAGTCTCCGTCATCAAAGGCAAATCACCCATAAAAATGTCATGCTGATTAATCTCATCCGTTTCCTTATTGTGAAGACGCACATTCACTTTGAGAGGCACTGCATATGTCGCATCTCTTTCCTTGCATTCTTCAATCGAGTATTTGACATCATCCTCACACAGTTGGAAATCCACGAATTCCAGACTTAACTGACCGCTATAATCTGTGATTGGAGAAATGTCTTCAAAGACCTCTTTAAGCCCTGCCTCCAAGAACCAATTGTATGAGTTTTTCTGCACTTCGATCAAATTTGGCATCTCGAGTACTTCCTTCTGCCTCGAATAACTCATTCTGATTCCTCTACCCGCTTTCACAGGACTAATTCTGCTCTTTTCCATTGACGTTTTCACCCCTTGAATTTTATTATTCGCTCTCATTCAGCAAATTCCAATTCGTCCCTGCTAAACAATCACGTATTTTCAATGCTTTTTGCAAAGCAAATCCGCTATTGAGGATAGCTACCCACAATAACGACATTTTAACATTTTATCACCATAGAGTTCAAGTGTCAACCAGAATTTTCATATTTTCAGGAAAAATAAACAGAACAGACCTTAGACGGATAAGTATTACCCATTCTAAGGTCTGTTTGTCACTCATCAGTTAATTTACCCCTGCCCATCTTCCCATAGGGTTAATGGGTCCCAGATAAAAGAATTACTTCAATGTCACTTTGGCACCTTCTGCCTCTAACTTCGTCTTGATATCCTCAGCCTCAGCCTTAGCAGCGCCCTCCTTGATTACCTTCGGAGCTCCATCTACAACTTCCTTAGCTTCCTTAAGTCCCAAACCGGTTACCTCACGAACAACCTTGATAACCTTAACCTTATTAGCGCCAACCTCTGTAAGCTCTACATCAAACTCGTCCTTTTCCTCAGCTGCGCCTGCTGCTGCACCGCCTGCTGCCACTACTGCCACGCCTGCTGCTGCGGATACGCCAAACTCTTCCTCACAAGCTTTCACTAAATCATTTAACTCTAAAACGCTTAACTTCTTAATCTCTTCAATAAATTCCTGAGTTGTCATTTTCAAATTCCTCCATTATAAAATATTTGATTATCATTTCTCATACCACAAAAGCAATTAAGCTTCTGCTGCACCATCTTTCTCTGCAATCTGCTTAATAACTCTTGCAAAGTTAGCGATTGGTGACTGTAAGCTTCCAAGCAGCTTGGAAAGTAACTCTTCTCTTGAAGGGATGCTGGAAATTGTCTTAATACCAGCCTGATCATAGTAGGTTCCCTCAATCACACCGCACTTAATCTCTAAAGCTTCTGCTTCCTTAGCAAACTTAGCAAGAATTCTTGCAGGAGCCGTTGCATCTTCTTTCGAAATTGCGATAGCGTTAGGACCTTCCAAATCATTCTTCAAAGATTCGAACTCTGTTCCTTCAATTGCAAACCGAACCAATGTGTTCTTGTATACCTTGTAGGTAACACCGGCTTCTCTCAATTCTCTACGAAGTCTGGTATCCTGCTCTACGGTAAGACCACGATAGTCAACGATTACAGCGGACTTTGCATCCTGAAGATTTGCTTTGATCTCGTCAACGATTGGCTGTTTTAATTCAATCTTTGCCATTGTCTGTGCGCCTCCTTATAATATTAATGACTGCACGATATCTATAGAAAAAGAAAAACTCTATGCCAAAAGACATAGAGTGAAACATCACTCATACGACTCTTCCTCGGCAGGCGCTACGCTTACACCAAACGGTACCTGCTGTCTTCGGCAGCTCATCAATTGCTACTTTACCACACACAGCCATGCGTGTCAAGAAAAATTTTACATTTGAGTTTCCCCATTTTTTCACTGAACAGATTGTCCTAAAATAAAAAATGCAAA
>JAMPFS010000001.1:0-24319 GCA_023664325.1 Clostridium sp.
GCTTACATTGTACCATTTTTTACTTTTTTGCAAAAGTTTCTTACGCTGCAAGCAGTGGGGAATGTACCCATATGTCATTCATTCTAAGTATGGACAATCTTTAAATACATCCTTTTCATTTCTAATGTTATTGAAATCTGATTCATTTATTTTCAAATCATATAATGCAGTACATTCTCTAAACATTGAAGCAGCATTTTTTACATTTGATGTATTAAAATTACTTAAATCCAGATTGTTCAAATTCCAACAATACATAAACATACAACTCATATCTGTAACATTAGTTGTATCAAAATTGCTTAAGTCAATATTTTTTAATCCACCACACCTATTAAACATTCCATGCATGTTTGTCACGTTACTTGTATTTAAATTTGTTAAATCAATTTCATTCATTTCACAAGAAATAAACATATTTTCCGTCGAGGTTATTCCTGAAACAGAAACTGTTACAGATGAAATCCTATAGGCATATTCTTCTGAACACCACAAAGGTCCTTTACATATGTATGATTGACGTCCAACATAATATTCAATTGATTGATGTTCATAATCACCTTCTCCCCATATTTCAAGATGCCCATTAACATCTAAAGACCACATCAAATCACCAGATTGTGTTGGCTCAACAATGTATTCCACTATCTCTGATTCATAGTTACTGTAATCTACATTTAACTTACTGCATCCAGCATACATTGTGTCATTTAAATGCCAGTAATTATAGTCGAATCCACCTAAATCTTCCAAATTCTCACAATCCATAAACATGCCTTCTGCACTCTGTACATTGCTCATGTCAAAATTGCCCATATCGATTTTTGTTGTATAAATACAAGTTGCAAACATATATGAAGTATCCAAAACATTACTTGTATCAAAAGACCTAACATCTATTTCTTGCAAATTACAACAGCGATTAAACATTCCACCCATGTCTGTAACTTTACTCGTTTTAAAGTTACTCAAATCTATATCCTTAAGACTTTCGCATACAGCAAACATGGAACTCATATTAGTTACATATTCTGTATCTAATTCACTTAAATCTATTTCCGTTACATTCAAACAGTCTAAAAACATATCTTGTGTACTTGTTATTCCTGAAACTGATACTTTGATTTTTTTAATATCATAATAATATTCATGCCAGCCAATATTCTTAATATCATAATCCCCCTGTCCCCATATTTGCAAATACCCATTTTGATCAAGCGACCACATTAATTCTCCACATTGTGCATTCTCTACAATATACGAAATCTGTTCTTCTGTTGTTTTTATCTGCTCTGAACTTTCACTATCCACGTATATCTCATTCGTTTCTTCTACGTAATCTGCATTTCCACTACTTCCCACGCTTGCAGAGTTCTGTGTACATGCAGTCGTACTAATAATTAAAAGTAGTAAAAGTATAATATATTTTTTCATTATTCTATCTCCTCTATTTCCTCTTTTTCCTTTATCTTACTTTTATTCAAACACGTTCTACAACTAATTTTTACTGCTAAAACAATTTCTTATTCTTTTATATCATTACTTCTATTTCACATTGTACAACAGATATCATTGATACCACATAACCTATTAACCGCATTTCTTTCATTAAAACAATCAACATATATATTTTACTACATGAATTTTTTGATATTATTTTTCTTGCATATTCAATGTCTGAATAAGAAAGATTTTCATACATATAATGTGAATGAACAAATCCTAAAAAATCAATATTTAAATTACTCCATGTACAAATTGTCGAATTTAAAAAATCAACATTAGGAATATATTCATTTTCGTTTGATGAGGCCATCTGATCAAAAGCGTATTCATATATTAAATCATCTATTCCGCCTAAAATTCCACCTCTTTCTTTTTTTTCATCAAAAGATTGAAATATATCTTCTATAACCTGTTTTTTAATTTTCATACATTTAATACTTCTACCATACTCTAAAATTCATATACATCATATCAATCTTTAAAATAACTACATGAGCCCGCATCAGCAGCTGGTGAATAATATTTTTCATACTTGCCACACCATGCCTCATCATAATCATTCTTAGAACTTAAATCCATATAAATACAATCTCCACAGCAATATCCATTCATTTTTCCTTTTGGCAAAACAATTACTTTCTTCTCTACCTCTAGTGCCATACTAATATTCCTCCTTATACCGGCTATAGAAGATATATAGGCTTTAATATATTATTAAACTTTAAATTATCCATAAATATAGAATTAATATGAAACTTCTATATACAACATGAGATAACTTTTCTGCTTATGAAACAATTTCATCGAAAATATCAAAGATACACTGATAATAATTGTTCTCTTCCTCTAATTTAGCTTTATTACTTCCTAACGTTCTCAACCCCTGACCTATCATGGATCCAACCTTGTATGACATTGCCTTTCCTTGCCTATCCTGTTTCGCATACTCAGCCACCTCAGCCTTAGCCACCTGTTTACTTTGACCAAAATCATTAATTGATACAAAAGCATATAAACCCTGTCTCCGAACTCTAATACAAAATCTGAAATAATCTTTTTCATGTTCCGGATGATACATCACAAGACAATCTTCTAATGAAGAATTAAACATTCCCCCTGACTTTACCTGATCACTTGTAAACGCTATCGGAATTCCCATTCCCATAGCGCACTCATTAATAGCATCTCGTACAGTTTCAAGGGTAATTCCTTCACCATTTTGATACCTAACTGTTGGTCTAAATTCCCTAAGTTCTGTGTCCTTAATCATTTTTTTAATCCTCCTTAAAATATTAATAATTTATAAAACCCTAAAAGCCATAAATATGTGACTTTTGGAGTTCTTTCTTAATATTAGGCATAACCCTCATATCAACATCAACTTCGCCCCATTCACAATCCCCATTTCCCCGGCAGTCAGGTTCACATCGAGAACAACCCCCGTTTCCCGGTCACACAAGATCGAATCTGCATCGGGAACAAAATAGCCGTCCTCCAGCTCCGCCATACACGCTTCCAGCAGCGGGATCATATCCCCGATTCTGCTGTCTGTGGGAATCCGCACATCATAACTGGCACCTGCCGCCGGAAGATACAGTTCCACCATCCGTTTACTCATTGTCTTCCACTCCCTTCCCTGCTGCCACAAGCTTCACCAGGCTGTGCATGCCATTCTTTACCGCATAGCCAAAATCAGGCGTGATTTCCTTTCTCATTTCCCGGTCCGTATTCGTCAGCTTCAAGATATACTGATCCGCAATGCCGGAACCAACCCACACGCCATTTCCCCGTCCGCAGTGCTTCTTGTACCACGGTTCGACTGTGCGGATATTCATATTGCCCGCTTCATCGCAGATGACAAAATGCACCGCATATTCCGGCTCATTTTTCTCTAGCAGCACCTTCAGCTTATCCCTGCCGTCTGGCGAAAGCTGCTCCACGATATCGGCATAATCCTGCAGGACATAAACCACATGAGGAAATTCTTCCCCCTCCGGCAGTTTCCCGCCACTGCTTTTATACAGATTGTTCCTTGATACAAGCAGGTTAAACAGTTCGACAATATGCTGTTCCATTTCATCGGTATAGTGCCTGCTGTTTTCCGTCTCGGACACCGCAATCTTTTGATTCGGGTCTAGCACGATAAGGCTTGTCTGCCCTATCCGTGCAAGCACTTCGGTAATTCCCTGCATAAACGGCAAAACATCCTCCATATCCAGCCCCAGCATAAGCGATACTGTCTGTTTTTCCATATCGAGGCAGGCATATTCTAAAGTCGCCTTACTGATTCCCACCGGAACCCTGCTTAACGGGCCAACTGCCTCCGCAACCGTATCCGCCGTTACCACATCGGGCAGTACCGGTATCTTTTTCGTTGTCCCGCTTCCATATTCCGCCTTAAGCTGCCGACAGTAATCCCGTATAAAGCCAATCACGTTATTTCCGTGTTCTGTCACATAGCCCAGCTGGAATTCGTATACCTGATCCTCTTTAAAGATTCCACGGCCTTTATATTTTGCCGGATACATACCGCCCACATTGCCAAGCACACTGGCATAATCAGAAGCATCATTTAACTGCAAAACAAACTGCTGGTTAAAATTCTGTAAGATCCGGTAGCGAATATCGTTCGTATTGACTGCCGTGACGACAAAATAAATACCGTATTTTGTTCCCTCTCTGGAAAGATAGATAATTTCATCTTCATGCTCATCATACTGCTCCATGAAAACAGCAAAATTGTTAATGGCAATGACCATATTGGCAACCGTATTGCCGGATTCTGCGATATAGGACTGCATATCGCCGCCATAAGCGGAAAACAGCTGTTTTCTTTCATTGATCTCATTCATCATCAGCTTGAACAGGTTGGTTATCTTTTCATCCTCTCCGCCGACCATCACCTCACCGACATGCGGCGCATCCCCAAATACACGCAGGCTTTCCGAAGAAAAATCCAGTATATATAAATTCAGTTCCTCCGGGCTGTGGTGCTTTGTCAGGGAATACAGCATGGCGATCAAGAAGGTGGTCTTACCCATGCCCGCCGCACCATAAACCACTGCATTTCCATCCCTTGAAATCGGCAGCCTTAATACATCCTGCCGCTGTCTGGACGGATCATCATATTCTCCGATAACCGGACACAACGACCATTTCCGGTTTTCGACATGATATTTTTTCTCCAAATCTTCAAGATAGATGTACTCGGAAATCGGCTCTAACCATAACGGCCTTACAAAGATCTGTTCATTCTCCGCCGTCTGCCGCAGGTAATCCGTAACCGCATCCAGCTGTTTTTGCGGATTGCGTATTAAATTCTGCTTTCTCGGCTTCGCCTGTTTGATCACCTGTCCTGTCGTATCAAACACCTCAATACTGTCGTCCTTCTCCACCTGAACCTGGTCTGCCGGATAATACGGTGCTCCCGCCCATGCCGACTGCCCCAGTTCAAACAGTTCATTGTAACCGACCTGCAGATAAAACCGCCCTGTTTCCACAAGCTCTGCGGCATCCGGACGTTTCAGCATATCCATACTGTCCGCACGGTCCTGCACCTTCAGGCATACCTTAAACTTGGAATTACTCCAAATCTGGTCATCGACTACTCCGGCAGGCTTCTGTGTCGCCAGAATCAAATGCACGCCAAGGCTCCGCCCGATACGTGCCGCCGAGATCAGCTGTTCCATAAATTCAGGCTGCTGTGTCTTTAACTCGGCAAACTCGTCGGAAATAATGAATAAATGCTGTAACGGCTCATCCACAATGCCTTCCCGGTACAATTTCTGATATTTATAGATATCTACATTACTCTCATTGACCTTCTTGCCCGCCTCTACGAAAACAGCCTGCCTGCGCTTTAATTCACTCTGAATGGACACTAAGGAACGGTTCACGGCAGCACCGTCCAGATTCGTGATAATCCCCGCCGTATGCGGCAGTGTTTCAAATGCCTTTGCCATTCCGCCGCCCTTGTAATCAATGAGAATAAATGCCACTTCATAGGGGTGGTAATTGAGTGCCAGCGACAAAATATAAGTCATGATAAACTCCGATTTACCGGAGCCGGTCATACCTGCAACGAGACCGTGGGGACCATGGTATTTTTCATGTAAATCCAGCTTGAACAGTTCGCCAAAGGTATCCACTCCGACCGGAACCTCCAAGGATATTGTGGGATCATTTTCTTTCCAACGGCTTAATACATTTAAATGCTCAATCTTACCGACCTGATACATTTCCAGAAACGTCATCATTTTCGGCAGGTTATAAGATGCCTGCTGGATATCGAGCTGCAGATTTGCAAGCTGCATACACCACATATCAATGCTGTTTCGGATATAGATATCCGGCGTAAAGGTAACCCGCTCCCCGGAAATATCCTTCTTGTTAAAGATTCTTCCCGAACTGCCTTTCAACTCCATGACCGTCGTGCATTCCTTCGGAAGATTCTTGATCTCATCATAAAAGGTAATAATACCCATATTCATATTGGATTTCTCCCGAAAAATCAGCTTTAACATATCCGCCTTATTTGCCAGTTTCCGGTCAAATGCCAAAATCATATAGTATGGGATGCACGCCGCCCGCTCATCGTCATGCAGTGCCATACGGCTCTTTATCACCTGCTCCAAATATGCCGACACATCCTTAAGTTCCAGCGGATTTGCCGCCACAAAGCGGATTTTCTTATCATCATCCCAGACATGCGGAATCCAGCGGAGCATTTCCAGCTCCTTTTCCTCTGCCGGATCAATCAGCAAAACCAGCTTAAATTCATCATAGCTGTAATAGGTTACCATCTGAAGAATCAAACCCTTTGCAAATGCCAGCGTATCCTCCCTTGCACCGACCACGCCGGAAATATAATTTTCCAGCAGCGAAACAATAATCGGAACCCCTTCAATTTTCTTTGGGTTCTCACACATTTTCAGCATTTCTTTTTGCAGATTATCATCATCTAAAACAAATCTTCGTTCCTGATAGTTATATTTCACATCTGCCTGAATGCTGCCCTGTCCAACCCGAAGTTTTAAAAAATCATCCTGTCCCGGCTCCCGTTCCCACAGGCTGCTCTTTACCCTTGTGATAGTCTCCTCGCACTGAGCAGCCGTCAGATAATTTTCAATCAGGATTTCCTTCTGCTTTACCGCCTCCTGATTGACTTCCTCACTGATATCACTTAAATACAGACGGTATTTACTCTGCCGTTTTATTTCCCGCATTTTAGAACGCTTCTTCTCGTACTGCTTACTGATGATCGGCCACATCACGGTGCCGAGCAGCATACTTGCCGACATGACAATGGACGGAACTGCACTGCTGATATTGCCGTTTTGAATGGCATTATTCACGGCAAACAGACCGGTTGTCAGCGAGGCAAGCCCCATTGTCATAGAAGGCCCTATCGTCAGCATAAGCGGCATTTCATCCTTTTGCTGGTCGCCCGGCGGTGAATCGACTTTAATATTTTTTGTTTTAATATCCCTTTTAAAACGTGGTGAACGGTAAAAAAACTCCGCCTCTGCCTCCTCGTAGTCTTCTTCATCCCGCGCACGCATTTTCTCCCCTATGTACGGCAGAAAAATGCTGTCATCCAGCTTCATGCTCTGATCCGGATTATTCATCGCAAGAAAACCATTCCCGATAATGATTTTCAGCCCCATAATAAAGATGACGTCACTCGGCTTTAGCACCTGGCTGCCGCCCTTTGCGATACGCTTATTATTCACATAAGTACCGTTCGTGCTGTCGTCATCATGCACTTCCCATGAATTTCCTTTCCGTACCAGCCTTGCGTGACTGGAGGATACAACGATATTATCAAACTGAATCTGGCTGCCTGCCGAACGCCCAATGCGAATCTCCCTGTCCGTATTCACAAAATATTTTTTGTACTGTTTCCGGTCGGTGGTAACCGGCTCTGTAAACAGATAGACATATACATCCTTCGCCTTCACATAGAGACTGTAAAGCTCATAAGGATGAATCGGAAGCTCCCTGACCTCCTGGCCATTATTGTCAAAGACCTCTATCTTTTTATTCGATTTAATCATCCACTGGTTATGGATTCCCTCAATACCGATAAGCGGAATCCGTTCACCGGTCTCGCTGTAATCCATGATCCAATACTGCCCTTTGATCTTATCCGGCAGGGAAATACTGTTTAACCCTTCGTTTTTCAGTAATGTAACTATCATATGTTCTCTCCGTCTGTGTTTTTATTGCAGTAAACTCAATACCGCCTGCGGATTGCGGTTTGCCTGTGTAAGAATCGCCTGACCTGCCTGAAGCAATATATTTTGCTTTAAGTATGCAGACATTTCACCTGCCATATCCGTATCCCGTATCTTCGATTCAGAACCCTGCAGATTCTCACTGTAGTTCAGATTTGCCGCCATCGCACGCTCTAACCGGTTCTGCTGTGCGCCAAAGGCACTGCGGTATTCGCTGACTTTCTTCACCGCCCTGTCTACGGACTGAATCGCATTGCCCGCTTCCGCATTGGACATCACGCTAATTCCATTAATGCCAATCGCCGCTGCCGTCGCATTGACCAAAGAGAGATTGAGACCTTCTCCGGCATTGGCACCTGACTGAATCCAGAGAGAGGATGGTTTATCGCCTGTGCGGACTTTCATATTATAGGGATTCCCTTTACTTCCCGCACCCATAACCTTTGGGATTGTAGAATCACTGTATGCAGCCATATAACTATTGCTTGACTCATATTGATTGCTGATTGAACTCCAACTCCAATGCCGATAATAGATATCCCCATTTTCATCCACGCCAAAATCATCAATTGTAACCGATCGGCTTATCCCGTCTTGGCGGTCAAAATTATCAATGACTGCCTTTAACTCATCACTTTCACTTGGACCATTGGGATAGGTATTCTCATCCCAACCATGCAAACCTGAACCGTTACCGCTTTTACTGCTTCCATGCATCGCGCCAAAATAGAACTTCCTCCCATTCATTTCATAATCCACACGGACTGCCGTCACCGTAACGGAATCACCGGGGTGATATGTTTTATCGTCAACGATAATCTCATTCTGGGCAGTGAAAGTATAGGTCTTTTGTGTCAGATACCCCAGCATAATGCTTTTCGGGTCTGCTCCCAGCAGCGGACGGATTCCGTCATTAAACTGTGTCTTATAGGCAATATCATCAATCTCCTCGGTCAGCTGATCGATCTCTGCCTGAATCATCGCCCGATCCTCTGTATCATAGGTGTCATTTGCCGCCTGCACAGCCAGCTCCCGCATTCTGGCAAGTATGGAATGGGTTTCATTTAAAGCCCCCTCCGCTGTCTGAATCAGGGAAAGTCCATCCTCAATATTTTTTGTTGCCTGATTTAATCCCCGTATCTGGTTGCGCATCTTTTCCGATATCGACAGTCCTGCCGCATCGTCGCTGGCACGGTTAATCCGGTAACCGGAAGATAACTTCTCTGCGTTTTTACAGATCAGTTTTTGATTCGCTCCCAAAAAACGGTTTGTATTCATAGCAGGCATATTTTGCTGTATTCTCATGCTTTACCTCCCGCAGAGTTTACTCTGGCTTTTACAACGCTTACATCTTCCCCTTAAACAGCTTCTTATACTTCTGGATTTTTCCTTTTGGCACCCTTGCGGTTGGATTTTTTGCAATCTTCTTAAAGGCTGCCTTTCCAACTTTCTTTAGCTTCTGTGTCTTAATTTCGATTGTATTCAGCTTCTTGCATCCATAAAATGCATGGTTTCCGATACTTTCCACGTTCTTTCCGATTGTAACCGAATTGAGCTTTTTGCATCCCCGGAAAGCATTTTTGCCAATTTTCTTAACATTCTTGTCAATCACTACTTTTTTCAATTTCTTATTGTTGCGGAAAGCATTTGCTGCAATCGATGTCACTTTATACTTCTTTTTCTGAATCTTGATCTCGGATGGGATGCTTACCGTAGATGCCTTTTTATTTTGGGGTTTCGTATACTCGACCGTCTTTTTCTTTGCATCCGTTACTTTATATACTCCCTTGTTACTGGTCAGCACATCACCTTTTTTGACTTCCTTCGATCCATTCTGATTTTTCACCTTATTATCAACAACGGATTTGTCTTCAGTTTCCGTCTCGATCGGAACAATCGTCACATTTCCTACCTTCACCTGCGTTGTCGGCTGCTCTATCACCTTATAGCGGTACTGGGTTTTCGTTTCAATCTCCCGGTCAGCCGTTTCAGACGGCTGCTCTGTGCTCCATTCTGTCCAGTCACCCCACTTGTAAAAAGAATAGGTTGTTGTGGAATCCCTGTATTGGTACTGTGTCTTATTCTGGGTTTCCCTGTTGGAACTGCTGGATGGCTGGGTTGTACTCCAGCTTGTCCAATCTCCCCATTTGTAAAAATAGTAGGTTGTTTTGGAATCCTGATAGCGGTACTGGGTTTTATAGGTTGCAGGAACCGTCTGGGTTTCCTGCCAATACCAGTTTGAACCATTATATTGAAATTTCCTTTGGCTTGCATTATTCGCCTGATTATAGCAGCCATGATTGCCACATGTACCTCCATCATATGTTCCTGATAAAGGTGAATTCATCCACGGCGTATATGCTTTATGCCATGTTCCGCCCCTCTGCTGTTGGGCAAGATAATCACAAAAATGCCAGTATGTATTGTTTGCATTATTCCATCTCCCATACCGATACTGCGTATATGCCGCCGTCACCTGTACCTGCTTCGTCTCCACCTTCCTTGTGGAACTGGCAGATACTGCCGTATCCTGCCATGCCGACCAGCTTCCCCATGTTGTGCTGGAATCATACTTTGTCCAGCCGGAAAGTGTACTGTTTGTACTGGTTGTTGTACTCTTATCACGATAACGGTACATTGTTCTGGTATTCACCTGTCTTGTCGTTCCGGATGACACTGCCGTATCCTGCCACGCTGACCAGCTTCCCCATGTTGTCTCCGAACCGTTTTGAATCCATCCCTCAAGCGTGCTGCTTGTACTGGTCGTTGTGCTCTTATCACGGTAACGGTAAACCTCTCTCGTCTCCGTAAGATATGTTTCCGATTGTTCCGTGGCAACATCTGACCATTCGCTCCACTCATTTTCTGCTTTCGCTGTTCCTCCGGCTGACAGTGTACCTGCAAGCATGGCAAACACGCCAAGTCCTGCCATTAATTTGTTTACCGATTTCTTCATCTGCATCCTCCTTTTACCCTAAAATGCTCTGCAATCGCAGTATCCTGCACTTTCCACTCTATCCCAGCTTCACTTTAGTTCCGGATTTGCCAATCACAAGAACCGTTCCCTTGTCCAGCTTTGTTCTTTTATCCTTTACAAGTGCCATTCCTTCTGCCGTTGTAATGCCGCAAGATGAATAATCCGTGACATAATAACTGCCGTTTTCCTCCGGTTCAATCAAACAATGCTTTCTGCTGATTGTCACATCCCGAAATACAAGATTTGCTTCCCTGGGATTCCTTCCGATTACCAGCTTTTCATTTTCATCTAAAATCACTTCTTTTCCCTGCAGTTCACCTTCGATGCAGGAAATCCTATAATCTGCCATTTCCTGTTCTCCCTTACGCCTTTATCCATTTTCACCATGCTGCACTGTTTGGCCAGCAAGATCATGCTTATTCCTTTCTATGTAAATTCCCATACTTTCCCATTATGGTTTCCGTAGCCTCAAAAACATTTTTCGACCAGTCTTCCGTCTTTTCTTCCACTACATTTTTCTCTAAGGAACAATATGGACACTCCGCAAATTTATCACCATCATAATAGTGGCCGCGTTTACATTTTTGTAAAATCATTTTTTTGCTCCTTTCCCTGTTGCTTTATCGGATAACAAAAATACGAATTACCCTAATCGGATAATATTCTCTTCGTCCCCAAGCCGGATTTCCGCCCCGCTTTCAATCGGTACATCTTCTTCCTTTGGAAGCCTGGTTCCATCCTTTGTATAAGAACCATTTTTCGAGTGGTCACAAACAACATAATTATCCGTATCCGCATGATATGTCACACTGCAATGAAGACGGCTGATCCTGGTATCATTTACCACAATATCCGACACACTGCCATCCCGCCCGATGGTAATTTCCCTGTCATTCCGGATTCGGATAATGGCTCCTACCAGCTTCCCTTTTACAAATACAATGGCACCTGACCGCCCCTGATTCAGTGCCAGGCTATGTGTCACCCGCATCTTTGCATCCTCTTGCTTATCCATGCTTTCATAATATTTACGGCTCATCGGAACTGCGATGCCCTGTACAATAATTTCCGTCCGTTTGACCGTATCGATCATATTCCGGTTTACCATATAGCTTTTGTGGCACCGGATAAAATCTTTTCCACTGACCAGCTCCTCAACCTCATCCATCTTGGCATAAAATGTAATCTCTTCTGTCAGCATATGAGCAATGATTTTACGCTTTTCACTCTCAAAATAAAGGACTTTATTTAAGGAAATTTTCTGTTCCCTGCCTTTCATGCTGATATTTAAGCAGTCCGGGCAGTCTTCCCGTTCCCCGATATACCGCACCAAATCCTTCGTCAAATTCTGTTCATTTATCGGCTTCAGGCAATAGGCAAATGCCTTATAGTTATAGCCTTCAAACACATGCTCTTTGGAAACCGTAACAAAAATGATATCAACATCCACCCTGTTCTTTCGGATAAACTCCGCTGTCTGCATCCCGCCTAAGTGTTTCATATGAATATCCAAAAATAATAAATCCATATGGAATGTACCTTGTTTGATCAGATTCACAATCTCTTCCCCATCCGAAAAACATTCGATCTCCATATCCGTATAGGAAAAAAACACTTTACCGACTAAATCACGCAATTGCTCTGTTGTCTTTTCATCATCTTCGCATATTCCTATTTTTAACATCCGTTTTTCCACCGCTCATTATATTTCAAACCAAATTATAGCATTGTAAATTACCACTTTCAGCCAAATATCACCAAATTAATCCACAAATTTCATTCCGAAGAAGCTTCCTCCCCCAGATATTTCCTCCTGACATCCTTCCACCTGTACTTACTAATCGGAATCCGTTTTCCATTTTTCAGAACGACTTCTTTTTCCAGCAGACTTTTTATCTGATATCTGTTTACAATATAACTTCTATGTGTTTTTATAAAAATATCCTCATCCAATAACTGTTCAACTTTGGATATTGGGAATTTTATTGTTTTCTCTCCCTCCAAAGTTTCAATGCGTATATTTTTCAAGTCTGCCTCAATATATATAATTTCATCCATATCAAAAGTTTCGATATGCTTTTGGGCTTCCAGTGTGAGCATATGCTGTTTATGCCCTTTTATGTACAATATCATTTCTTTCATTAATTCTTCTGACAGGATAATGGCATCATAATCAAAGGTCTGTCGTTTTTCATCCATTTCATTTGAAAAACAATCAATTTCTATCATCTCACTTGTATTGTCAAAAATCCGCTCCAATTTTTCTTTAAATTCCTGTAGCTGCCCTTCCTTTTCTCCATATAGTGCAAACCTCATATATTTATCACTCCTTAGTGTATTTTCCAGCCATACTATTCTTTTTTAAGAAGCAATAGATAGTTTTGTAAAAATTGACAAAATAAATGTAAAATCTATCAATATTATTTCCTTTCCATATATTCCCACAATCCAATTCACATTTCAATATATTGGCACTAAAGGTCAAAATATGGAATGAAAAATGTCTGTCATCATCTTTTTTACATAAACAGGTATCACACATCAAAAAATATACCGTTTCACTTTTGGGCAAAAAACACAACAAAAAAGCCCGGAGACGATGATATGATATCACGCTCTGGGCTTTCGCTTTATGTCCACATGGACATAACTTCATTTTCTCCATATAGGACAGCTACACGAACTCAATCGAAATACTCCTATATTTTACTTATTTGCTAACGCATTCTTAATAGCACCGGTAAGCTGTGGAACAATCTTATTCAGATCTCCAACAATACCATAATCTGCTACATCAAAGATTGGAGCATCCTCATCCTTATTAATTGCAATAATGAGATCTGACTCCTCCATACCGGCAACATGCTGGATTGCTCCGGAAATACCGATTGCAAAATACACTTGTGGACGAACGGTTTTACCGGTCTGTCCAACCTGTAAATCCTTAGGCAGCCATCCGGAATCAACCACTGCACGGGAACAGCTTACGGTTGCGCCAAGAACCTCTGCAAGCTCCTCTAACATCTTAAAGTTTTCCTTGCTGCCAATTCCACGGCCACCGGATACCAAAATCTTAGCATCCATGATATCCTTCACATCAGAAACAGCTTTCACAACTTCAAGAATCTCTACATATTTCTTATCCGGAGTAAATCCAGGATTGTAATTGATTACCTCTGCCTTAGCACCTGCCGTTTTCTCAAGCTTCTGCATAACACCAGGACGAACCGTTGCCATCTGTGGGCGGTTATCCGGACATGCAATGGTAGCAATTGTATTACCGCCAAATGCCGGACGAGTCATTAACAACTGGTTATGCTTCTGCTCTTTACCCGGAATTGGATTGATTGGGAAATCGCCAATCTCAAGTAATGTACAGTCAGCAGTAAGACCTGTTGCAACTCTTGCAGATACAGTAGGACCTAAATCACGACCGATTGCGGTAGCGCCAACTAACATAATTTCCGGCTTGTACTCATTGATAACAGAAGCTAAAGCATGTGCATATGGCTCTGTTCTGTAATCCTTTAATTCCGGATCATCTACAACAATCACCCGGTCTGCGCCATACTCTGCCAACTCATCAACAAGACCTGCAACATCAGAACCTACCAATACTGCGGTTACTTTTTCATTTAATTTTTCAGCAAGTCTCTTTCCCTCTCCGATCAACTCAAAGGAAATGTTGCTTAACTTATTATCTACCTGCTGTGCAAAGACAAATACGCCTTTGTACTGCTCTAATTGTTCTGCGCTCATTGCACCCATTTTATTCACCTCTTTATTAGATAATGTGCTTTGACAATAACTTGTCAACGATTAATTTAGCTGCATCTTCTGGAGAATCAGGAACTACTTTCTCACCGGCTCCCTTACGAACCTTGTCAGAAGCTTTGGCAATCTTTGTCGGAGAACCATTTAAACCTAAGTTTGAATCGTCAACATCCTTCAGATCCGCTCTTCCCCATGTTGTAATCTCTGCATCATATGCATCAAAGATTCCGCCTGGTGTCATATAACGTGGCTCATTTAACTCAGCTAATGCTGTAATTAAGCAAGGCATCTGCACCTTCAACATATGATATCCATCGTCATACTGACGTTTTACTACAACACTGTCTCCTTCAATCTTAATGTCCTGTGCATATGAGATAACCGGAAGACCTAAATGCTCTGCAATCTGTGGTCCAACCTGTGCGGTATCTCCATCAATAGCCTGACGACCTGTAATAATCAAATCATAATCAATATTTCTTAATGCACCAGCAATTGTAGTAGATGTAGCCCAAGTATCAGCACCACCTAATACTCTATCTGTAACAAGGATGCCCTTGTCAGCACCCATAGCCATAGCCTCACGAAGAACCTCTTCTGCCTTCGGAAGTCCCATTGTTACAACCGTAACCTCTACATCATCATACTGGTCTTTGATTTCAAGCGCTGCCTCCAAACCAGCCTTATCATCTGGATTCATAATGGTAAGCATTGCGCCTCTGTCCAATGTTCCATCCGGATTAAACTTTACTCCACCCTTTGTATCAGGTACCTGTTTTACACAAACAACAATCTTCACGTTAATTACCTCCTAGTTTAAAATATTTGCAGAGATAACCATACGCTGAACTTCTGAGGTTCCTTCGTAGATCTCTGTGATCTTAGCATCACGCATCATACGCTCAACGTCGTACTCCTTAATATATCCATATCCACCATGTAACTGAACTGCCTTCGTTGTTACTTCCATAGCAACCTCTGCAGCGTATAATTTTGCCATAGCTGCTTCTACCGAATAAGAAACCTTTGCACCGTTCTGGTATTCACCCTTCTTCATAGCAGCCTTATACACTAACATCTTAGCAGCTTCTACTTTTGTAGCCATATCTGCTAACTGGAACTGTGTATTCTGGAACTGGGCAATAGAACGACCGAACTGCTTTCTCTCCTTTACATAGTTGATGGTTGTCTCCAAAGCGCCCTCTGCAATACCAAGCGCCTGAGCCGCAATACCGATACGTCCACCATCAAGTGTATGCATTGCGATACCAAAGCCCTTGCCCTTTGCGCCTAATAAGTTCTCCTTCGGAATACGGCAGTCTGTAAAAATCAACTCATAGGTTGAAGAACCGCAGATACCCATCTTATTTTCCTTTGTACCAAACGTAAAGCCCGGTGTTCCCTTCTCTACAATAAATGCAGAAATTTCTTTCTGTACACGTCCACGCTTTTCTACTTTACCGGTTACCGCAATGATAATATATACATCTGCTTCTTTACCATTTGTAATAAAGCACTTTGAACCGTTTAATACCCACTCATCACCATCTAATACAGCCTTCGTCTGCTGACCCTGTGCATCGGTACCGGCACCCGGCTCTGTCAGACCAAAAGCGCCTAACTTCCTGCCGGAAGCTAAATCCGGGATATATTTTTCTTTCTGTTCCGGTGTACCATATGTCTGAATCGGATCTACGCAAAGAGATGTATGCGCAGATACGATAACTCCTGTCGTACCACAAACCTTTGATAACTCCTCCACACACATAACATATGTCAAAGGATCACAGCCCTGGCCGCCTAACTCCTTTGGAACAGGAATCCCTAAAAAGCCTGCTTTTGCCATCTTTTCTACTGTCTCTCTTGGAAATCTGTGTTCTTCATCAATTTCTTGAGCAAGTGGCTTTACTTCTTTTTCGGCAAATTCTCTAAAAAGAGTCTGTGCCATTTCATGTTTCTTACTTAAAGTGAAATCCATTTTTATTATTCCTCCTATATTGAACACTTAATGAGCAACGCAGTTGCGAATTTAGTGTCTTTTATTTACTGAGCATCCATTGGTGTCTTTGTGCGGTCAGCATTATATACATAAAATCCTTTTCCACTCTTAACACCAAGATTGCCGCCACGAACCATCTTGCGAAGCAGCGGGCAAGCACGATACTTACTGTCACCGGTTTCCTTATAGAGAACATCCATGATTGCAAGGCAGATATCCAAACCGATGAAATCACCTAACTCAAGCGGACCCATTGGATGATTTGCGCCAAGCTTCATTGCAGAATCAATACCTGCAACATCAGAAACTCCTTCCATCTTGATGAAAGCTGCTTCATTAATCATCGGAATTAAAATACGGTTTACCACAAAACCAGCCGCCTCATTTACCTGTACCGGTGTCTTGCCAATTTCTTCCGAAATCTTAACGATCTTAGAAACGGTCTCCTCCGGCGTGTTCACTCCGGCAATTACCTCTACTAATTTCATACGGTCTGCCGGATTGAAGAAATGCATACCGATCATCGGACGTGTAAGACCGTTTCCAATCTCGGTAATGGAAAGGCTTGATGTATTGGAAGCAAAAATACACTCCGGTTTCGCAATCTTATCTAACTCAGAAAATGTTGTCTTCTTAACCTCCATATCCTCAAAAGCTGCTTCCACAATCAAATCACAATCTGCACAGAGATCTTCTTTGAGACCAGGAGTAATGCTGTCAAGGATTCCATCCACCTTCTCCTGTGTCATCTTTCCTTTTTCAACAAGTCTTGCATAACCCTTTGCAATCTTGTCCTTTCCGCCTTCAGCCCACTCCTGCTTGATGTCGCAAAGTGCTACTTCATATCCTTCAACCTGGGCGAATGCCTTCGCAATACCCTGACCCATGGTTCCTGCACCAATAACGCCAACTTTCATTTTCATATCCTCCTAAAAAAATTTTTTGAATATACAGTTTAAATTCATTTACGTTTCGTTCAAACTGCTATCCTTATTTCACACATTTAGGATGGTCAAAACGACCACCCTAATGTGTTAAAATCATATGATTACTTATTCTGGAACGGAACAACCTTAAGCTTCTTCTCCTTATCTTTCTCTAAGAAATTACCCATTCCAGCCTTCTGGTCTTCTGTCTCGAAACAGTCACCAAATAATTTTTCTTCTATCACGATTGCCTGATCCATATCTACCTGCAAACCGTCATTGATTGCCTTCTTGCAGTTGCGCACAGCAATCGGAGCCTGTGCTGCAATTCCGGCTGCCATCTTCTTTGCTGCCGGCATTAACTCCTCTAATGGATATACTGCATTGACAAGACCAATGCGGTATGCCTCATCTGCCTTAATATTACGAGCCGTATAAATCATCTGTTTTGCCATGCCCGGACTTACCAGACGTGCCAGTCTCTGTGTGCCACCGAATCCCGGTGTAATGCCAAGACCAACCTCAGGCTGTCCAAACACTGCATTTTCAGAACAGATTCTGATATCACAGCTCATAGAAATCTCACATCCACCGCCTAATGCAAAACCATTTACGGCTGCAATCACAGGAATTGGAAATGTCTCCAGCTTACGAAATACATCATTCCCCTTCTTACCAAAAGCTTCGCCTTCTGCCTTTGTCAAGGTGGACATCTCACCGATATCTGCACCCGCAACAAATGACTTTTCACCGGCGCCTGTCAAAATAAGCGCTCTTGTCGCCTCTAAATCCACTGCATCCAAAGCAGTATTCAGTTCATCCAAAACCTGACTGTTTAACGCATTTAACGCTTTAGGACGATTAATTGTAATAATGCCAACAAATCCGTCCTGCTCGTATGTAATAAACTCCATTGAACTATCTCCTTTTTCTTCTTGATATCAGAGGTAATTGTGAAACTCCTGGCTTTCAAAACCCCAGTTGTGCAATGTAGACAATATCGCAAGCGGGGCATTGGGAAGCCGTCGGTACTTAGGTGCCGTACTTTGGCACCTTATGTACCGCTACGAGCGACACATAGCGCAAGCGTGCCTGGCTGTGATTTGTCTATATTGCACAACGGACAGTTACAAAAACAAAGTTCCGCAATCACCTCTGCTGTGGATTAATCACGCTCTACAATCGTTGCGCATCCCATACCGCCACCGATACAAAGTGTCGCAAGACCTTTCTTTGCATCTTTTGCTTCCATCTCATGAAGCAGGGTAACAAGGATACGGCATCCGGATGCACCAACCGGATGTCCAAGTGCAATTGCTCCGCCATTTGGATTCAACTGCTTTTCAACATCAATGCCCAAATCTCTTCCTACTGCAATAGACTGAGCTGCAAATGCCTCATTTGCCTCAATGATATCAAAATCTGAAATCTGATAACCAGCCTTCGCCATAGCCTTCTTTGTAGCCGGAACAGGGCCGATACCCATAACCTCCGGACGGCATCCTGCAAGTGCGCCTGCAACAAATGTCGCCATCGGCTTCACACCTAACTCCTTTGCCTTCTCTTCACTCATAACAACGATTGCTGCTGCGCCGTCATTGATACCGGATGCATTACCCGCCGTAACAAATCCATCCGGATTAATCGGACGAAGTCTCTGTAATCCCTCAATGGTAGAACCTGCTCTTGGTCCCTCATCCTTCGCAAACTCAACCACTTCTTTCTTTTTCTTAACAGATACCGGAACAATCTCCTTATCAAATGCGCCGCTTGCCTGTGCAGCCTCAGCCTTCTTCTGGCTGTTTAATGCGAACTCATCCAATTCTTCACGGGTAATTCCCCACTCTTCACAAATATTATCAGCCGTCTTAATCATATGATAATCATTAAATGCATCCCATAAAGCATCATTTACCATCGTATCGACAATCTTATTATTATTCATTCTGTAACCGAAACGGGCCTGCATCAGGGCATATGGCGCCATAGACATATTCTCCATACCACCTGCAACCACAATATCTGCATCACCAGCCTGAATCATCTGTGCTGCCATATTCACACAGTTAAGACCAGAACCACATACAACATTGATCGTAACTGCCGGAACTTCATTTGGAAGTCCTGCCTTAATGGATGACTGACGGGCAACGTTCTGACCCTGCCCAGCCTGAATTACACAGCCCATGTATACGTGATCAACCTGATCTGCAGGAACACCGGCTCTGTTAAGCGCCTCCTTGATAACGATAGCACCAAGCTCTGCCACTGGTGTTGTACTTAATGAACCTCCCATTGTGCCGATTGCTGTACGACAAGCGCCAGCCAAAACAACTTTTTTTGACATAAAAATATCCTCCGTTTTAATATTTTACGGGTACCGCTAAGCTACCACCATTATAGTAATCGGCAATCTCTCAGCGCACCACGCAACCTGCTAATATGATAGCATAATTTTGCAGCAGTTGCAACAAAATATCCCGTGACTGTCCGTTAAATTTGCGTCGAATTATGTTCTTTTTTTGAACATTTTTCTGATTTGCCTCAAATTTTCCTGTAGACCGCTTATTTTTTCTTTTTATGCACGTTTCTGATCGATTTCTTTTTACCAGCTGCACGCACAGGCTGCTTCATCTTTCTTGGGCGAATCAGGCATTTTGCATCAAAACCAATCAAATCTTCTCTCCCTGCCTTAATCAGGGCTTCTTTTACCAAATCATAGTTTTCCGGCCGGCGGTACTGAATCAATGCCCTCTGCATTGCCTTTTCATGTGGATTTGCCGGAATATACACTTTTTGCATTGTCCTCGGATCCACTCCGGTATAGTACATACAGGTAGAAATCGTGGATGGTGTCGGATAGAAATCCTGTACCTGTTCCGGCATGTATCCTAAATCCCTTATATGCTCTGCCAGTATGACAGCCTCCTTTAAACCGGAACCCGGATGAGATGACATCAGGTAAGGCACCAGATACTGTTCCTTTCCAAGCCGTCTGTTTATTTGTTCAAATTTTCTCACAAACTGCTGATAGACATTATTTTTGGGTTTACTCATCATGGAAAGTACGGAATCTGCCACATGCTCCGGTGCAACACGCAGCTGCCCGCTAATATGGTATTCACACAATTCTTTCAGAAAATCGTCATTTTTATCTGCTAAGACATAATCAAAGCGGATACCGGAGCGGATAAAGACCTTCCTGATGCCCGGAATACTGCGAAGCTTTCTAAGCAAATTGACATAATCCGAATGGTCTGCCTCCAAATTAGGGCAGGGAGCAGGAAACAAACACTGCCTGTCCGGGCAGGCTCCATATTTCAACTGCTTTTTACACGCCGCAGACCGAAAGTTTGCAGTCGGACCGCCTACATCATGGATAAACCCTTTAAAATCCGGATCCTGTGTCATAATTTCAGCTTCCCTTATAAGCGACTCATGGCTTCTGCATTGTACAATCCTTCCCTGATGAAAAGTCAGTGCGCAGAAACTACAGCCGCCAAAACACCCACGGTTGCTTGTCAGGGAAAACTTAATCTCAGCGATTGCCGGAACTCCGCCCTCCGCCTCATAGCCCGGATGATAGGTTCTCATATATGGCAGCTCATACACATCATCCATTTCCTGCATGGTAAGCGGCTTCGCAGGCGGATTTTGAACAATATACTGTTTATTCCCATATTGTTCAATCAAAGGCTTTGCCGTAAATGGATCCGTATTTTGATACTGGATATTAAAGCTTCTTGCATATTCGAACTTATCCTCCAACAACATCCGGTATTCCGGTAATACAATTCCACCATACACAGAATCTGTTTCCTTTGTGCGGTAAACCGTGCCATCCACAAAAGTGATATCTCTCACATTCAGTCCGCTGTTTAAGGCATCCGCAATTTCAACAACCGCTTTCTCCCCCATTCCATACATCAGCAGATCAGCGCCGGAGTCCATTAAAATGGAACGTTTTAATTTACCCGACCAGTAGTCATAATGAGCCAGTCTTCTAAGGCTTGCCTCAATTCCCCCTATAATAACAGGGGAATCCTTATATGTTCGTTTAATCAGATTACAGTATACAATAGTGGCATAGTCCGGACGTTTTCCAACTGCTCCTCCCGGAGTATAGGCATCCTGGCTGCGATGCTTTTTGGAAACCGAATAATGGTTCACCATAGAATCCATATTCCCTGCCGATACTAAAAAACCCAGCCTCGGTTTTCCAAATTCCCGTATGCTGCTATCATTCCTCCAATCCGGCTGTGAAATAATAGCCACCTTATATCCATGCGCTTCCAACACTCTGCTGATAATTGCATGCCCAAAAGACGGATGATCCACATATGCATCTCCGATGACATACACAAAATCCGGCTGTTTCCATCCCATATTATTCATTTCTTCTCTTGTGATTGGCAAAAATCCCATAAAATATTCCCCTGCAATTCTTCTATTTGCGCCACCGCTAAAATACCCCACAGCGGACTGCGGGGTATTTCGACTATTTCTTTATCATGAACTTTAAAGCATGAGTGTCCACCTCAAAACCTACGGTTTTTCGGTGTTCGTTCATTTTCCAACAAATTTAACAGACCGCCCGGCTCCTACCACAACCGCTTCTAATGCTGACGGTGTAACATTAGCCCGGATACCGGTACTCTCCTCCACAAGCTTATCCAGACCATAAATCAAACTGCCTCCGCCGGTTAACACAATACCGTGTTCCGCAATGTCAGCAATCAATTCCGGTGGAGAAATCTCCAATACATTATGGATCGTATCCAAAATCTGTGCCGTCACCTCGGCAAAAGCTTCAATTGTCTCCTCTGATGAAACAATGATTCTGGCTGGGAATCCTGTTACCAAATCCCGCCCTTTTACCTCCATTGTCACCGGTTCTTCTCTCGGATATACAGAGCCAATTGCTATCTTGATTTTTTCCGCAGTAGGCTCCCCAATCAACAAATTATAGGTACGGCGTACATATTTGATCATTGCCTCATTATAATCATCTCCTGCAAGCTTAAGCGAATTGCTTTCAACAATGCCTCCCAGGGAAATGACTGCGACATCCGTTGTTCCTCCGCCTATGTCAACAATCATGTTACCACGGGGCAGCGAAATATCAATATCTGCGCCAATGGCAGCCGCAATCGGCTCCTCCATAATATCAACATGTTTTGCTCCTGTCCGATATACCGCATCCTCCACGCCTCGTTTCTCCAATTCCGTGACGCCACTTGGCACACATACACAGATGCGTGGACGGCTAAACATTCGTTTCTTCTGCATTGCAGTCTCTATAAACGTCTTTAACATGCGTTCTGTTACCGCATACTCCGAGATAACTCCCTGCTTTAATGGACGGATTACTTCAATACTCTCCGGCGCTTTTCCCATCATCAGCTTCGCTTTATTACCAATAGCAATTAATCTCTTACTCTTTTTTTCAAAAGCAACCACAGATGGCTGGTTGATTACAATTCCCTTACCTTTCACATACACCAAAACATTTGCGGTTCCAAGATCAATTCCTATGTCCATATCAAACATAATTTTTTCCTCCGTCTATCTATCCCATTATCAGGTTATTACAAAATAGTATCCCTTATACTTAATGTTCCAAAGTCAATCATATACATACTAACAAAAAACTGTAGAAATTTAAACTGTTTTTTTTATTTTTCTATATTTTTTATAAAATCTTTGTAATGATTCAAGTCAGTCTCACAAAATCTTTGATGTAAGATAGCAAATTCCCTGCCATTTGGCAGGGAATCACAAAATTCGGTTAAGCGCATACTATTTATAATGTCATCCAACCACTTTATTCAAAATCACCGGAAGTCAAATGATGATCCTGTTCACCGGTACTTATCTCTCTGTTATGAGCCTTCGATACAGCATTATCCACAATCTTCAGCACTCTGTCAAGATTGCCGCTTTCAACCTCCTGCATCTTTTTCCGAAGACTATTCTCAGCAGCAGGTTCGCAAGGATAACCCAAATCCTTTGCATGGTTTTTCGCTATCGCCAATACATCAAGGTCAGTAATCCGATGTACCTGGATCAAATGTTTAAACTGTGAGGAAATCACCGCATTGTCTTTAAAAATTCTCGATACTGTCTCAATTTGCCCGGTTAAAATAACAACTACATCATTGCTTGGATTATTTACAATTTGATATATCTCATCTAGTTTTTCATTGGTAATAACACCCGCATTTTCAACCACAAGACAGCCACCCTGTAGTTTTGAAATAGCATCACTAATATTTGCCCGGTTCAATGCTCCGCCTTTGATCTTTGCAATTGTCTTATTCTTACAAATCCCCATGGCATGGAAGCTTCTTGCAAAATCCTCTGCAATGGATGTCGTACCAAAGCCATATTGTCCAAGAATTACAACATTACGAGGCGAGGTTGGATTCTCACTGATAAATTTCATTGCCTGCACAATCTGGTCGCTGATCGAACTGACTGTCAAATATTTGCCGAGGAACTGTTCAGCGCCAACTGGCAGTGAATACCCTGCTGTCTGTGTATCAGCAGCAGCCGGCGGTACTTCTGCCTGGCTTTTTGCTGCCTGCAATGCTTTTTCAGCCTCTGCTGCCTTACGGGCTGCCTCTTCTGCCATCTGCTTATATTTAAGTGCCTCTTCCTCTGCCCGGCGTGCTTCTTCCTCCGCCTTGCGTTTTGCTTCCTCTTCCGCTGCCTTACGGGCTGCCTCTTCTGCCGCCCGGCGCGCTTCTTCCTCTGCTTTGCGCCTTGCTTCCTCTTCCGCCGCCTTGCGGGCTGCCTCCTCTGCCGCCCGGCGTGCCTCTTCCTCCGCTTTGCGCCTTGCTTCCTCTTCCGCTGCCTTGCGGGCTGCCTCTTCTGCCGCCCGGCGCGCTTCTTCCTCCGC
>JAMPFS010000001.1:24419-80461 GCA_023664325.1 Clostridium sp.
CGGGCTGCCTCTTCTGCCGCCCGGCGCGCTTCTTCCTCCGCTTTGCGCCTTGCTTCCTCTTCCGCTGCCTTGCGGGCTGCCTCTTCTGCCGCCCGGCGCGCTTCTTCCTCCGCTTTGCGCCTTGCTTCCTCTTCCGCTGCCTTGCGGGCTGCCTCTTCTGCCGCCCGGCGCGCTTCTTCCTCTGCTTTGCGTTTTGCTTCCTCTTCCGCTGCCTTGCGGGCTGCCTCTTCCTCCGCTTTGCGCCTTGCTTCCTCTTCCGCTGCCTTGCGAGCTGCCTCTTCTGCCGCCTTGTTATCAGCCCCACCGCTTAAATTAATAAAATCATCATCGTCATCATCATCAAAATCTATATTATAAGCGCTTTGAACATCATTTGAATCACCCGGTCGTTGACGAACCGGTACAACACTTACAATATCACCATTTTCATCTGTTGTCTGTGCCGTTCTTGTTTCATTTTTAACGGTCTGAACCTTCGCTCCAGAATCAACCCAGCTTATTTCCTCAGATGCATCAGAACCCTCTGCGCTCGTGTTCCATGTATTTTCACCATCAACAACAACGGTATTCGAATCTCCTACTACCTGCACCGGTTCCGGAACAGGATGTGCTTGTGCAGCTGAATTAACTGCATTCACATTCAATGCAACTGTGCTTTCATCCGCACCGCCCTTGCTTTCCGGTGCTGTAATTTCAATACCTAAACCGCTGCCGCCCATTCCCATGTTTGTAAGGCTTTCCTGACCGGAAGTTGGATTGGACAATGTTGGACCATTTCCAGTTGGATTGGACAATGTTGGACCATTTCCCAGTCCTCCTAATCCACCTCCTGCTAAATTCGCTTGTGGCTCTACACCCTTAGGCGCTTCTTCTGGTTGGATTCCAGCCGCCTTCATACGCTTTTTCTCTTCTAACTTCTGCATCTCCTCTGGAGAAATTGTTCTGAATTGCGGCTTTTGATTACCATTTGAGGAAGACTTACTTGTTGGAGTCTTTGCTGCTGCTTGTTTTTGATTAGCTGCTTCTTTTGCCGCTTTTTCTTTTTCAACCTGTGCTCTAATGGCTGCTATTAATGCTTCTGTCTGATCCATTTTCTTCTCTTGCACCCGCCTTTCTGCTGCGATTTTAGCCTCTTCTTCTGCTTTCATTTGGGCTAACCTGTCTTCTTCTGCCTTCATCTCTGCAATTTTTCTTTGTCTTTCTGCAGCCAGTTGGGGATTATTTTTGATCTCTTCCCTTTCTTTTCTTGCTGCATCTCTTTGTTCAAATGCAAGCGCACGCATGCGCATCTCTTCCTGTTTTTGTGCAAGCGCTGCTTTCGCTTCCGTTTCTCTCTTTTCCCTCGCAGCCTTCATTTCAGGAGTTTCCTGCAATTCCGACTGTCCTGCAAATTGATTCCGGTTATTGGAACCACCGCCACCCTTTAACTGAATCCCCATACATCATCATCTACTTTCTTTTAAATCCATTAACTTTTTCGTCATATCTTCTGTAATCAGAATATTAATTCTCAGTAAATGCCGCCGCTCTGTCTTTTGTATAACAGCTTCTACTTCCCCAGTTTGTTCTGATAATTCAGCAGCCATCACATCTTCTTCACCCGAATCGGCAACCACTGCCATCTCCCCATATTCCTCAGGTTGTTCTTCTATGACTACATCCTCCGCAAGTTCATACGCTGTCTCTGCCTCGGCTGGCTCACTGATATATTCTTCCGGCTGCTTCTCTATTACTACATCCTCCGCAGGTTCATACGGTATCTCTGCTTTTGTCGGCTCACTGACATATTCTTCTGACTGCTCCTCTATTACCACATCCTCGACAGGCTCATACGGCATCTCTGCTTTTGTCGGCTCACTGATATATTCTTCTGGCTGCTCTTCTATCACCACATCCGCAACAGGTTCGTACGCTGTCTCTGCCTCGGCTATCGTATCTGACGCAATATTCACCGATTCCACGGTGTCCTGCATCCACGTTGTCTCCGATTCTACCGTATATTGTGTCCATTCATTTTCCTGCTCAACAACGGTTTCCGGCTGCTCTGTTACTTCTTCTATGTCGACTAAGGCTTCCGGCTGTTCCTTCACCTCTTCCACATCAACTAAGGCTTCCGGCTGTTCTTCCACCTCTTCTGCATCAACTAAGGCTTCCGGCTGTTCCTTCACCTCTTCTATATCAGCCAAAACTTCCGGCTGCTCTTTTACTTCTTCCGGTACAATCTCGTTAAATTCGATAACATCTTCCTGTGCATATATAATCTCAACTGTAGGAACATCTTCATCAGCGCCATGTAAATTATCATATAACTGCGCATGGGTCGGTTTATCATCCATAACCGGTTCAAAGGTTTCAAAAGAGTAATCTTCTATTTCAAAGCCGTGATTTTCATAACTTGCCTTCGACTCAAATTTTGTCGAATCCTCGCCTGTATAAAACTCTTTATTATCAATCATCTGGTGCAAAATGTTAGCGGCATCCGGTATTTCCTCTTCCATCTTGGCATCTACATCAGACTGAACAATCTTAATGTAGCCTAATGACTCTAACGGCTTTTCCTCTTCCTCCTCTGTTACAATTGCAAGAAAACGCTCTTTTAATTGTATGAATTCTTTTCCGGAAACAGACACCATTTTATTATCTGTCTCATTCAGATTTGGTACAACATCTGAATCAAAAACCAATCCCTCTTTTTTCATTCGGTTCTTGGCTTTCTTTTCTTCTTCAAGCTTAAGCTGAGCTTCTAATGCCTCTAACTCCAAACGCTCCGCTTCTGCTTTCTTAGCCTCTAATTCTGCAATTTCTGCCGTTGACATCGCTTCTAAAGAATCCGGAATCAGTGCATCTAATTCTTCATTTGTTACAACCTGTCCCACCGGCTTCTTAGGAGGTTCTAACACACTTTCAATAATTCCATCCACAATTTCATTTTGGTTTGAAATCCCTTTGGCATCATGCTCCTCTTCAGTCGCTTTCACACCAACCGCTTCTCCAAGAACATCCGTTGCCTTTTTAACATTTCCCTTAACTGTCTTTGCAACGGATTTAACCTGTTCCTTTGCCTTCTCCGCATCAATTTCCCTTGCGGCTTTTACAGCTTGCTTTGCAGATTCTTTAATATGTTCTGTGCTTGTTCTTTTGGATAACAGTTTCTCTAATGCTGCCTCTCGCTCCTGCTTTATCTGTTCCTCAGAAACTATATCAGAATTTCCTGATTCTGTAGATGTTATACCATCTACATCCTGAGCAGACTGCTCATGTTCGGAAGAAATCTCGTTTTGATGATTATCCTGTTCTACTTCGGCAGTTTCTGTTGTATCCTTTGCACTCCTTTTCTTAGATGCTTTCTTTTGGGCTGGTTTTTCATCAGTTTTATTGGATGTTGTCTTTTCGGAAGCTGACTTCTTTTTCTTTTTGGTCTTCTTTTCCTTTGCAGGTTTGATATCAATACCTTCTCGATCTTCTGCCTCCACCATGATCTTAGCATCTGGTGGATACATCCTCAAGTGATCTGCTTTTAAAAGCTCCTCCTCTTCTTCCATCAAATCACCGAACAACTCTGTATCTTCTTCTATTTCCTGTTTTGGATATACATAAAAATATGCATCCACATCCAACTTATCTTCGATATAATCAATTGCCGGCTGCACATAGATAGAATCTTTAAAATTCTCCAAGATATAACGGCTTTCATCTAAAGCTTTGTCCTTGCGATCCAGCTTATCATAAAGCAGCACGGATTCAAAATTCCACCGGTCTTCCGGAAGTCGTTCCAAAATCGGTATTAAAATGGATGCAAGCTCCTTCACATCCGCTCCGATTCCCTTTTTCATAATATATTCAACATACTCCTTTTGATTATCCTCCGGAGTTGTATAAAACGTATATTGCTCATAATAACGCTGTGCTTTCTTAAAATAACCCAGCTCTAAATACAACTGTATCAGTTCCGCAATAATACGAAGACCCTGTGGTGCCATCTTATGTGCTTTTAATAATATCTTACGGCTGTCATAATAACGCTTGTTCTCTCGGAAAACCTCACCACTAATTCGTAAAAACTGGGGGTTAATTGACTTATCCAAATCCTGTGTATCCAAAATCTCTAAAGCTTCTGCATACTTTTTCTCTTCTGCTAATTCTTTTATGCGATTAATACTGGATATACTAATTCCCGTAGCCACAAAACTCACCTCATAAATCTCACTCTATTTAGTTTAACACATCGTGAAATCTTTGACAACAATAAACCTTAACTATTCTTCCCAATCCCTTACCTGAACCTGTGGTATCATCCTGTTTTACAGGTGATAGATATATATAGTAATTTTTGGAAGCGGAGTTTTCACTCCGCTTCTGAAATCTGACATTTTAACCCTCAAATACTTTCATAACCTTTTCCAATACTGTTCCGGTCATATCTCCTCTTGTTTTCTCATACTGCAAACCGGACTCCATCGTTTCCAACAGCTCCATGCGGTACTTGGCATCAATGGCGCCTTTCTTAATGTATTCCATTAAAACATCCTTCATTGCAGATACATTCGGAAGATCTTTCATACGGTTATACATTTCCTCATAATTAAATCCAACATTCATTCGCAGTTCTTCTTCTTTACGACCACAGATTACACATTCCTCATCTCCGGCTGCATTGACATAACCGCAGTTACATAACCATGTCGTTCCATCTGATTTGTAGCGTTCCACTGCATCCTTGCCACGCTTCTCTTTAAGTCCCTGTAAACCATGTACAGAAAGTGTAACATCAATCGGATCGGAATCCGGAACAAACACTCCCTTAGAAGTCACATATTTCTTAACATATACTTTAACATCCTTGATTAATGGGATTGCCTTTACCGGAAGCTTACATTCCACCAGCTCTGCCTGTAATTTTGTAATATTGTTTTTCTCAAACACGAAATCCATCCCCTGTAATAAAAGCTTCTCCTCATAATAGTTGGTAAGCTCAATATCACAGCGTACCGCTTTAATTTCATTCTGATTATAATTGTAAAACAGTGGCGCAATCTTAACGACATTGTCCTCACCCATAATTGTTACCTCAACCGGACGCGGAATCAGCATGTTATAATAATTGCTGACATAAATCTTTGAAGTAATCACCTTATGTAATTCTTCCTTCTTCTTAATCTTAACTGCCGTTCCTGATGCAACGGTTCCAATTGCGCTGCCGGAAAAACCAGTATAGTTTAACTCCACACCAATAATGGCATTTGCATCCCGCTTCTCAGCAATCTTGATCAGATTATCCAACGCATTCTCACTGGCATTCTCCAGTTTGCTTGTGATATTCGAATTCTCCTGTGCTGACCATTCCGCAATATTAGACGAAAGATCCTTGAAAAAATTAGAACTTAAGGCAATCTGTCCATTAATAAAACCTAAATACTCTACAATTTCATAACCTTCAAATCCTTCGCCGCTTGTCAATTTAATATTTCCCATCACATATCCTCCCAAATTTACATAATCTTTTATGATTATAGCACATTTTTTCATGATGACAAAGCATTTTTTATACATTTTATCGTTTTTTTTACTTTTTTTTGTGTATTTTTACTCAATTTTTCTATTTATCCTGTATTTCAAACGCCTTTCTATTGTAGTTTCCATAAAACTGCCTTTTAAAATACCCTGCATATGCCAGATAAAAGCTCTGACGCACACAGGGTATTAAACCAGCTAAATTTTTATCTATGCCTCAATTGCTCTTGGATTTCTATTTTCATACCGGTAAAAATAATACTCCAAATCAAAATAAGTCTGCTCATCACTCTCTCCGGTAATCACCCAGTTATCCATCTCGTCCAGATTCGGAAAATATTTATCCGCCTCATAGCTGTAATGAATCTTTGTCACATGCGCTGTCTCACAATATGGATACATCATATTGTAAACGCTTTCCCCGCCGATAACAAAAATATCATCACTGTCATAATCGGTAAGCGTTTCAAGCAGTTCCTCCTTCGAGTGGACAATGATCGCATCCTTTGCCTCAAAATCCAAGTCATGGGTTAAAATAATATTGGTCCTGCCCTTTAATGGCAGCCCTCCCGGAAAACCTGCCAGTGTCTTCCGCCCCAGCACCACGACATGTCCCATCGTAATCTGCCTGAAAAATTTGTGATCCTCCGGAATACTCACCAAAAGATTATTCTTATTTCCAATTGCCCAGTTCTCATCTACCGCTACAATCAGCTGCATATCCTGTCCTCCAATTCCACTATGCTTTCATTACCAACCAACTCCGTTTTTAATCTGCTATCCGCTTGGTTATAGCCTCCCTCCCGTTCAGGCTTATTTCAATTCCACCGTTCCGTCCTCGTTTGGCTCTAATCTCATCCGCTTACTAACTGCGACAACTGTTTTCCTACACCGCCACCGGAATATTTTCTATCTGCGGCCCTGCCTGATAGTCTTCAATTCGGATATCATCGGTCGTAAACTGATAGAAATCCTTTATCTCCGGATTCAACGTCACCTTTGGCGCCGGATAGACAGGTCTTGCAATCAGCTCCTTTACGATATCAATATGCCGGTCATAAATATGCGCATCCGCAATCACATGGACAAGCTCCCCTGCCTCCATATCACAAACCTGCGCCAGCATATAAACCAATACCGCATACTGTACCACATTCCAGTTATTTGCCGTCAAAATATCCTGCGACCGCTGATTCAATATCGCATTTAACGTGAGCTTGTCATGCCCTGCTTTCTTCGTTACATTAAAGGTCATGCTGTATGCGCACGGATACAGATTCATTTCGTGCAAATCCTGATGAACATAGAGATTCGTCATAATCCTCCTGCTGTACGGATTATTTTTCAAATCATAAATCACACGGTCCACCTGATCCATCATGCCTTCCTGATATTGATGCTTTACCCCCATCTGATATCCATACGCCTTACCAATGGAGCCATTTTCATCTGCCCATTCGTCCCACACATGGCTTTTCAAATCATGAATGTTATTGGATTTCTTCTGCCAAATCCAGAGCAGCTCATCGACCGCAGACTTGATATAGGTTTTGCGCAGAGTAATTGCCGGAAATTCCTTTGATAAATCATAGCGGTTTACCACGCCAAACTGTTTGATTGTATAGGCAAAACTTCCGTCCTCCCATTTCGGCCTTACCTTTTCTCCCTCTGTACTATATCCATTTTCTATGATATCCGTACACATATGAATAAATAATTTGTCTGCGTAACTCATCTTAATACTCCTAATTTTATTTTCTGCAAAAACATTTCTGCGGTGATTTGCCCATGGTGATTCATTCAGGGAAAATCTCCTCCCAGCAAAAGGTTAATTCCCAGAAACACACAGCCTGATAAAAAGAGGCAGCCGACAGAGCAGGCAGTCAATACAAATACTTTCAGCCAGAAAAATCCGTAAATTTTATTATCCCTTATCCCTGTTTTTTTCGCTACAGATAATTTATACAGCCAAAACAGCCCTGCAAAGGACAACACGAAATAGACAACCAATGCAGCATATTCCAAGCCCCAAAAAAAGAAAAACCAGCACAAGGTTCCAACTATGGTGGACATCAAAATAAATGATACCAATATTTTGATAAAATGATTCTTTTGAAGATAATCTGCAACCCAGCCCGGACGATACCATTTCATAATCAGGTCTTCTTTCTTATTCAAATATTCCTATGCCGCATAGTCCACAAAATTCCCTTTGGTCGCTTCTGCCTCAAACGCCTTCCGGTTCTGGCTGTACGGATCATCCGCATAAGTCCGCATCATGGTACGTGTCTCGCCTCCGGCTATGTAAGTTCTGCCACACTCCGGGCAGACTGCTGTTTTTAAGGACACTGTCGCAGAAAGCAGTTGCTTATTCTCTTTATTTCCCTCCGCAACCGCATTGGCAACATGCTCCTGTTCGTGAGACATAACCTTTGCGTAAGATTCCTCCGGAGAGATTTTCCCCGGTGTTTTAAAGGAAACCATCTCGTCCGAGCCATCCTGATACCGCCTGTTCTTACAGGTCTGACACTCTACCGGTGCAACCTTTCCCGAACTGAATACCGTATTATCTGTATTCACTGGCGTTACATAGCTTACATTTGCTGCCGGTATAATATAACGGTTACTTGCTCCGATTCCATTAATCATATGCTGCTCCCTTCTGAAAAACAATTATTAATATTGTAGCTTAAAATGGAAATGAATACAACAAATTTTTCCTGTCCAATGAATTGTTTTGCAAATCCCCACGAAAACCTTTCCTGCCTATACCTCACCGATAAGTGTTACAATCACCTTATCATGCCCGACCGCCTCTAAAAACGGTCCCATAATATCTGCTGTTTTTATCTTCATGCTGGACGTGCACACGCAGGGATGGCACCCCAGATATTCCCCCTGTAAAATGTCTTTATCCACCACAAGCTGCACTTTATGATCCGTATCATTTATCAGCCCCATCACACTGACCGCACCGGGATGAATATCCAGATACTTCACCATATCCTCCTCGCTGGCAAAAGACAGTCTTGCACATCCAAGCTGGGAAGTAATTTCTTTGGTTTTAAACGGCTTATCTCCCGGCATCATCAACAGATAAAACTGCGTTTTCTGCCGGTTACACAAAAACAAATTTTTACAGATCGTTGCCTCCAATACCCTGTCAATTTCATAACACGCTTCCATAGTATCTGCCCTTCCGTGGTCCGTGCGGTAATAGGTAACCCCCAGTTTATCTAAAAAATCATATACCCTGATTTCCCGGTTCTCCCGTCCTTCGTCTGTTTCCGGTCTTCCTATGTATAACTCCATTGTATACTCCTCCATTTATTCCTTGACAGTCATGAGCAAAACTTACATGTTCGCAATCAGGTTTGGGCAAGTACTGTTTTTGCTCATCTGTGCTAAATAATATTTACTAATTGCAAAACCACTTATTTTCAAAATCCAGCCGTGCAATCATCAAATTAAATTTTATTCTTTTTTCTCAAATAGTCAAGAAACTCTTCCAGCCCGGTCACGATATCCCGGTAAGTCACCTCAAAATCTCCGGTATACCAGGGGTCTGCCACATCCCTTTTCTCATCTGTAAAGTCAAGCAGACGGTAAATTTTATGTTCCGTATCCTTTCCGCAGATTCTCTCTGTGTTCCGGATATTCATGCTGTCCATGCAAATCAGATAATCATATTTTTTATAGTCTGCTTTTGTCACCTGCACTGCCCGTTTGCCTGCGCAGGAGATACCCAAATTCTCTAAGATTTTCCGTGTACCCGGATGCACCGGGTTGCCTTCCTGCCCCCAAATTTCCTCGGTGCTGGTTGCAGCAGACCGGATATCGAACCGGTCAGAAATGCCCTGTTTTGTTACCATATCTTTTAATAAAAATTCTGCCATCGGTGAACGGCAGATGTTGCCGTGGCATATAAAAATTATTTTTATCATTCTGTTAAAACCTCCGTAAATACCGTGTTTTCAGCGATTTTGTTCTGTTTCTGAATTTTTTTGATTTTTTTATTTTCCTCATATTTTATTATAAATCATCACAGTTTTGTGCAAATTCGAGTTAAATTTGAGTTAAATTCAAGAATTTGTAACTCACTGGAAAATCCTTTTTGGCAGATGAACATTTTCATATGGCAGATTCCCGCTTCGGTTTTAACTCATAGACTTCACTCATCTCCTTTTTGACATCTTCGTACTGGATATGAGTGTATGTATTGAGCGTAACCCCAATATCACTATGGCCCATAATATATTGCAATATTTTTGGGTTCATGCCCGATTTTGCCATATTGGAACAAAACGTATGTCTGCATACATGAGGGGTTATTTTCGGCATTTGCACCTTGTATATTGTATTGTACTTCTTTCTGATATGCTGAAAATACTTCTCCCAGTGTAAGGCAACCATTGGCATATCATTCTTGTCAAGATAAAGAAAACCTGTCTTTCCGTCAACCATAGGCTCGATTTTTGGCTTCTTTCGGTTTTCAAGAATAATTTTGAAGCACTCATACACTTCATCTGTCATGGGAATTTCTCTTACTCCGCATGTTGTTTTAGTATCTTCAATTACATACCGCATATCCCTTGTGCGCTGCAACTGGTGGTCTATGTTTATTTTTCGGTTTTTCATGTCCAAATCCGAAATTGTCAGCCCGGCAAATTCAGAAATTCTCATGCCAGTCTTAAAAAGAATAAATATTCCTTCGTAATACTTACAAAAATGATTGTCATTTTTAACAAATTCCAAAAATTGCCGTTCCTGTTTCCTTGTGATAGCTTCTCTCGTTATGCTGTCATTCACAACAACTGTGGCAAGCTGAAAGTCAAAAGGATTCTTTATGAGAAAATCATCATCAACTGCCATTTGGAATGCCGGACGGATAACCCCTCTAACAGAATGGATTGTGCTATACCCTCTGCCGTCTCTCTGTAGTTTAATCAGCCAGGCCTTAGCATCTGATAATTTTATCTTATCAATCCTTTTTGTTCCAAATTCCTCTTTTTTGATGATGTTGACAACAAAGTTGTAATTTGCCTGTGTGTTGTGCCTTACGCCTGTTTTTTGTGATATATACTTCTCAACAAGTTCAAGAACCGTCATATTCCCACCGCAAAGAACAATACCACTGTTCAAATCGTCTTTAATCTGCTTTTCTTTTTCCCTTAGCGACAAGTCTTTTCGTTTGCCTGCCGGTATTTTATCTGCCGGGAGCAGTTTCCAACTGTATATCTGTTTTCTTTTGCCTAAACTATTTGTATATTGATACCTGTATCTACCGTCCTTTCCTTGTGTTTCTCCATTGTTTAATACACGGCCTTTACTGTCTTTTCTCCGTACCATAGTAAGCTCCTTTCTGAATAAAAAGAGCGTTGCAAGTGATAAAATCATAACACAAACAACCCTCTTTTGCAATTTCTGTGACAACTTATTATCAAATATGATAATTTATATCGCATCAACGCTCTCTAAATATTTTTCCAGCCCCTTACGCTTGATCAAGGTTTTCGTGCCGTTCATCAAAATGAAATCGTAATTACTTTCCTTGATTTTTTGCCGGAGCACCGTTTCGCCTATGCCGCTGTAGGCTGCTGCTTCCTCAATCGTAAGAAGTATCTTATCCTTTAGCTCTACTTGAATTTTCCCCATGCTTTCACCTCCACATCTTAATATTTTACACAATTAAAATGGCAAATTTTTAGAGTTTGTATTTTTTTATAACCTTTCATACACTCTTATATAATTTCATATACTATTATATAGGTAGTAATATCTCTCTTAAATTTGCAAAAATAAAGACTATGCATTTCTACATAGCCTTCATTTTAGATGGTTTCATTCCCTGTATTGGGCATACTGAATACCTATTTTTCTTTCATGCTCTTACCTTATTCCTATTCATTATCATGTTATTTTTCTCCTTTACATGAACTTATAGTGAGCTTATGATAAAATCATGCAGTTCACTATGTCACTGCCATATGCCATGCTCAGTACATCCTGAATGCAGTCCGCCATACACTTATACTTATCTTGCAGCATTTCTTTCAGCATGATCTGCCCTCCGTCTATCTCTGGCATATCGTTACTGAGTTCATACTGCTCGTAATAGATGTAATCCACATATCCCTGAGCCTGGTCTTCCGGAAGTAAATTGTTTCCGGTTCCCTCTGAAATGCGAACGATCTGTTTCATTTCCGGAACGAATATGAATAAATCATCATATCCTTCCGGTTTCTGTCCAAAACAACGTTCCGTCCAGATGACTTCAGCAGGTCTTTGATCTGCATAATAGTATCCGACTTCTTTCCACTGTTCTTCCGAATAACAGTCGCTGCAATTCATGCAACCCGGGTTTACGTCCGGGTGCTTTTTCCGAAATTCCTTTACAGCATCACGATAGCTGGATGCCACAACAACCAGATATGTATTCTGGTAAGGAAATTTCTTCCAACTTCCAAATGTGAAATAATACTTTTCCATTTTGATATTTTCCTCCCTATTTAGTAACATACAGATGCAATTCTGCCGCTGCGTAATGATATATATTCTTCCTCGTCTACCAGATCTTTTCCCAAAGATTCAAAATTAATATATTGCTCAATCGCCTGATTGGATTCATTTAGATATCCGATACCCCAAAGATACTCCTGTCCTAATGTTTTTTCATTAGCGTAAACATAGTTTACTATAGACCTGTCCTTATAATCCTGGGCATATTCATCCCAGATATCTTCAATATCTTCGTCTGATAAATCATACTCATCTTTTAGGTATTCTTTTTCTCCTTCCTGGATATCCTCGAAATATTTTTCAGCCTCGGGAGAAGCTAACTTATCATAGACGTCCTGAATGTCTTCGATTAAGGATATTCCCGCTTGATATCTTTCATCTTCTGGCGTAATTCTCATACCCAGATTATTTATATTGTCTCTAAATTCCACAATGCGGTTATATTCTTCCCGGCATAAGAATGTATCAATCTGATCATAATCAGGGAACGTATGAATGCAATATTGTGAGCCATGTAAATTAACTGGGGCAAAATAATGTCCGCACACAAATTTTGACGGCACTTTATCAAGATATGCACAGCAATCCCTATCATTACTATCCTTTAATTTGAATAAAAATAAATATTGCATTTTAATTTCCTCCTATATATAAATATTTTTTCATAATTAATATGAAAAAACAGAATATTAAAAAATTATGAGGCATGGTTTTATACCATACCCCATAGTTTTTGGAATATCCAGTTTAATCTGGAATTACCTCCACGATTCCATTTTTCTCTAAAATTTGTTGGATGATGACTCTTGAATCCTCTCTGCTAAAGTGCAGATTTTCTGCTATTTCATCAATAATTTCATCCGCAATCAACCTCATGCTTTCTTCCGTAATTTTTTCAACCATTGTAATATCCTTCCTGTCTCAAATTAGTTTAAGCTACCTGCAATGCACGGCTTTCCAAGAATTCCCTTCTTTGAATATCCTTGATGTCTCTTGCATATTCCGTAATTGCATTTGCCAAAGCCCATTGGCTTCTGCTGCCATACTGAAGGGAATAGTTATCATATAATACGATAACCTTTTCTGCTTCTTTCTTACTCATGGTCAGCTTCTTTGCAAGATATTCTGTCTGAAATTCCTTATTCATATCCTCAAGGGCTGAAGGTACTGCCGTGGCAGTTAATAAGATTTGTTTTACATCCTCTTTCTTTTCCTTCAAAAATTCCAAAGATGCATTGAACTCTGCTGCAATATCCTTTGTCCCTCTATGAATCTGCCTACATAAAGTAAGTTTTTTCACAGACAGAATCATTCCATTGGAACACACCTGCCGGTACAGCCCTAATAAAATACGGAATGATGCGGCACCGACCATGGAATTGTCAATAAAGTAAGCATAATACATTGGAGATGTATCTTCCGGCAGGTAAAATGGTTCGCTCTCTACTGCCCGGAGATGTAACCGTTCCGGTGACACATGGACATTCTTGTAGCGGCATCCTGCCAATGGGGATGATCCGATAATATCCATCACTTCATCATCATCAAAAAAGGAATATGTGTTAGATACTACACCGTAAATTTTCTGCTTCCCATCTACAGTATACTTCCGTGCTGTTAATGGCTTGTCAGGATGCATCTTAAAATAATGATTGATGCGGTCATGCACAATATTCTTTGCAAGAGCGGCATTTGTTCCATTAATGCCTTTCACAAACGGAGCCGGGAAGCCTACGGAATTTCCAAGTGAACTGAATCCATAATCGCTGTAATTCTCTGGTGTGGCCAAATACAAAGAGCTTTCAGAAAACGTCTGGTTTTCATTTGTATTACAAATGCCATATACCTTCTGTGCAATATTACTAAAGTTATCTTCTACAAAGTTTTTTGAACATAAAAAAAATCCACCCGGCCATATAGGCTGAATGGATTTCCGTATCAACTTGCTGTAGCTTTTGCTTAATGTGATTGATTCATAAAATTCAAAAATAGTGTTTTTGCATCCAACTGTTCAATTCCTGAAAAATTGGATACAATCTTGACATTTGTCCAGGCATCCGTCCTTCTCAAGCATAACAATTCATATACCCCTGATGAATCTGCGGGGAGCTGCATTGCTCTAGGCTGGAAATATTTTCCATCCTCTAATGACTGTATCATATATGACATCTGTTGATTCGTGACTATTCCCTGTACTACCGCTGTTGTCACCATGTTATTCAGACACTTGTCTTCCTTGCGCTTATAAATCAATTCCGTATTTAATGACAGTGGTTTCCCATCCATAGCCTGCGACAACGGATTATCATAATCCATATCATTCCAGTAAATACTGCACGCATTATATTTCCCCTGCGGATCGGCTAAATCATATAACTCAATTTCCATGTCCTCATTTATGCGGTAATCCTGATACAGATCATATATACATGCAATCATATCATCCGTTCTCCATCCGGCATCCCGCATACGGACGATTGTGATTTTTAACATTTCCAGCATAGCCCATTCATTCTTTTGTAATTCCGATGTCTCTTTCACCTTGAATCCGTAGTGGTCACACCCATACAGATTTTTAAGCCAATCTGAAATCTTCCCTATATCCTTTAATTCCCCGGGATAAATAACCTTCTGAGGAAGTAAGGGCATCTTTTTATCATCACTGTCTGTCTTCCATTCAATATTATAAATTAATAACATTATTTTTCTCCTTTCTGCGGAATTTAATTCCGTATTTCCTTTAAATTCCGTCTGCGTTTTCATAAACAATCTAAGCATAATTTAATTTGTTTGTTCCAAAACTTCTTTCATTTAACCTCATTATTTTCCTCCCTGTATATAAATTTGTTTTTGTTACATTGATAAAATAAGGATTTAGCATAAAAAAAATTTCCGGATATCCATGTACCCGGAGATTTTTTTATGAAAAATACTGTTCTAATGCTTTTTCGATTATTTCCTCTGCCTGCTTCGTTGTCTTTCCGGCAAAATACTTTTGATAAATATTGGGGGATACTTTCACGCTCTTGTAATTTGCCTTTTGAGCGGCACCGGTTAATAACTCCAATACTGTATGATGGTCTAATTGATTGTCTTTGGCTAAAGCTCGGATATTTTTAGCCTTTCCCGGTGTAAGGACTGCATGATGCCTATCCATAATTTCAAATACCATGGTCTGCTCATCTTTTGCCAAGTAAGACAGCTCAACGCCTGCAAGTAGTGATAATTTTTCATCATCCAATAATGCTTTCCAAGCATCTGTTAAGTGGTTAATGCGGATTAATCTTGCAACAGAGCTTCCGGATAACCCGTATTCTTTTCCTACAGATTCCCTGTTTATTTCCGGTTCATCAACCTTTTCCCCATTTAGTCTCTTTAATTCCCGGATGATGTCATTGCGTTTTCCTTGGTTCTTCATGGTTTCATATCTCTCGGCAATCACAAGAGCCTTTTCGGAAGTAAGCAGTTCATTAAAGGAACGTTGCATAAGATTTGTCTCAACCACATATGTATAAGCATCTTCATCCGATAAATCAATCTTTACTATGCACGGAACCTTGCCAAGCCCTGCAATCTTGGCAGCATTCACCCGGTTATGCCCTGATAATATTTCATATCCGGTATCCATTTTCCTGACAATCACCGGCACAAGAATGCCGTTCTCACGTATGCTTTCCACCATATCTTCCAGACGTTCTCCCTTATAAAGCTTAAAAGGGTGTTTCCTATATGCTGAAAGCTGGTTAATATCTAATTCTTCTACTCCCGCAACTTCATAAGAACCGGTCAAAAAGTCGATTGCATCACCGGTAAACATTTCCCTTTTCTTTTTCATACCCCATCCCCCTCGTACATTCTCTCAAGTTCCCTGGCAAAATTCATATAAGCGATTCCGGCAATGGAATTAGATGCATATTCCTCAATGCTTAAACCATAGTAAGCGGATTCCCCTAATTTAATCGTCATTGGGATATGTGTCCCAAAAATGTGCAGCTTATCCTTAAATGCCTCTTCCACATCCTGTATGATCATCTTATAAAGCTTTGTCCGTACATTGCACATGGTAAGCAAAATCCCACGAATGCTTAACCTCGGATTAATCTTTTTCTTGATCTTTGCGATCGTCCTTAGCAGGTCATCTACCCCCATCATTCCCCAAAACTGCGGATTGACGGTAATAATGACATCATCAGCGGCAGTCAGGGCATTGATGGTCAGGTTACCCAATGACGGGCAGGTGTCGATTAAGATATAATCATATTCATCTGCCAACGGTTCCAATACATTGCTTAATGTCTTTTCCGAAAAAATAGTGGACTGCTGCAGCTTCATGTCAATGACCGAGAGTGAAATGGATGATGGAATAAAATCCACTCCCTCATGATGCAGGATAAATGTTTCCTTGTCCGGCAGCTCTTCATCTTCAATTTCCATATCCATAAGTTCTGCAATCGTAATGTCCAATTCCTTTGGATTATCGACTCCAAATCCGGTTGTTAAGTTTGCCTGTGAATCAAAATCAACCGCTAATACCTTTTTTCCCATTTTCGATAATGAATATGCAAGGTTAAGCACAGTGGTTGTCTTTGCACAGCCTCCTTTCTGATTTGCGATTGTGATTATCGTTGCCATAACTTTTTCCTCCTTTTTAATCAGTTGTGCTTAAATAATTTTTCAGTAGACCTACTTTTATCTACTGTTTTAATACTTCTGCTTACTTCCTGCTCCCAGATACATTCAAAATCGTCTGGTGCATTTTCTTCACTTATAAGTACAATATTATATTTAGACCATTCTCTCATCGTCTGCCAAAATTTATCATAATCAAAAGTTAATGCATTTGCATATTGTTTTGTGCATTGATACGGTGGATCACAATAAATGACCATTCCAGAGTCATAGGGTAACTCAATAGACTCTTTATAATCGCAAGATAGAAATTCAATATCTCCTAAATTGGAAGTTTGTGTCAAAATATTCTTCTTTGCTTCCTGATAATAATTTCTTAACCTCATGCCATTCTTAGTTTTTCCATACACCGTTTTAGCATATCCACCATCAAACCACCGTCCATTAAATGAAGCAAGAAATCCTATATTCCCAATCTCCCAATCTTCAAATTTAGAAGTATCTCCATTATAAAATGCTGTTCTTGCTTCGTCATATAAAGCTTTTGGTACTTCTTCATATAATGGTTTATTGTCTTGTACTCGCTTTAAAAGAGCAATTAAATACCTATTTTTATCAAATCCACATTTTTCTTTGCATTGAATCTTATCAATAACATTAGCTCCTCCCACAAAAGGCTCTACATATTTTTCAATGCTGTTTTCATCTATGTATCTCTGAATAATCGGAACAATATGTTTCGCTATTCGAGATTTACTTCCCATATATTTCAAGATTCTTTTACCAGAAAGGTAGAATTCTCTTCCGGCTGCAGCACCTTTTTTCCTTTCTGTATTATTTTAATCAATCGTACATTGAATCTCTTTCTTTAACTACCATAAAACCATTGTTATTTTTTTGATTGTTGGTTTTTCTTCTTGCTTGGATGCATGCTGTTATCAATTTCCTTTGCTTTCTTATTCAATCTATCTCGCACCTGCTTCTCTATTAATGTAAAATCTTCTTTGGTAATATCGACTTCTACTGTTGCCTTGCTCCCACAAGGATCATATAACTTCATGATTTTGATCTCCTTTCATCATTTATGGGTATATCATATCATTTTTGTGTATTTTGATTTATTTGCAGACTTTTGGTCATGATGAGCAGAAGTCAATCGGTTATAACACTTGATAAAATGTATATTGGGCATTGACGTATAATTAAAATCTAATTATAATATGATTATGGATAAAATAAATTTTGAGTGGGATGAAAACAAAAACCAAATCAACAAAAAGAAGCACGGGATTGATTTTGACGAAGCAAAGACGGTTTTTTATGATGACAATGCAATTCTGTTCGATGATCCGGAACACTCTATGGAGGAAGAGCGTTTTTTGATAATTGGGATTTCAGAACATGAAAATCTATGTATTGTGAGTCATTGTTACCGTTCAAGGGATAATATTATTAGAATCATCTCGGCAAGAAAAGCAACTAAAAATGAAACAAGGACATATAACCAATATTCAGGAGGCGACATTTATGGAAAAGGAATATGATATTAAAAATCTGAACCCACGAAAAAATCCGTATTCCAAAAGGCTAAAGCAACAGGTGACAATCAATATTGACCGTGATACGATTGAATATTTCAAATCGCAGAGTGAAAAAGCTGGCATACCATACCAAACCTTAATCAATCTATATCTCTCGGATTGTGCAAAACAGAAAAAGCAGTTACAAATGTCATGGAAATAATGGCATTCATATAAAAAGCCGCCAATGGCGGCTTTTTTGTAAATAGTGGACCAGAGGGGAGTCGAACCCCTGTCCGAAATACTCTGTCAAAGATTTCTACATGTTTATCTTATTCGTATACTGTCATTATGCCGGAATAAGCAAACCTATAATCACAGACTGGTAAGTTTGGCTTACCCTTATCTCTTAACAGTTTGATTAATAAGGGGCAACCGCTATTTTTCACCCTTCAAGATACAGCGGTGATACTTAAAGGATTTACGCATAGATAAAATCTACACTTGCTGCATACGCTGCAGTCTGTACTCTATTACGCTGCAGTCTGTACTCTATAATCGTTAGCGATTATTGTTTGGCATCGGATTTACGTGGTGTCTGCCGTCCACGACATGCTTGGCTTTTCCATTGTACCCCGTCGAAACCGGTACTGGCCCTTAATTATTTATTACTGATAATAATATGGTATATTCTTAGAGGGGATACAGAATCGTATCCCCGCCAGCTCCACCACCTGTTTAAATAATAAACAGAAACAAATGCACTATCCCCTCAACCTATCTTTCTACTCTTGGGAAGTTGAACACCGGCCTGTTGTCTTCTTGATATGCCATAACACTTTTAGCGTAGGCTTGCTTATGTGTTACATTACTCATACCAATAGCGCATTTATCATATATGCGGACTTTCTTCTCTTTCTTCTTTTACTTTTGCCCGCTTTTGCCTTTTCATAATTTTTTTATATTCGCATTTTTCTCATTTTTCCTTATTTTATCCGCTAACCGTCTGAATACACCGTCAGCCTCAAAATCGTTGCAAGGCTCATGAACATCTCTCCTTTATTTTCTTTTCTCTCGGCGCATTGGCGTGCCTGGGCGGTTCACATGCAAATTTGTACAGTGATGGCTGCCCGTCTTTATTTTTCTTGGTTTTGATGATTCTTGTCTCTCTGACAATTTGTTTATAACCAACTAAGATATCATCTTCATCACACTGGTAATAGACCTGGATGCTGCCGAAGCCGATTTTTTTTCTTAATAATTCTATGGCTTCTTTCTGGGACTTGGCCCGACACGATACCGGCCTGCTGTATTTCTCTGGCGGGACGGTCTTCTATAATTGTCTACCAATAAAATATAATTGTTTACCGGCTTCATGGGATTTAACTCCTTTCCTTTGATTTGTAAACTTATCTTATCACTTATATAAAGAGAAGTTATTTTGCAGAAAAATCACATGGCATCTTCGTTCTCAAGATCCGGCAGTTCGATTATTTTATTGAGCAGCTTACTGCACATTACTCTTAAAAAACCTGCCACATTAGCATATTCCGGTTTATTAGGGATGTAACAGTTTTCTCCAAATACCGTTCTGATTTCATTCTTTAATAATTCAGAAGTGCCTCCGATAAATACCAGATCCATAAAGTCAAGTGACCAGTGCTTTGCATCACAGCATCTTTTGATCTGCTTTACATGGTCTATCAGGTAATTGCTGATTAATTCTTTGCTCTTTTCCTCGATTTCCTTATTTGGCCTGTTTGGAACCAGTTTTCGGTTTTCTGCCGGCTGTTTTAATACTTTGGCAACATAATTAATATCACACCTGCTGAATGCTGAAGATAATTCCTGGCTTAACCCATTAATCAGAATATTCCCGCCCAGCTCATCCGTAAGGCTGTATTGCCTGTCCAACTCCCGGTTATTCCAGCAGGTACAGTTTATATTCAGGTTTCCAAGGTCAATGACTGCTACCGTCCCATTACTCAATGGAGCGATCTTTCTTAAAAATAATGCTCCCTGACTCTCCGGATATACATGCTTTGATACAATCTTAAAGGTTTTCACAACAGCTCCTTTTTCGGAATCAATCATTATCTTTACAGGAATATTCCCATCCGGAAGCAGGTATTTTTTATATTCCACTCTCTTGTCAACATTTTCCCATTCCTTAATTGGCATGCCTAATGAAACATGCACTTCATCATTATTTTCTACAGACATTGCGATTGCCGTAAGAATGCATACCTTATGTATCTCCGTAGCTTTATTTGTATCCAGTTCGGCTTCCTGCAAAGCCCCATTCCCCACCTTATAAACCTTGCTGTCAATCTCTGCAATGACTGTGGATTTTTCAAGCGCATCATCCAGAAAGTTTCCTTCACTTATCTTTGTCCTGAATTTTTTAAAGGATACATTATCGCTCTTGGCATCATATACCGCAATCTTTGTCGCATATTTGCCACTGTCTACTGCTACATATCTTTCCATGTGATTTCCTCCATGTTTTATATTTTATAAAGTTATTAATTTTTAATATTGAAAATTTTGTATCCAATCATATTAGTTCCCTATGGTGCAATGCCGGATGCGGCATTTACTTGCATATCCATTCTTAATTAAATTTTTATTCGTATACGAATAATCGTGTGTAATCAGCATTGTTTTATCTCCCTTCTGTCTTAAAATACGAGTTTCATTGCTACAAATCAATCAGCGAAGCAATCAATTTCCGAGTATCCAAAAGGCTCTGTATAGTCATTTGTATTCATTGTTCTAACCGTATTTTCTACACACAATTTTCCATCTTCTAATGCAACTCTAAGTCCGTCTTTTTGAACATTGCGAATTGCTTTTTCAATCTCTTTTATCCGTAATGATGCATCATATTTTGCACTACTACTCAACATATTGGAATTATCCTCATAATAATCAAACATATTTGCCTCTCTCCTTGAAAAACCTGATTTTATTTCGTCAAACACCTCAACATCACCATAATTACAATATGATACTAAATACAAATTTTCATTATGTTGATGATCTTTATATCTTTCAAAAGTCCTTTTTGCAATATCGTCAAGATATTCTCCAGCATTTCCATCTGTTTCCATCAATATATGTTTAGGAAAATTCCAATCTTTACATCCTACACATATTATCATGGCATGTTTTATTATTTTGCTCATGTCATTTTCTCCTTTTCTTCGATAAAAACCTGATTTCAGTCCTTTTTCAATTCAAACCCATAGTTACAAAAGCCTGTCTCATCTGATATATAATCCGATATTTCCTCTTCATCTGTTATGCCGTCCGGGATTTCTATTTCTTCCGGTAATTCTTCTAACAGTGCTATATCTCCATCTGTGTCCCATTTAATATTTGTTGCTTTCATGTTTTTATCCTCCTGTCTGAAATTGTGTTTTTATTGACATTTTAAATTTTAAATTCTATTATTCTTCCACTTTCAAGAAGTAAATATTCATCACAACTATTTGCAATTTGCTCCCCTAATGCAGAATAATCAAGGACAGACTCTATATGATGATCAAGTGTACCAACCACATTATCAATGTAATTACTTCCCAAATCAAAAGCAGTGTCAAATATTCCAACAATTATTATATCTTCCTCTGTTACATTTTCTCTAAAGTTTGATAAAAGTTCATCAACCTCTTGTTCCCATATTCCTTGTTCTATTAAATATTTTTTCATAATTTTATTCTTTCCTTTCCACTTAAAATCATTATTTCAATTAACGTACTCTGTTCTATAATCATCATAAGAAAACTTAACAACTCCATTTTCTGTGATTGTTATGTGCATTACTGAATACCCCTCTCTTTTACTGTCAACCCATTCGACAAATACTCCGATTCCTTTGCCATCATCAACACTTGCCTTTTCATTTACCTGTATTATATTCTTTTGCCCGAAGATGATTTTTTTACGAAAAAAAATATTTGCAAAATAAATTGAGAAATATAAAATGATATACTATAATCAAGAAAACAAAGAAAGAGGTGTTTATCTTATGTCATTTGAAAAACGGGAAAACTTTAAATACACGGCTTTATCTTCAGGCAATAATCTTTTCTATGCTGCTGAATTTAAGGATAACAATGTAGAAATATTTTCAGGTACAGAAGAAGCTTTGATCAACCAAGGGTTTTCTAAAGACCAAATAGATGATAACTTAAATCATTTAGAATCCTCTATTATTAGTTTTTTATCGAATGCCAAATTAAGAAAAATGACTGCCGAACAATTGTATCATAAAATTAGAAAGAAAGAAGAAGCTTGACAGATCAACCAGATTAAGAACTAATAGGCAATCGCCATCAAAAAGCCAGCGTGAAAAGCATTTATGCCTTTCACGCTGTTTTTTTTGCATTTGCAATTTTTCACTCATTTTGGGATCTGACATCTGGATCATATCCTTCCGGATAAGGATAAGCATTTGCAAGATAAAAATAACCTGTTTTTTGCTGTTTGCGGAGAATAATTACAAATTCTTTGCAATCTGCAAAGATATCTTTATCTTTATTATAACTTCTTCCTTTTATTCCATCCGGGAGTCCCACTGTTTGGATCAAATAATCTTCATAATCATTATCGTCCTTGATCCATTGTTTTAAAAACGAAAACTTGCTTTGTGTTTCATTTTCTATAGTATGTTTTATCATGAACCATAGATCGAATGCTGAATCACATATAAACGTACTTGCTATATCAAGCTTTCTATTTGCCAATGAATGATCAGACAGATTCATATGCCGATTAATAATATGAGTGATTGACTCAAGTCCAAAATGGAGTTGAAAATTTTCAAAACTGCTAAAATTTGTATATGCCATTTGCACACACCTTCCTTCCATGTAAAATAAAAAGACCTGCAATGGCATTTCGCACATTACAGGCTGTAAAATTAAATTTCCGAAAATTTCTTTTGATCTCTGTGCAGAGATCGGAATATCCGTTGCCCGCCAATCAACCTTGCAAACTTTTGGGGCTGCATCATTGTCCGGTAACTGATTACTGGAGCTTCCGGATGTGAAGATGTTTTTCTCTGTATTTCACAGTCGATATCATCTATTAATTCCTTAAATCTTCCTCTTGAAATGTCCATTTTTGCCTCAAAAAAATTAAGACCATCATTTTCAAGGCATATTTCATATTCAAGCCCATCTCTTTTACAGACAAACTTAAATTCAGCTAATTTATTTTTATAAATTCTGTATGTGCGCATTATATTCCCTCCTATTTTTCATTTTTGTTCATTAATAAAATAGCAAAAAGGGGAGTCCTAAATTAACCTTCCCCTTTTTGAGCAATATTTCTTACATCTTTACGGCTAAAATCATATTCTGTATTTTAGCTGTGTTATTCTCTTTTATATTCCTTAAGCAAAGACTGAATATAATCTTTCATTTTAGTTGTATTTACACAATTTTTATAGCCTTGTATTTGAGCAATATGATATGTTTTATTCTTAGCCTTGGGATTGCTACACCTAAACTCAATCGTATAGTGTACAGGTTTTCCTTTCCAATGTTCTGTGTATTCTCCAGTATTATCTGTATATGAATAGATTGCACAGTGATCTTTTGTAATTTTGTCACAATAGGAAAATACACAATGATCCTGTTTTTTGCCTTCAATAAATAACCTCTGTTTTGATTTGATCCATTCAAATTCTGGCGGCAGCATTTTTTGTAAATCATTAAATCGTGAGTCCTTTGGAATTTTCAACGTACTCTTCCGGTATTTTTTTTGCATGAGTTCATTGGCTAATCTATCGTGTGCATCGTCTATTTTGTTGAAAGAACGGTAGCATAGTGAAATCTTTTTCTTTAACATGAATGACATTTCGATATAATCCCTTATGATCCAGTTGTCTGCTTCCATATCCAGCCCCTTCACTACCCCGCTATAATACCGCATAATAAATTTTTGAATTTTATCTTTATATGTTTTCGCATAATAGTACTGGCCGGAAGCATCTTTCATTAAAGATTCATCACGGATATTGACTAATACTTCCCTGCTCCTATCGTCTAAATAAGGATATGTTTTTATTATGATATATGAAAGAGAAAAAGATCGTTTATTGTAATTTACCTTTAAATCTTTTGCTATCTTATATTTTCTCGTAAACAGCTCCTTTTTACTATGGTACTGTAATACTTCCTGCAAAGATAAAGGTAATATCCATTCTATATCAGATTGTACCAGCTCTTTCAATAAATCCTTTGCAATCGGATAAAAATCACTTATATATTCTAAATACAAAGTAATAAACTCTTTAAAAGGTTGGCATTCCCTTGCTAAATAATATATTGTTCTACAAGATAATGGCACCATTTTGCTCGTATTGGTCTTGGCTATTGATAATTGTTGCAATAAGGAAAAATCTGGACACATAGTTAATTTTGCTCCCACTAATTTTCCACGACCATATATATTCTCGTTTTTGTTAATTATCATATATTGAAATACAAAACAATTCAGATTTATATACATATTATTAATATGAATATAAAGTTGTTCCAGGGGAATTTTCAACGATACTTCTGTTTCAGGAAACAGATGCCTTATTGTCTCATACTGCTCTTTATTAATTTTATTTTTATTGTTTATCACGATCTCTTCTTTGGGGATATCATACATGGAGCGTATCCATTTTACAGCTTTATCTTTACCTTGCATACGATCAAGCATATTGATAAACTCTCTTTGGTCAAAATCTCTGCTGGCATTGCCGGTCCCCTCGTCCTCTACAACATTATAAAAAAAATAACTGTCGAGATTTTCCATATGTCCCTTAGCAACCCAGTCTGCGATTATCTTCTGATTTTGTAAAAATTGCATCGTTTCATTATCCAGCTTCCAATGTTTTTTTAATGCCAAATATAATAATGATTTTTCCTTATTTTGCTGGATATCCTCAATAAATATATCTGGAATGGATTGAACACGATACAAAAAATATACTGCATACTGGAACTGCTTATGCTGATTGTTGATTTCACAATAAGCAGAATATAACAAATCTATATCATCCTTGGTCAGTTCTTCATATTTGTAAAGCATGCGAAGAAAAAAGATATTATTTCTATCTGTAGCGTTACTTTGATATTCTAATCCATAGTCTTCTGGAATATTGAGTATTTGTAATTTTCTATCACTACCCAAACACCGGTCATAATTAGTGGTTGGTAGCAGCCATGATAAGCGGTCTTCGTGTCCTGTGCTTATACATAACTCTATACATCTTCTAATTTCGTCTGCTATTTGTTTGTCCGTATAATCAGATAAAGCATTGTAGTATTGGCTGTTTACAACGATATAAGAATTAAGCTCATTCAAATCAGCAATGGTTCCCTCTATGTCATGCAAGAGCTGTATTAAGCATTTATCATACTGCCTGTTTTCTGCTTCGTCTAATATCTTCTGCCGCCCCTTATTGATTATTTGATTATTAAAACCTTTTATCATAAATTCGTGCCTCGCTTTCCTGTTTTGCCGGTCAACTAATTAACTTTACCCCTTTTCTTACTCATGAACAGATATTGCCCTTATTTGGTGGATGTTTGAAAGATGTACTTTCTTTGATTCTACATACAGGAACATACATCTGATGCCTTTATCGACAATGCGGCCAAAGGCAAATAAGACCATGCCGCCTCCTGAATAATAACCAATCAGAATATAGGCTATCGAGATCATTGTTGATAATATGCTTGTTTTTGCTAAGACGCTCGACTTTCCAGCATATGTAAGATAAATAGACCAAATGGCAAAGTAATGATCCACTATAAAAATTAGCAAATAAATAAGAGTCCAGGGCAAACATTCCATATAAGGAAGTTCTCCCCTAAGCTTTGTCAATAATAGCAGACTGAGCATATAATAACTGATTCCTACAAATACGAGTGATTTTCGGTATAAATCACTGCAATATTGATATCGGTGCTTTTCTTCTATACCAGTCAATGCCCCTAACATATAAGAAAAGAATGCATCTGGGATATGGTCGGTAAAACAAATTAAGGAAAAACAAACCGAGTGAATTACATACCGATATTCGCCTAATTTACTGGCAAAAGAACTATAAACAATAATGGCAATATGAATAAATAACTTATCTACCATCAGATTAAGACCATGTTTTAAATGCATCTGTATTACATCTTTTTGAAAATCAGATGCCTCTTTCGGCAGCGGGATTCGGATAATGAGATAGATTGTTGTAATACCTTTACAAAATACCGTTCCGGCTAATAAGTCTGCAACCGTACCGCCCGTATAATAAATGGCTGTGTCTAACACAACCATCATTATGATATCCATTATCGTTACCGTAGTAAAAACACGGTTATTGGTTGTTATCTTTGCATATTCATAATACAGACAGAATAAACCATCAAATAATACATAAACTGCCAAATATTTAATACATTCTGTAAACAGCTTGTACTGCCCGTCTGACAGGGTAAATATAAGGGGGATTTTTTCTGATAACAATAATAATATCCCGCATATTAAAGTACTGAAGAAAATACTTAATGCTCTGGATGTTCGGATATTTGTTCTTGTCGCCCGGTAAGAGTAAACACCCATACCATTAAATTTTGCCACAATCCAATTTATGACTGTATAAGACGATAATACAACAATACCATCAATACCAGTATTATTCCCAAAAGCATTGTCAATACTGGAAAGCAACCCTCTGCTAATGCCCATAATTAAATAGTAAATCAACTGTTTCATGTATCCAAACCTTTCTTAGCCGGTATCCTGCTATCAGCCATAGCCCTTTCTCTGTAAGATTTTGCTGCTTAACAGCTTTCCCGGATATAATCCTTTAATTTATTAAAAAATATGGGATATTTTAACATCAAGGCAATTCTTTCATCTTCCCCGCTTTGTTTGATTCCAATAATATCCCCGGATCCCCGCAGGTTCATATCCTCTTCTGCTATTTCAAATCCGTTGGTAGTCTTACACATTACTTTTAATCTTGGATTGTCAGTATCATTTGATACCAACATGCAATAAGATTGTAAATTTGATCTTCCTACCCTGCCCCTTAACTGATGTAATCCGGCAAGCCCGAAGCGTTCTGCATTCAGAATGGAAATAACCGTAGCATTTGGAACATTTACTCCTACCTCGATAATGGTGGTGGCAATCAGTATCTGGGATTCATTTTTTTCAAATGAATGAATAATTTCATCTTTTTCAGTATCTTTCATCTTCCCATTTATGGCTGCTACTTTAATATTTGTATTTTCAAAATACTTTTCAGCCATTTTTTGGACTTCTTCTACGCTTAACGGCCTTTCTTTTTTCTCAAAATCAATCCCTTCCTTTGCTCGATCTTCAATCAGTGGGCATACCATGTAGCATTGGTGTCCCGCAAGGATTTCTTTTTGCATAAATGCAAACATTGGCTTATATCTTGTCACCTGCTCTGTTTTAACAGGGAGTCTGCCTTCCGGCATGGATTCAATCGTTTTTACATCTATAGAATCACCATATACCGTTTGAGCCAGTGATCTTGGTATTGGCGTTGCAGACATGGATATATGATGTATCCCGGCTTTGGCTTTTTCCTTTAATGCCTCTCTTTGCAATACCCCAAATTTATGTTCTTCATCTACAATGGTAAGCCCCAGATTATGAAAGGTAATATTGTCTGATATGACTGCATGGGTTCCCACCAATATCTGAATATCCCCGTCTGCCAGACGTTTGCATATCTTTTTCTTATCTGATGCTTTTGTATCCCCGCCAAGATATTCTACTGATAGTCCCAATAAATCTGCATATTCTTTGAAAGAGGAAAAATGCTGCCTTGCAAGTATCCCTGTCGGAGCCATTAAAACAGACTGGTATCCATTATCAGCCATTAATATCATCATTAGGAATGCTACTATGGTTTTTCCGGAACCCACATCACCTTGTATTAATGAACGCACACGCTTCCCATGCTTTGTTTCATCCATAAAATCATGGATGATTTTCTTTTGGTCTGGTGTAAGGCTGAACGGCAAATGCTTAAGCAACTGCTTATATTTATCCTGCTTGATTACTCTATAATCAGATGTTTTATTTGTATCCAGTGCATCTTCAACCATCTGCTTTGCCAAAGGATACAGCTTTTCCAGAATCAACCTTCTTCTTGCTTCTATAATATCCTTTTTGGAATCCGGCATATGCAGCTTTTTTATCATTTCTTTTTCGGATATAATCCCGAAATCATGCAGCATGCCGCTGTCTAAATAATCATCCCCATTATATTCCGTAAGTGCATGGGAGAGAATATTGTTAAAATACTGTATGCTCATCCCCGGAATCTTCTTATAAGCAGCATATATCCTTAAGGACTCTTTCCTATATGGAGTGATTACTTCCGGGTTCATGATCTGTTTTCCCCATTCTGTATCCTGATATAACCCGCCTACCATGACCTCTTGTCCTTTCAAATCAGCCAGACTGCTGAACAGGTATATATCAAACCAGAGAATACTTAATTTCTCGCTGCCCTCATGGCACCTTGCCAAAATATATGGCGTTGCATTCCCCATGCGTTTCGATATTGAATCTATACATACTTTAAAAGCTGCCCTTTCCCCTGATACGGCATCTGCCACGGAAGATAATTTGCTGTAGTCATAATAATGGATTGGTGCAAATCTTAATAAATCCTCCACGTTGTTTATGCCTTTTTTGTTAAATTGGTTTAGTTTTGCCGTTGTAATTTCTTTTTCCAGTTTTAAATCCTGTAAATTCACAATACACCTTCCTTATCCTGCTAATTTTTTCTTTGACAATATAATCAGATATGCAAGGCTCTTCTTAAAATCATACTTCCTTTGCTTTGGTATCACCCTGCTTACCTTATTTCTTCCGGATTTCCTTCTGGTTGATGCAGTTAGGTGGCGTGACGTTAAGAACGAATCAATGTTTTTTTCTGTATAAAATATGCCTTTGGCATTCATTGGATTTCCGCCTTTAGCAAGTACCATGCAGGCTAATCCGCCATCATCTGTAATCACAATATCCCCTTTTTCCACATGATTAACGATTGCAAAATCAACCATATCCCTTCCCTTATCAATGACATGACAGGTAATATAGTCATCATCAAAATATGATGTTGTGTCATGATATAAGTCAACCGGCATATTATTTTCTTTTGCCACTTCTATGGTTTCACTTATTTTTGAACATGCATCCCCGTCAATTAAGATTTTCACCATCCTACCTTCTTTCTTATTCTTATTTTATTGGAAAGGCATTTGTTGTTTCTTTTACAGAAAAAATAGCAGAAACTATAATTTCCATTGTGTTTTTGCATAAAAAATCAACAGACCGGTTATGCCACTGGCTTATTGTACCAATCTGCTGATTTTCCTCAACTCTTATCATCCAAATCCCGATTATATAATTATCTTGTAAAATATTCCTTTATGGAATTATACGGATAATTATTTTTTATAAATTCGTCCATGATTCCCTGTAAATAGCTTTTATCTTCTATTTCCAGCGGTATGCTTATTTTTTTCTCCTTGCCATCATATACTTTTTCATAATATGCATACACATCTTCATGATAACCTATGAAAATATCTGCCGCAGAGTCCGGATCTCTTAAGCTATGGTCATTTTCAAATAATTCATAAGGCAATAATAAATTTCCTTTGGAATCCCGAAAATCCACCATGAACTCAATCCGGTCAATCCCTTCGTATATTTGCAAAATCTCGACCGTCATATTTCTAATCCTCATTATTTTTCTCCTCTTCATTATCAATAATATATCAGGATTTGGAAAATAATATGAGGTCTATAAATAGCTTACGCTAATCATCTATCTGCTTCATCATCAAAAGAAAGTTTTCGTCATTAAATGAATTTATATCCCTGATGGTATCTGTAACCGGTGCAGCGGAAGAAACTGCCGCATTTTTTTCTGTTGTATTCGGTTCCTGATTGTTTTTTATATCCGTATGTATTTTATCTGTTTGATACATTTGCAATTGGGAACACTCATAGACCGCTTCTTTCCGGAAAACCATAAATTCTTTCACTGTCAGCTTATCGTGATCCGAATATTCCAAATATAAATTTATCAGATTTTTTGTGGTTTTGTCTACCATAATTATTCCCCGCTGTTACTGAGGCTCTTATTGAACCTGCCTGATTTTTCCCTGGCACGGGACATACGTTCTCTTAATTCTTCCCTTTCTTCTTCCGTATATTCCCGTTTCTTTGTAAGATTTAAGTGTAAAGCCCTTATCGGCAGCTTTGCGACAATGCTGCCATCACTATTCTCTGTAATGATTTTGACTTCATCCGGATAATCTTGTGCCATCTTTTTAATCTTGCTTACAAAACGCCCCTGGCAAAATGTGCAGGTCATTGTTTTTTGATTGCGTAAAAATTCAATCACATTTTCACAAACCGTTTCGTAATTATTCTCTCTTTCATCCATGTTTGTATTATCCATCAAACTTTACCTCCACTTTTTCTTTCTATTATAGCAACTGTCTTGTTTTATATGGTTTTACCAAAAAAAAATAAGGATACATATACTGATTATGCATCCTTATCCTTTTAAGAGTTTCTTGGCAACACACCTTTTCTCCAATCATTCAAACTGCTCAATTTAAAAAATGAAATTTTGTTGTAAGAAAATTGAGTATTCGGCATATTGGTTATGTTCTAAATACTTGTACTATGTTAAGATTTTCCTAACCTCCTGCATGACTGCCGGAATCATTTTTGTATTAATTTCTTCCGCAACTTCTGGTTTCACAAGCTGTTTACTGCATGGATTCACCGTGCTATTGCATCCCATTCCGTCAAAAAGCCGGGCTGTTGCTCGCAGGGTATATGCCGTTTGCATTAATTCCAGAAGCTGATATCTTTCTTCACTGCTCAATGGCATAAAGCAGAAAAAGTTGATAAACGGATCAGACAAGTTTTTTCCAAGGAATAAAGAGTCAAAATGCTGCAGGAACCTTGTATCGCTTGACTTTTCTGGATTGTCATTATTTGTATATGTGGCTATGTATCCAAAACTCCAAAACCAATCACATTCCCATGATTCTTTTTGCATATAGAAATGCAGCCCCGATTTTCCGGTTCCAAGAAAATAAGCCTCTTTCATATGTACATTTATTGTATGCTTTTTTGTAAAATCCATTAAAAATCTCCTCTCTCTATGATTATTTTTCATAATTAAAATGAATTTTTGGAAATTAAAAAATTGAGAGCCATCAACCTGATGGCTCCCTGAACAAAAAAATTAAATAATGAGAGAGGAATCGGCTTCGGATAAGCCTGACAACCTAAATGACAGCACCGGCATCGAATCCGGATTATAATGTCGTATGCATTATAAGCAACCTGCCTGCCGCATTTCTTATCTTGATTCTATTGCATTATATGATAAATCTTCTCCGTCTTTTTTTTACCGAAAAATGAATAATGATATTTACCGCTTATATATAATATGGGAAATTCTATTGTTTATGACAGCATCTTTTTCTGCTGTTTATTATTATGTACAAAATTAAGAGGCATGTATACTATGATACATACCCCTTGCTTTTTTATTTGTTTCCTCCGAAAATACAAATTTCTCTATACTGTTTCTACTACTAATTGATTATAAATCTGTATCTTGGACTTATCTGGATATTGCAGCCATCTTGCTACATCCGATTCCGTCCGCATGTCAGGCAGCAGATATTTCCCTGTAATGCCTATATTCTGTCTGACATACAGTGTGATTTCTCGTATTGGTGTATTTTCACTAAATTCTGCTATCATCACTATTTGATAGGGGATTTTTCCATCATAAGCAATCCCATTAAAAACAACATTATATTTTCCAATTTGTCTTTCTTTAAACATAACTATTTTCCTCCAATTTTCCCGGGCAGAAGTTATTATACTATGATACATACCCCTTGTTTTTTTATTTTTTCCCTCCATAAATACAAATTTCTCTATACTGTTTCTACCACTAATTGATTATAAATCTGTATCTTTGACTCATCTGGATATTGCAGCCATCTTTCTATGTCCGATTCCGTCCGCATATCAGGCATCAGATATTTCTCTTCAGTGCCTATATTCCGTCTAAAATACAGTGTGATTTCCCGTATTGGTGTATTTCCCTCAAATTCTGTTATTATAAACATGCGATATGGGATCTTTCCATCATAAGAAATCCCTTCATAAACAATATTATATTTTCCAATTTGTTTTTCTTTAAACATAACGATTATCCTCCAATTTTCCTCCAATTTTCCCGGGCAGGGATTACGCCCTTGCCCGGTTGATGATTTTATGCAGCATATTTCGTGGAAAGCAGCTTAATCGGATTCATGTTTACAAACAGATCCTTTATCGCTGTTTCGTCTGATACTTTCATGACCGGCACTGTCTGATTTGCCTCTTCATATGACATAATCCCGTTATTATCCACTTTTAGGACTTCTGCCCTGCCTCTTATCATGTTTTTGTCAGGAACGACATTTGCATTTACAGCATCCTTCTGCTGGATATCAAAGTAAATTCTTGTGCCATTATCCATCAGGGCATACCGGTATCCGACTATTGCCCCGTTTTTCTCCAATGAATAGATGCCTTCACAATTTAACATATAATAGCAGTCAAGCAGGGAATTAAATTCCGCCACTTTTGCTTGTAATGCATTTGTATCCGGCATTTGTACCTTTGGCGCATGTATCGGCTCTGTTTTCAAGCATGCTTTTGCGATAAACGGACTCATTTCAGCCATATTGGAAAATCCAAGATACACCTGTTTCTTAGCCCTTGTAACAGCTACATAAGCCAGCCTGACATCCTCTTCCAAGGAATCCAGGTTCGCAAAAGAATTAATCTTAGGACACATCCCATTATCCATGCTGTTACAAAATACATAATCAAACTCTAAGCCTTTTGACTTATGGATCGTCATGATATGCAGTCCATCTGCCATTTCCACTGCCGGATTCAAAATACTATCCTCTGAACATGCTTCCTGCTTTTCTTCCTCAGATAAAGCATTCCAAGCTTCAACAGTATTGCTGACAACCGCTTGTACTTCATAGGTGGCCTCTACAAATTTCTTGTACTTGCCCATAGGATCCCCGTTTTTCTTAAAAGTCTTTGGATATATCATGTCAATATATGCATAAATGGTATTGTAATCCAGTGCCATATTGTTTAACATATCCACATCAAAAATATCATCATAGTCTTCACCATAGATATTTTCAATGAAATTGCCAAGGAAATTTGCCCCCTTGCTATAGCGGTACTTTAATATATTGAATACTGCTTCTTCAAAAGAGCCGGCAAAGGAAACTGATTTGAACTGGCAGTCAAGCGGAATATCCGTTTTCTTTAACAAAGAAACCAGCTCCTCTGTCACCTTACAATTCTTATCCCGGTAAAGCACGCATATGTTGTTCGGATCCACGCCATTTGCGAGCATTTTCTTTATTTGATTGAACTCAAGCTGTGCGGCACTATAATTGCTTGTTCCTACACATAAAAGAGGAGCTTTCATATCACTCAGCCCGCTCTTATACCGTAATTCTTTCTTCATCCTGTTTTGATTCAGTTCAATGATTGCATTGGCTGAATCAATGACGGCTTCCGATGAACGGTAATTATCCTGAAGGTAAATTGTCTTCAGGTCATCAAAATGTTCGTCAAGCTGGTTAAAAATTTCCGGCTTTACCCCACGGAACATATAAATACTCTGATCCGGATCTCCTACCACAAATAACCCGTGGCTCTTGCTAGCTAATATTTTTAAAATATTTAGCTGCTGATAGTCCGTATCCTGGAATTCATCTACCTGAATATAATCATACCGGCCCTGCCAATATTCCCTTACATCTTCGTAGTTTTCCAGTAAAAACTCCGCAAACATGATAATGTCATCAAAATCAATGGTTTTTGTCTGTAATTTTGTCCGGATTAACGCCTTTGCCCATGATAAAGTAGGCGCATCACCGGAATGCTCTACCCTCATGCTCTTTACCTGCATTTCAGCCTTCCTTAATTCACTAAAGGCAGCATATGTTTCCATATTTCGGCTAAAATTCTCTTTGATTGGCTTTCTTAATTCAGAAAGCTTTCTCTTTAACTTATCCTTTTCCTTGATGACTGCTTCTTTCTGTTTCTCATAAGCGATCACATCTAAAGGATCTGCTAAGCCTGTGCTGTCTTCTAACAGAAAATCTGCATAATGATGCCCTTTTAATACGCTGTTCGCATACTTTAAGACCTTCCGCATAAAGAAATTCTGCTCTTCCTTTGATAATCTGCTTAAAAGCTCCTTATGCCGGGCAAAAAAATCTTTTGCCAATGCAGCAAGCGGTGTTGAACCGATCAGTACATCCGCTACCTCACTGCCATCTGCATCTAAGATTGTCGGAAAACCTAATTTCGATAAATCCCTCTTCACAATATTTAAGGCCAAATGATGAAAGGTCATCATTTCAAGAGAATCGACAGGAATCTCCATATAGGATGCTACTCTTTCCCTCATTTCATCTGCTGCCTTATTCGTAAAGGTAACTGACAAAACCCGGTCAGGAGTTATCTTCTTTTTCATACATAAGTATGCAACTCTCTTTGTGAGGGTATTGGTCTTTCCACTACCTGCGCCTGCAACCAGACGAATATTACCTTCTGTGGTGGTGACAGCGGCCTGCTGCTCTTTGCTTAAACTGTTTAAAATATCCTGTATCTTCATTTTATGCCTCCCTTTTATTAAAATTATATTTCATTCATAAAATGGAACTCTGTTGCAAAAAAAATAAACCGGCAATTTACCGGCTTATTTTCCTTTCATGACAGGCTGGTTCACATTACTCAGTGGGTAATCATGCCTGGTTTTGCATTTTGGATAAGATGATTCCCTCATACATAATATCAATAAATCCTGATATGCTGCTTGTATGTTCGGCTATATCAATCCAATCCTGTTCTCCATTGTCATATGTGATCACCGCCTCAATTTTATTGTCTGTCTTTGAGTAAACAGACACGCACAGTTCAATGGACTGTATTTCCATATTTTTGACCGTGTAGTTATCGGTGAAATCCCTGAGTGTCTTATCTGATGATATATCATACCCAAAAAACAACTGTAATGGTTTACAATCATTATCTAATCCCATATAAAAAATACAGGATTCATCAATTCCTTTGTAATGAATATTGTGTGTGTTCTGTGTCACCATATTTTCCCTCCTGCTTTAAGCCGGTTAAAACTCCGCTTATTTGATGTTTTGTTACATTCGTAAAATGGGTTTCCTTACGTTATAAAATTTATACTGCTGTTTTGCCTGCTGTGGAATGTTTGCAAAAAAGCTATGATTCACGTCCTGTATATAATAATAGTAAGAAGCTTTCATGTGTGATATTTCTTATTTTACTTTATGGAAAATCATATTGAGTGGAGGATTATATATATGGCAAAAAAGGATAAACAGAAAACACCTGAAGAAATCATTGAATTATTGGCTGCCGCATATAGCCGGTGGGAAAGCCACAGCCGGGGAAAACAGTGCAATTATGGATGTAGTGACGGAGCCATGATGAATATGGAGCGCAAAAATATCATCCGATACCATAATGAGCTTGACGAATTGCAATTAACTTCCTATCCGGAAATCTACAACAGAAAAATCCCTGATGAAGCCAATAGGTATTTATGGGTAAATATGGAGCAATGGGATGCAGCCGGGAAGAAGCTTTTGCAGCAATATAAAGAAAACCAAGACTATCAATATCTTCTTTCTGTGGTTGATAAACTAAACGACAGGCAAAAGAAACAATGTTGTTTTCAAGCAGTCCTTGGATATGTTGAGCGTTTTGAATATGCCCTTAACAATTGGCGGGATGAGTCTGACAGCGCAGCCGATCTGAAATGGTATGTCCGAAGACATGTGGCGTGTCCTTTTTATGATGCCTTTGACAGTTGCAGGAGGAAAATCCAAAACATGGGAATTGACATCTGCAGCGATACAGTTTCTTTTACTGTCAGTCAGGATGGACAGCTTTCTTTTATATTTTAACCTGACATACCCTATGCCTGTGTGGCAGGGGATTTTACTTCATTCATTTCATGATTTTTATTATACGAAAAAAAATATTTAGATGGGAGTGAAATATACATGAGTGAAATATGGACGATCCATAATAAAAAGATGGACTACGCTTCTGCTGCCAAGCATCTTAATATCAGCCCCGTTGCTGTGAAAGTCATGCGTGACCGTGGTCTCAAAACAGAGAATGATATGCGTAAGTTCCTTGGCATGGCTGATTTTACAGGTTATGACGGGGCTTACATGAAAGACCTTGTGAAATCAGGCAGCATGCTTTTAAAAGCATTGCAAACCGGCTGCCATGTACGCATTGTAGGTGATTATGATGTTGACGGCATTGTATCGGTATATATTCTGTACACAGGGCTTAAACGTATTGCATCCGGTATCTGGAATGCAGGCAATGTGATTGACTACGAGATTCCTGACCGCATGAATGACGGATATGGAATTAATGAAAGAATTGTAGAAGATGCCAAAAGGGATCATGTTGATATTATCCTGACATGTGATAATGGCATTGCTGCCGTGAACGCACTGGCTCTTGCAAAGTCATATGATATGACAGTGATTGTTACGGATCATCACGGGATTCCGGATGAACTGCCTCCAGCAGATGCTATTGTGAACCCTCATCAGGCAGACTGCCTTTATCCGTTTAAGGAGCTTTGTGGTGCTGCTGTTGCTTTTAAGCTGACCGAATGGCTATTTTATCAAAATAATCTTGGACAGTATATTGAACATTATGCACCGTATGTTGCTATGGCTACCGTATGTGATGTTATGCCTTTAATGGATGAAAACCGGTATCTTGTGAAACATGGCTTAAGGATATTAAAGGAAAAAATGGAAAGCCATACTTTAAAGGATTCTGATCCGGGGCTGTATGCTCTTTTAGCAGCGAATGAAGTTTCTCCGGAAGCTTTAGATTCCTTTACCTTTGGTTTTATTATCGGCCCATGTTTGAACGCCAGCGGCAGACTGCATACAGCAAAATTAGGACTCGATTTGTTATTAGATGATGGGATTAATGCTGAAACCCTGGCCGGTGAAGTTTCCGAACTGAATAAGATTCGGAAACAATTATGTAAAAAATATGAAGAATCCGCCTGTAAAGCTGCCTTTTCGGATGATTATATCAAAGATAAAGTCATTGTGATGCTGTTAGAGGAATGCCATGAGAGCATTGCAGGCATTATTGCCGGAAGAGTCCGGGAAGCTACAGGAAAACCAACTTTAATCTTAACCAGATCAGGCAGTGAGCCGGATATTGCAAAAGGTTCAGGACGTTCTATTCCTGAATATAATATGTTTCATAAATTAAACGAAGTAAAGTGCTTATTTCTTGGTTTTGGCGGGCATCCTATGGCAGCAGGATTCAGCCTGAAAGCGGAAAATGTAGAGAGATTACGGGAGGAATTAAATTCCAGATGCAATCTTACTGACAGGGATATTGCTATTAAGCGTAAGATTGATGTGGTTCTTCCTTCTGAAAATGTTTCTGCCAAGCTTCTTTCAGAGTTAGATCAGCTTAAGCCATATGGAGCCGGTAATGAAAAACCGGTATTTGCAATGAGAAATGTAAAAATTGTCGGGCTGAAAATCGTCGGGCAAAAACAAAATGCCTTACAGCTTCAGATACAGACGGAAACCGGACAAAGAATAAAAGGTGTTTATTTTAACAGTAATCCACTAGGCATCTTCCGTTCTTTAGAAGAAGAAAGCGGATTAAATATTCAAGCCATAATGGATAAAGGTGAGTCATTTTCCATTCCGGCAGGCATCATATATTTTCCAAAAGAAAATGAATGGAATGGCAATCTTTATATGGATTATGTGATTACTGCCGTAAAATGGATGGGATAAAAAAGAAAGCCATGGGTATTTTCCTATGGCTCTCCTTTTTTTATTTCAATATGTTACTATGCGATTTCCTCCAGTTCTTCCAGTACATCTCCAAAAAGGGCTTTTACATTCAGCCATTCTTTTCTGACAGCATGGTAAGTCTGCTCAGCCTTACGGCTGTCATAATCGTAGCCAAATTCAAGGCAAAAGTCACGAAATGTTCCGGGATCACTTTTTTGCAGGCATGACAAGATATTATATGTTGTTGGGCTTTCACCTCTTTCTGTGTTGAATACAGAATTATAAAATAAAATTGTCATGGTTTTGTTGTGACGTTTAATTTTTACCTTATATCTGTTGACACAATAAGGCTTATTACCCCACGGTTGTGGAACACGACAGTCAAATTGGATGTCTACCGTTGTCTCTCTTCTCTCACAAAAATCCTCTGCAAGCTTCTCATATTCGCTATAATACATGGTCAAATCCTCCTATATATCTTTTATTTTTGAATACATTTATAAAATAGAATTTCATCATGATAAAAAATTCCACCCAGCCATAAGAGCTGAATGGAATTTTTTTTGTTAAGATACATTGTTTTTTTTGAGAGATTTTAATGGTGTATTATTGCCTTACTTGAAAAATCTTTTGATTCTCGCAATGAATTTTCTATTATTTTTTGAATTTTCCATTTCGGCATTTTTTACCGCTTCGGCTAATTCCTGATACATTGTCTTAATCGCCTCTGCATCCTCGAGTAATGTTCTTACTGACTCCGGAACACCATGCTGTCCTCTCATTGGGATATATAATTCAACATGATCATCCGGACTGAAAGAGTCTGCATTCTTTTTTAACCATTCCACAATGTCCTCATTTTTAGGAATTTCCAATGGCAAATGGGCTCCTGCTGGGCTATAATTTTCAATCAGCCATTCATCATCATATTCTTTCACCGTCCAGCCAAGTTTTTCAATTGCTGCTATTTGCTTTTCTGTCATAGTATTTTTCTCCTTTTTATTATTTTCGTTGATACTGCCAGTCTGTCATAACAATATCTATTTCCATACACCCTCTAAAGGAAGAAAATCAATCTCTTTATTCAAATTTTTCTCCCCTTTCATGATGTTTTCATACATTAGTAAAATGATTAAACCTTTTATTAAAAAAAATGAGCGGGAAACATTTGTATTCTATCGAACGGAATAAATTGCTGCCTGAAAGTCTGTAAAAATATAGGAATTGGGGAATCTGTTATATTAGTATATATCAAATAAAGGAAACTTTCTTTAAGATAACAAATTGTGATTTATGAAAGGAAAATAAAAAAATGGGATTAGTAATAGAAATTCAGTATTGTAGTGATTGGCATTGTGTATTTTTTGTACAATGTTTAGATGAAGAAGAAGCAAAGGAAAAAGCTTTCCAAATGTTTAAACAAGATGCTAGTTGCTGCTTGCCAGATACATTAGAGGAAGCGATAAAGGATAAGCGTTTTTATATGGATGAGCGTTTTTATATAGAAGTTTTGGCAAAGGTAGACCAGATTATTTTATAAAATGAATCGTGTATTTCATGGAGGTAAAAAAGATGGGATATTATACAGAAGGTGAAGAAGTAAGAGTATACAATGGAAGAATTGGAGTAATTGATAAAGTTATTTTTGAAATGGTAGATGGTAAAGAAACAGATAATGTTTATTGCTATGAAATGACTATTGATGGTGTGAGTGATTATATGGTTTATCCTGCTGACATAGAGGAATAAGGAAATGAAACTACTGTTTCATTCATAAAAGAAAAGGAGATAAAAGGTATGGAAGAAGTAAAAGTATATGTAGACTGCTTAAATGCAGACGGTAAAGGCGATTTTATAAGGTGTAGTGATTGTGGAGAATTAATGCTTATGCAGTTAGGCGGTACAGCTTGCGGAGAATGTGAAAGCGAAAATTTACAATGGTATGATGAAAATAAACCAGAATGGACTATTGAAGAGTTAGAAGAACAAGGTTTTATTATAGTTGAAAAGTAGTATACAAGCCTGGCACTGGTTTGAAGAACAATTTGATATAAGCGTTGCAGAAGATTTAATGGGATAAATAGAAGGAAAAATGATGAAAGCAATAAATATTAAATGGGATACAGATGGAGATATAGCACTGTTAGAAGAATTACCGGAAGAAATAGAAATCCCAGAAGGTATGACAGGTGAAGATGAAATATCTGATTATATATTAGATGTAACAGGATTTTGCCATTATGGATTTGAATTAGTGGATTAAGGAGAAAAAGTGGAGGTGTAGATTATGATAAATAATTTAGGACAATGGGAAGAAAATAAAGATTATAATACATATCCAAAAGAAAAATGGTGCGATATGGATTATATGGCAACATGGATCAGAAGTAAAGGTTATGAGATTAAAACAAATATGGAAAATCTTATATTGATAATTCTTGCACACTATGAAGATTCAGAAGAATATAAAGAGAATGGATTTTTTGCAATAATGGATACACGTAAATACCCTAATAATCTTATGATTAATATTCCAGATGTTGAATCATATGTATTAGCAAATGGTGGGATTAAAGAATTTGATTATGAAATATAGAAAATAATGATTTCAAGTGGAGGATAATTTTTATGGACATTTTAGAATTGGATGAAAAAGTATCAAATTTGGAAAATAAAATAGAAATATTAAACATTCAATTAAGAAAATTTGCGGAATCCAGAATTAGGTTATGAGTTCCAAGACGAATGTTTTTGTATATGTAAGGTAACAGAAATGATCAATATTTTTGATTATGCAAATTTTTTATGATGGATTTAATAATGTTTTACTGTTTCATTCATCCTCTCCGGTTTCCGGTTCTGCTTCCGTCTCTTCTCCGTTCACATTTACTATGCAAATCAATTTATGCCCTTCGCATCTGCATGTAATCATAGCCGTTCCCGGCCCCTTTGCAAGAATATATACATATCCGTTTCCCACGGAACCGAACTTTGCCACGGATGTATCACTATTCGACCATTGAATATGCTTATTCTTCGCATATAATAAGTCAAGCCTGAAGGAATCCCCTTCTTCCATGGTATGCTCTGTTTCTGACAGCTTTGGTACAGCCTTTTTCACAGTTACCCTGCATTTCAGTGTCTTCTTGTATGTTTTTTTCTTCTTTTCATATGTAACCTTCGCTTTGATAATAGCCTTTCCCTGCTTAACGGCTGTAATCTGCCCCTTTTTATTCACCTTTGCTATATTTTTCTTTGATGCGGCATATTTTGCCGTTTTAATCCTTACGCCATCTGCTGTTTTTACCCTAAGTGTTTTCTTCTGCCGGTATCCGTCTGCTACGCTTAATGTCATCTTTTTTGGCAGCGATATATCTGCTGCCCTTGCATTCACGGAAGGCATCATCAGTATCAGCATGATAACCAAAACAAAAGACAATAATAATTTCTTTACCATCGTTATCCTCCATATCCCTTTCTAATTATTTCCCCAGCCGGAAGTGTCAAATTGAATCACTATCTCACCATTTTCATTTTCAGCTAAGATAAGATCGGGGGTAAATTCTTTGCCCGCCTTGCTGATAAAGCCTTTCACCTTTTTTAACTGTCCTTTTTCTAATAATTTCTTTAATTCAGAATCGCTAAATGCCTTGGTTCCCATCTTCCTGAATAATTTTACCCCGCAGTCGCAAAAAAGCCCTCCACGGTTAATTTTTACTGCATTTCCACAGAAAGGGCATTCAACACCGGAGCCAAAATCAAATTCGATTCCTTCCTCTCCCAATTTCAGCCTTGCCCTAAATGTTTCCCCATTCTTCTTTTTTAAGGTATATGTTTCTGTTGTTTTGCCCGCACATAATGCCTCCAGCATATCTTCTGATATATTCTTCCCGCATATCTGCTTACTGATCTTAAACCCGCAGTTCGGGCAGTGATAGGAATATTGTGAAGTTCTGAAATGGGTGCCGCACTTCGGACAGCCAGTATTGACAACCGGCACTTTTGTTTCCATTCCATCTACCTGCCGTATCATTTTCCTTAAACTGGTAATGATCTCCGAATATACCTCTTCATACTCGGCCTCCCCACGCTGCACTTCCTTAATTTTTGTATCCAGTTTGGCTGCAAAAACAGGCGATATGATATCAAGCTCCTTAATCGAATCAATATATCTTTTCCCTGTATTGGTAATATACAGCCCACTCTTTTGCTCTTCTATATATCCACGGTTTAACAGGTCAGAGATAATGGCAGCTCTTGTAGAAGATGTCCCGATTCCTTTTGATTCAGCCATTGCTTTCTTTAACACCGGATCATTGATTTGGGAAGCGATATTCTCCATGGCATTCAGCAGCGTGGCCTGGGTTAATCTCCTTGGAGGCCTTGTGATACCTTCCTTTGGATCAACAGACTCCGCCTGTATCGGATCGCCTTCATCGACCATGGGGATCACATTGTCCCTCAGCCGACTGTATAAGTTTCTCCATCCAGGATTGATCACGATCTTGCCTCTTGCTATAAAATCATATTGATCATCATGCCTTATGATGATAACCGTCTTATCTTCTTCCAATTTAGGCAGAAATTGAGCCAGCAGCCTTGCATAGATCATATGGCAGATATTCTTTTCTTCTTCACTCAATTTGGACAGGTTCGGTCTATTGGACGTAGGAAGCAGGGCATCATGTGATTCTTTTTCCACTTCCTTGTTGTTTACCACATTTTTATCCTTTAAAACACGTTCAAAATCATCCTGATTCACGGAAGCCGCATATGGTTTCAAATCATCAAATACATCCATCAGTTTAAGCATGTCAGGGAACTCTTTTGCTTTTTCGGATGAAACATACCGGCATTGTGTCCTCGGATAAGATATCAGCTTATGTTTTACATATAATGACTGGAGGATTTCCAATGTTTTTGCAGGGCTGTATCCGTACTTTCCGCCCGCTTCACTCTGGATGGCGGCCAGATCGTATAATTTTGGTGCATTTGTATAGGTTCTTTCCGTTTTCTTTGATTGGATGATTCCTTTTACGGAAACATCCGGGATATCACTGATATTGTCAAACTGGACGGTATGAATGCCATCCTCCGTATATTCAGCGGTAAATTCCCCGTCTTTTGTTTCATAATGGGCATTTAACGTGTAAAATTTCCGGGGCTTGAAATGATCAATCGCCATGGAGTTATCATATACCATCTTAAGCGTAGGGGCTTTCACCCTGCCGGTCGTTATTAATTCCCCCGCCTGTACGGTTACTGCCCTTGTCCCATTCATGCCGAACAGCCAGTCTGCCCTTGAACGGAGCAGGAATGACTGTATGAATCTTTTATGGGTAATATCCGCATGATAATCGGTCATGCTTAATAATGACTTCAATATTTCCCTGTCGGTTAAGGAATGCTCGATAAACCGCAGGGCAGGCATATGTTCAATGCCAAGGAAATGCTCCAGTAAGTAATAAATGCCATACCCTTCAACATCTGAGTCCGTGCCTACGATTATCCCGTCTATAGATTGTACCCTTTTCCGGATATCTGCGATGATTTTCTTCTTCCCGGTATCATCCGAGGATTTTATCTGCCATACATCCGGAATCATGGGATAATCAATCTCTCCCCACTGCTTATCTTTCCAGTCCGGATAATCAGTCGGTTCATAATAGGCACAGACATGCCCTACCAGATAAACAAAATCTATATCCCCTATCTTGCTCCGGATTTCACTTTTATGGTTCTCATAACATGCCTTTACATCATTCATAAGAGAAGATTTTTCTGCAATAAATAAATATTTCAAACCAATCAGCCCCCTATCACATCAATAATTTCCATATTATCTTCCAGTTTAAATCGGATGCCGTCACCGGAAACATAAAATTCTTCCATAATCTCTTCTTTGGTCATCCCCGCCATGCCGTCTTCATTAATGAAGATTCCAAACATTTTACTTTCATTTGGTGCATGAACCGTTCCTTTGATAATCCCTGTGGTAACAAACTGATACATGATTCCGGTAATAATTTCATCCCGGAACTCCGCAGTCAGTGTCTGCTTTGAAATCACGATCTGGAAACTGGGTACTCCTTTATTAAAATAAGATAATGTTACATCCGTATCCGCATTGACATAGCCAAGTATCTTATCTACAACTTTTTCAATTTCCTCTTTTTGTGCGATATTTACGGAAGACTGTATGTGTTTTGCCAGCTCGCCATATACGGCATTGGTAATATCATCTGCGATACTGAGAAAGAGGCAGGTATCCGTATCCCATCTTTCCATTCTTTCCAATATGGTTGCTTTATCAAGATAGGAGCAGAAATATGCATATGCATCTATGATTTCTTCGATCTCCTCCATACTGAATTCTTTACGGCCCTTATATTTTTCTGATTGTTCTTCGAGGAAATCCAAGATCTTGTTTTTATCCCCTTGTGCCGCAACTGCCATTAGCTGTGATGCCAATGTTTCATGATATTCCTGCTTTGCTTCCTGCACTTTACTTGTTCTATTTGTTCTGAGTGGCATTTCAATAACCTTTCCTGCCAAATTTTCCACATCCTTTCCTATTGATTCTCTGTATCATCTTAAAAAAATGAATGATTTATGGGTATATTAGCAGATTCTAAAAAAGGCAGGCAGTTACAGAAAAACCACCTTGTTAAATGTTGGTTCGGGTATTTGTTCATATCAGATATGCATGATGATATGCTTTCTTTGAAATATTTGACATGGTTATTGATTCAGATTATACTATAGAACATATTTTATAATATACTTAATTTATAATATACTTAACCGGGCATCCGGGGGATGGCTCTACCTGATCCGAGTCTTGCGGAAAGGGGAAATGCTTATGAGTACATACGAAGAATTTATGATTATACTTACTGCAGTACTTGTAATGATTGAAATTCTGAACATGAAAAATAAGAAATAGCCGTCCTGACCCCGGAAAGTCGACGGCTATTTCTATAGCTAAAATTTTACCGGATCGGGTAGCTGCTTCTACCTTCCGGATGTCTTGTTAAGTATATTATAACAAATTATACTAAAATGTCAATCAGCAGTTCCACTTGAGTTTCCGTAGTTTTATCCACAATACCCTGAATCAACCATGTTGATTATCTACAACTTTCAGAAAATATCAAAAAATTAAGGAATTCATTTTTATTTTGCAGTAACAAATCCGCAGAATTAAATTATTCAAAAAAATATAAATGCTGGTTAGAACCTTTTGATTTTTCTAGGTTTGCCGCTTTTGCTAGTTTTTCCTCAAAAAGCAGATAACGGGAGTCGAACCCGCCTTTCCAGCTTGGGAAGCTAGCGTTCTACCGATGAACCATATCTGCAATCTATACACATTATACGAGTCTTTTACCAGATTTGCAAGCGTTATCCAAAAGTTCTTTTTCTAAAATATAATTATGCCAAAGCGGCCCCCTGCCATTTCCCAGGTCAAGACCCGCTGCAATGGCGCCTGCCACATAATTCTTTGCCCGTTCCACACTATCTTCCATACAGAAACCTTTTGCGAGAAAAGTGGCAATGGCGGAGGATAATGTACATCCTGTTCCGTGGGTGTTTGGATTTCCAAGTCGTTTACCGGAAACCCAGACAGTCTTTCCGCCTTGATACAACAAATCTTCTGCATCTTCTGACAAATGCCCGCCTTTGATTAAAATTGTTCCTTTATAATATGCAGCTATTTTTTCTGCTGCTTTTTGCATATCTTCCCTCTCATCAATTTTGATACCGGAAAGCACCTCTGCTTCACTTATGTTGGGAGTAATAATATCTGCAATGGGAATCAGTCTCTGCTTCAACGTCTGTACTGTGCGATCCTCCATCAAAGTACTCCCACTGGTGGCTACCATTACCGGATCTACTACGATATTTTCTGCCTTATACTCCACAAGCTTGTCACAAACTGCCTCCATGATATCCGGCGTAGAGATCATACCCAGCTTAACCGCATCTGGACGGATATCGCAAAACACTGCATCCATCTGGGAACGCACCATTTGAACCGACACAGTTTCCACACTGTCAACTCCCATTGTATTCTGTGCCGTTAAAGCTGTAATAACAGTCATCCCATATTCTCCCAAGCATGTAATCGTTTTTAAATCTGCCTGGATGCCGGCTCCACCACTGGAATCCGATCCTGCTATTGATAATATTTTATGCATAATACTTCTCCTTCAAAAATTATGATAATTTAGGCAGCTGCAAAAACAGAGTTTCGCCATTACCTGTTTAATAATTATAAATGATTTTGAAACTCTGTTAAACAAACGGTAAAAGTTCTGCCAGATTCCCCACACAGACATCACAATGTTCCTGCATCTGCTTCCATTTATCGGCAGCGGCCTGTTCATATACTCCTATCACAGTCAGACCAGCCTTTTTGGCAGTCAGAACTGAATGTATGGAATCCTCTACCATAACAAGCCCCTGACAGGAGGTGCCAATCCGTTCTGCTATACATTCATAGTATTCCACATAATTCTTGCTATACCCAATCTCCGTACAGGTGTAAATTGCATCAAAACATCCCCAGACACCATGACCTGTTAATGCTCCCTTTACATTTTCTTCATCTGAAGCAGTTGCAAGGAACAAATGACAGCCCCTCCTTTTCAATTCCCTTATCGTCTCCACCATATGTTTTGTGGCCGGAGCCTTTACATATCTCTCCCGGATAAATTCCACCACACCATCCGCAATCCCTGCCGCATCTAACGGAATCTGGGGATACTGCTCCTTGATATATGAACCGGCTTCCAGAAGACTCATAACAGCACATACACGGTCAAGCTCCTCCGGTGCATCAATATTCCATGCCTCTTTCAGATAAAAGTTCGCAGAATTTTCCCAGATTGACATTGTGTCGAGCAGCACGCCATCCACATCAAATATAATATTTTTATATTGCTCCATCCATTTATTTCCTCTCGTCCATATGTATATTTCCTGAAAATGCCAGGAAACCATTTTGCAGATTCAACTAGTCCTGTACAAGCTGTTTTGCTGCCACAAGTAATGTCTTTGCTGCCGCCCTGATATCCTCTGCTGCAAAAATGGCTGAGACCACTGCAACGCCATCCACGCCTGTTCCCTTTAAGTCCAAAATATTTCCCGAATGGATTCCTCCAATGGCAACTACCGGAATTGTGACCGCCTGACAGATTGCGCAAAGTGTTTCCAATGACACATCATCTGCATCTGACTTGGTAGAAGTGCAGAATATGGAGCCAACGCCAAGATAATCTGCACCATTTTTTTCTGCCTCCAATGCCTGCTCCACCGTCTGCGCAGACACACCGATAATCTTATCCGGTCCAAGCATCTGCCTGACCTTCGTCAGTTTTTCATCACTCTGCCCTATGTGTACTCCATCTGCATCAATCAGCTTTGCAATTTCCACTTCATCATTGACAACATAAGGTACATGATATTGGTCTGTTATGCACTTTACCTCTTTCGCGAGCTTTACAAATTTCTCATAGGGCAGCTCCTTTTCCCGAATCTGTATAAAGGTCGCTCCTCCTTCTAAAGCCTCGCCAACAACTTCAGGCAGGGTTCTCCCATCCAACCACATGGAATCCGTCACGGCATAAAGGCACATAGCGTCCAATATTTCCTGTTTTGTATATTTCTTCATAAGCAAATTCCTCCAACAGAAAAAAATTTATATCTCCACAATCTTTGCTCCCTGTTCTAGGGTGTCACCGTCCAGATTGCTCATCGCATCAATTAAATAGTTGCGGAGACTTAAGGTTCCACCCTGCGCTGCCTTTACTCTTTTTTCTGCTATTTCACCACAGAGTCCCATTGCTGCAACGGCTGCCACAACTGCGGTCAGCGCCCTATCCGTATTCGCTGCCAGATATCCTGCCACGACACCATTTAACATGCAGCCTGTTCCGGTAATCTTTGACATTTTCTCCACACCATTACGAATCGCAAAAACTTTCTCACTATCTGCCACAAGATCAATCGCCCCGGTAATCGCAATAACGGCTCCGGTTGTCTTACTAAGCTCTTTTGCAAAGACCGCTGTCTCGGTCAGATTTTCATCCGTTATGGCATCTGCCACATCTGCATCCACCCCTTTTGTCGAACCACTTCCGGAATAAACGGTCTTAATCTCGGAGATATTGCCACGGATTACTGCAAATTTTATTTCCTTAAGCAGACGAAATGTAGTTTCCGTCCTAAGCTTGGATGCACCTGCGCCAACCGGATCCAAGATAACCGGATGGCCTAATTCATTTGCCTTTCTGCCAGCCGCAATCATGGATTCAATTGTATTTTTATTAAGTGTTCCAATATTGATAACCGTTGCATTACAGATAGATGTAATATCCTCCACATCATCAATCTCATCACTCATAATTGGTGACCCGCCACAGGCAAGCATCATATTTGCCACATCATTTACAGTTACATAGTTTGTAATAAAATGAACTAACGGTACGTTTTTTCTCACATTTGAAATAATTGTTTTCATGTTTTTTCCTTCTTTCTTTCATGTTGGGCAGATAATTGTGAAGCTCCTAATTTCCAAAGCCTGGTTGTGCAATTACCTATTCATCCATAATATCAACATCTTCTCCACGAAGTATCTTATTTATGTTTCTAACTGCACACATTTTTCCACACATCGTACAGGTATCTTCCCGTTCCGGGGTTGATTCCGCACGATAGCGTCTCGCCTTTTCCTCATCCATAGCCAGAGAAAACTGCTTCTCCCAGTCAAGTTCCCGGCGCGCCCTGCTCATCTCATAATCCCAGTTCTTTGCTCCCGGCACACCCTTTGCAATATCTGCTGCATGCGCCGCAATTTTTGAGGCAATGATGCCCTCCTTAACATCCTCCACAGTCGGAAGCCGCAGGTGTTCAGCAGGTGTTACATAGCATAAAAAGGATGCTCCGTAAGTTGCGGCAATTGCGCCACCGATGGCAGCAGTAATGTGATCGTACCCAGGCGCCACATCCGTAACCAACGGTCCTAACACATAAAATGGCGCTCCCTTACAAATCGTCTGCTCAATCTCCATATTTGCACGAATCTGATGAATCGGCATATGTCCCGGACCCTCAATCATAACCTGAATATTTTTCTCCCATGCGCGCTGGGCAAGTTCTCCCAAAGTGACCAACTCCTCAATCTGCGAAATATCCCCTGCATCCTCAATGCTCCCCGGACGGCAGGCATCACCAAGACTTAACGTCACGTCATACGCATTGCAAATTTCTAAAATTTCATCATAGTACTCATAAAACGGATTCTCATTTCCGGTAAGTTCCATCCATGCAAAAATGATGGAACCTCCACGGGACACAATATTGGTATGCCGCTTTGCCCTCTTGAACCGCTCCGCTGTCGCCTTATTGATTCCACAATGAATCGTCATAAAATCCACACCATCCTCAGCATGCATTCGCACCACATCAATCCATTCCTTCGATGTAATTGTTTTCAGCGCACGGTTATAATATACAACCGCATCATAAATAGGCACCGTGCCGATTATGGCAGAACACTCCGCAATAAGCTTTGCCCGAAATTTCCCTGTATCTCCAAAGGAACTTAAATCCATAATGGACTCTGCGCCTAAACGAATCGCCTCGTTTACCTTTTCCATCTCTATGTCAAGATCCAGGCAGTCCTTAGACGTACCGAGATTGACATTGATTTTTGTCTTAAGCATAGAACCGATTCCATAAGGCTTTAAGCATTTATGTTTTTTGTTTGCCGGAATTGCCACTTGCCCCTTCGCCACTAACTCCCTGATTTCTTCTGCCGCAATTTTCTCATATTCTGCAACTGCCTGCATTTCCTTTGTAATAATGCCCTTTCGCGCGGCATCCATCTGCGTTGTATAGTTCATCATCTACCTCCCATGCATTCTGGCATTTTCCTATTTTGCCATTTTTCATACCAGCTATTCCGCTGTATCCCCTTCTATTATACTATGTATTTTCTAATAATAAAAAAGCTCCCTGCATCCACAGAGAACTTCCTAAAAAGGCATGACAGCCTATTAATCTTCATACATTTATTCTTGAATCCCTACGTTAGCATTATCTACATCAGGTTGTGGGTCGAAGTTGATGACTTCCTCTCAGCCTGCTTCACAAGCTCCCCATTCAATATTTAATTCTTTGCCAGTGTAACACAGGAGATTCAAAAATGCAAGAAAATGTATCGACCCACAAAAAAATGCCTTTCTTGTCTCGTCCTCCATAATATGCTATAATAATCCCTGCAAGCAAAACAATGTCGTGCCTGTTTACAGGCAAAGATAGCACAAGCACGCAGTGCGAGCAATTCTCGAGCAATTGCACTGCACAAAATACAAACACTTAAGGAGGATTCCAACATGGCTTGGTATGACGAGGCAGTATTTTATCACATTTACCCATTAGGGCTTACCGGTGCGCCAACAAATAATTCTTATGGCGAAGTAGAACATCGTTTAAACACATTAACTCCCTGGATATCACACATTCAGGAGATTGGCTGTAATGCACTTTACATTGGACCACTTTTTGAATCAGTAGGACACGGTTATGAAACAACCGATTATAAAAAGTTAGACAGCCGTCTTGGCGACAATGAAGATTTAACCAACTTTGTTGCCGAATGTCACAAACAGGGGATTAAGGTTATCTTAGACGGTGTATTTAACCATACCGGACGTGATTTCTTTGCATTTAAAGATATACAGCAAAACAGGGAAAATTCCCAGTACAAAGACTGGTACTGCAATGTGAACTTTTATGGCAATACTGAATACAATGATGGTTTTTCATATGACAACTGGGGTGGCTATAACCTGCTCGTCAAGTTAAACCAGCATAACCCTGACGTCCGCAATTATATCTGTGATGTCATCCGTTTCTGGGTCAGCGAATTTGATATTGACGGCATCCGCCTGGATGCAGCAGACGTATTAGATTTCAATTATATGCAGGCTCTTCGCCAGGTTGCCAATGAGGTCAAACCGGATTTCTGGCTAATGGGGGAGGTAATCCACGGCGACTACAGCCGTTGGGTAAATGCGGGAACTCTCCACTCTGTGACGAATTATCAATTGCACAAGGCGCTGTATTCCGGGCATAACGACCACAATTATTTTGAAATTGCACATACCGTTAAACGTCTTTACGAAATGGGAGGCAATCAACCGAATGGATTTAAGCTCTACAATTTTGTGGACAATCATGACGTGGAACGTATCTATACAAAACTTAATAACAAAGCACATTTTACGCCGGTTCACATATTAGAATATACTTTGCCGGGAGTTCCATCCATTTACTACGGTTCAGAATTTGGCATTGAAGGACACAAGGAAAAATTCTCAGATGCCTCTCTTCGTCCGGCGCTGAATTTAAATGACTATAAGGATGCATTAAAAGATAATTCCTGTACCCGTCTGGTTGCTGCTCTTGGCAAGACACGTCAGAACTGTAAAGCGCTTTCTTATGGTGATTATAAAGAACTGCTTTTAACAAACCGCCAGTATGCATTTTCCCGAAATTATAACGGCGAATCGGTTGTTGTTACGCTCAATAATGATGACAGTGATTATACCATGACACTTCCGGCTGGCAGTGCAGCAGAATATATCGGCGCTCTTTCCGGTGAAAAGGTCTCCGTAAATAACGGTAATATCTGTGTCAATGTCAAGGCAAATTCCGGGGAAATCTGGCTGCCGGCAGCCGATGGCAATACCTATGTACCAGACATCACCCCAATAGAAACAGCTGCCACTGACACGGTAACAACCACAGAAACTTCCAACGAAGCTGCTGACGCTGACACAGTAACAGCCACAGAAACTTCCAATGAAGCTGCTCCTGAAGCGCAAGATAGCACCCCTGTTGCCAAGCCGCCATTAACGGAAGATGTTTCCTCCTCAGCCAATACTGCTGCACAGGAAAAACCAGCATCTGTTGCGCAAAAAAATACTTCCACAGAAAGCGGTTTATTTGATGCTGAACAGCTCGCCTATGAGAAAGGCAGGATTGCAGGGCTTCAGGAAGCCATACTTGCCATCATGGAAAAAAACGGATCTGTCACAGATCAGATGCGCAAGGATGTCACAGACAATGTCTATCATGACTCCTTAATCAACTGGGTAAAGAGTTTTCATTAAAACCTGATTGCACTTCAAAATATAACAAATCCATACTGCCACATGGTATCATATACGCTTACTGAAATCCATGTAAGCATATACGTTTCTGCTGCTTGAATGAAGCGCAATCCATGTGGCAGATACATGATATTCTATCAATGATACAGCACACTAGTCTCTGGATACATGCTTTTTCACGTCACATCATACTGTCAGGAAATCACTGCATTCTGCCTTCTGTAGGTATCATTGTCCTTCCGGTTTAGTTCCGCCTCCGTCCGGGATAATTCCTTTTGCAGATCCTTTTCTTCATTGCCGGAAGCTGCTGTTATCTGCTGTTCCAACTGCTGCTTTTGCTTCTTTAATTTTTCGATTTCCCTGTCAACTGTATCCGTATTCACCGTGGTTTCTTCCGCATCAGCTCTCTGGTGCGCCGGCTTTTCTTTGAACTGCTCCACTTCTTTATCTTTTTGAGGGCTGCCCGCTCTTACGCCTGACTCTCCATCCCTTTCTGCGCCACTGGATTTTTTCGGATCGTCATACACCACTTTGGGATTGCCGTTTTCATCCCGTTCCATATGATACAGCCCGCTTGGTCTGCTATCGGCTTTCTCACTGCTGATATACTCGTCCTTTGGAATCGGCATGCTCTCACCTTCTAATTCCACTTTTTCCCTGGCTGCCTTAGCATCTTCCTCCATGCCTCTTTCAACCTCTGCCTGATACTCCTTTGCCTTGTCTGCAAATTCACCGACATATCCCATCGCCCTCTCCATTGCTGCCGTATCGTCTTTTTGTCTCGCTTCTTTGTAAATGCGCATAGGCGTATCCAACAGGTTCATATTTGTCCTTGCGCCTACAAGTCCTTCCATTACCTTTACATTCATAACATCACTCTCCTGTCAACCGTGTTTCCTTCTCTTATTCTTTCCAGGCAATTGTGAAACTACCAATTTCCAAAACCCAGTTGTGTAATATAGGCAATATTGCCAACAGGGGATTGGGGAGCCGTCGGTACTTAGGTGCCGTACTTTGGCACCTTATGTACCGCTACGAGCGACACATAGCGCAAGCGCCCCTGTGGTGATTTGTCTATATTACACAACGGAAGTCTCGGAAAACTTACATTTCACAATCGCCTACTTGTTCTTTCGACAGCATAAATACACGGCATTAGATTCCTGTTTCAAACAGCCCGTTTGATGTCATGTGCGGCTTCCTTTAACGGTATCAATATGGAGATTACAAAAATGCCGTCTTCGGTTTCTGTATGTATGACTCCGTTATACTTATGCACCACATCCCCCACATTCAGCAGGCCAATTCCATGCCCGTTTGCATTTTCTTTCGCTGTAAATCCTTCCCTGCATGTTTCTGTCCGGTTCATACTGTTTTTTACCTCAAGCAGAAAACATTTTTTGACAGTTTGCGCCTGAATACGGATAAATCTGCTCTCACCGGACGGCTGCCGCCCACACGCTTCCAGTGCATTATCCAGTATATTCCCAAACAGCACACACAGGTCAAACTCGTTGATGCCGCATGCTTTCGGCATCCGTATGTCACATTCCCAACTGACTGCTTCCTGTTTGGCCCATTTCCGTTTCTGGTACAGGAGGGCATCCACAGCCCTGTTCCCTGTCGTATCTGCGAAAGCCTCCAGACTGTTTTCTTCTAACTGTTTCAGATATTCACCCAGCTTCTCCCATTCCTGACTGCCAAACAGCCCTGACAGGGCAATAATATGATTTTTCATGTCATGCCGTAACCGCTCTGACTGGCTATACTGCTCTGTCAGCATTTGATAAACCGCAATCTGCGAATGGTACCGGCTGCTTTTTTCCTGTTCCAGATAAATCCGGTTCATCCCAAACACATAAAACCCTGTTGCAGCCATAGACAGGAGCGCCAAAACCAGAAATTCAATATGGCTGAAAATCTGGTCATAATAAAGCCCCATATTTCCACCGCTCCTGACCATAATGCCATTGCTCGCACCCCAGCCTGCCACATCGAACACTGCAATCAGCATAAGCAGTGGAACAGCCAGTATGACATACCATTTTCCCCGTTTTCCGCAAAAGACAGGCTCAAGATGCTTCGACATCCATGATACAGCAAAGAATACAAAACAACAGTCCACACAGCCAATCAGTCCGATTTCCCATTCGGCTAAAAATGGTTCCGGAATCTTCCCGACCGTATGCCGGAAAAACAATACCAGGCAGGATAAAGAAGCATCACAGAAATTCACGGACAGCCTCATTGCCGTCACCAACACCGAAGCAGCCAGAATCCGTTTCTCCCTGTCGGATTGAAATAACAACACCAATGCCACAAAAAACACAACGCCCGGTACCGCGGAAAAAAGGCAGGAAAAAAAATACCGCCTGTCTGCAATATTCCAAAGCAGCCACGCGCTAAACGAGAGAACTACAAACAGAATTTCATTTTTCTTTGAGACACCTAAATATTTTTTGCAGAATTTGCCTGCCGCACATATATATCCCAAATAAAATGGCGCTATGAGGAAAAGGTCGATATTGTCTAAAACCGGTTTCATAAAATCCCCCCATTTTCCCGCATAGCCTTAAGCACCTCCTGACAGAACTCCTCATATCTTCTTTTCGCAATCACGATTGTTTCCCCATTTTCTAAGATTACTTCCTGCCTGTTATACCCGTCAACATATTTCAGATTGACAAGATAGCTTTTATGGCACCGGAAAAAGCCTTTGTCCCGCAGCTTGTCCTCCAATGCCCCGATCCGTTCATAATAGGTAAAAATACCTTCCGTGCCATGTACATCAACCGTTCTTCCTTTTATCTCGAAATAATAGATATCATCAAGAAATAATTTCTTTTTCTGCCGTTCCCTGCTGACAATGATAAATTCCTGTGCGTGGCTTTCGGTCTTGCGGACCGCTTTTTGCAGCACCCTTTTCAGTTTCCCGTCATCCACAGGCTTTAGCATGTACCAAAAAGCCTCCACATCATACGCTTCAAACACGTATTTCCTGCTCGAAGACACAAAAATAAGCATCTTGTCCGATGCCCTTTCACGGAAAATCTGCGCTGTTTTCATCCCGTCTAATCCATCCATAATAATATCAAGGAAAACAATGTCAAAGCTTTCCAATGCCTGCAACAGTTCCTTTCCATGAAAGAACGTACGGACAATACACGGGATTTTCATTTCTTCCAAAATGTCTTTGATTTTCCTTGCCATATTGGCGCACTCTATGGCTTCATCATCACATACTGCTATGGACAGCATTCCAATCACCTGCCTTATGTAGTATAATAGCTATGAGCAAAACGTAAGTTTTCGCAACTGTCCGTTGTGCAACTGGTTTTTGGAAATAGTGAGTTTTGCTCATGACTATGGTATAACATATATATCGACACAAGCACAGGCAAAGTTTTGTTCATGACATGAACGGGGGGGTTGGGTGTCATGACCGTATGGGGGGCTGTCTTTGCATTCAACGCAATTTTCTTTTTAATTTTAAGTTCAGATTTGCCGAATGAATACGCAAATTCAAACTATACGCATAGACTAAAGGGTGCAAGTAATGATAAAATATACCTGTATGACATTATGGAAATTAAAAAAGAAACGGGCAACCTTTTCCAGTCAGATGACCTTACTCAGTAAAAGAACCCATTTCTCTTTGCCTTTAT
>JAMPFS010000001.1:80561-195446 GCA_023664325.1 Clostridium sp.
AAGACAATCTTCCAACATGGCGGGAATTATTCCTCCATGCGGATACACCGACAAAGCGGGTGCTGGTAAATATGTTGATCGAACGAATTGACATAACGAAAGAACAGATCGTTGTCCGCTTTAAAATCAGCCTTGATGCGCTTTTACCCCAGTCCCGAATGGACGGTAACGGAGTGGTACCGCGGCAAGGGCTATGATTTTACGATTACCTCGTCCACAGCCTTCGACCACAAGTGGATTTACCAGAAAACCGTATATGAGAACATTTCGCAGGTAGTAGACCGCTATTTTGCCAATTACCTGTCACGCCCAAATGTTTTGCAGCCAATTCTCACCCAGTACTGTGACGGAAAACGTGTCACATGTCCTAACTGGATGAGCCAGTGGGGCTCCAAATATTTGGGAGACCAGGGCTATACGGCACTTGAAATTATCCGCAACTACTACGGTGATAACATGTATGTAAATGAGGCGGAGCAGATATCCGGTATTCCCTCCTCATGGCCCGGCTATGATTTGTCTGTCGGTTCCAGCGGCGACAAGGTACGCATGATGCAGGAGCAGTTAAACCGTATTGCGCAAAACTACCCATCTATTCCAACCATTGCAGTGGATGGCATCTTCGGGGCAAATACTGCGGCTGCAGTCCGGCAGTTCCAGTCTGTTTTTAATCTGCCTGCCACTGGAATTGTGGACTATCCGACCTGGTATAAAATTTCCCAGATTTATGTCGGTGTCAGCAAAATTGCCGAGCTGACCTGAGTTTTCCGGCCATTCACTTTCAGAAGATATATGATACCAGTACAGCGAAAATTAAGTTTTGGATAGTTTGACGTAGCATGATTGTTTCATATGCAAGGCGGAGGAGTGATGCGTAGCGGTGGCTACGTCGATTGACAACAACGCAGCAGATGAAAAATCAGGCAAGTCAAACTGCCAATTACTTAATCTTCGCTATATATTCCAACATTTTACCGTTGCCTGCAGGGGCTTTCCGTCCCAACAGCACCCAATGCTCTATTCCAACGGTATCACAACCCGTTCTTTCTCTTTCACTCCCTGTTCTTCTAATTCTTTCTCGGTGCGGTAAAACGGATAATACACGATTTCCCAGAAAACATCCTCTGCTGCATTGTAATACATCCGATAGGCATCTCCGTTCGGCATTTCCATACAGTACAGTATATTGCCATGCGGCACATTTCCTGCACCATCTGTTTTATACTCGCAGGTTATCCCCACGATCTCCATGTCCGTCCCAAAAAGACGGATAAACAGATCTTTGGCACTTTCGCCGTTGGCAACAAAAAATTCTTCATGGATCACTGCCTGCTTTTCATGGAAGTCAACGCCTTCCTTTTGCAGCCACATATCGGAAAGCGTTCCATCCCTGGCATCGATATCCACAACATAGGATGCCTGATCCTTTTCCCAAAAGACAACCTGATAGCTTCCGCTTCCCTCGATTCCATAAACCTCTGAATAATCAATCTCTTTTTCCATGGTTTCCGCATCTACGGCAAACATACTTTCCACATAATCCGCTGCCCTGTTTACGACTGCCTCTTCCGACAGCATATCATCCGCCGGTTCCGCATTTTGCGCCTGCTTCTGCTCCTCCTTAATCCGTTTCGCATCATCGCTTTCCTGCAGGCTGTAGTCCTGCTTGTGGTAAAAGTCAATAATCTGCAGCCATTCCTCCTCGGTTAAAGTTCTTTCCGGCAGATAAAGGATTCTTGTCGGTATCTCATACACTAAAGAACTGCCTGCCTTTTCTCCTGCTGTATCCGCAATTTCCAGCTCACCTGCCGGAAATAATCCGTCTTCTTCATATTTTTTCCACAAAATGTTATACTGTTCTTTCTCCTCCTCTGACAATTCCCTGGAATACGTGACTGCCTCTGCATCCGCCGCTTCACTGGAAACCATTTCCTCATACATCTTGCGGTCTTTCTCACTGACCTTAGACATTCTGCTTCGCACATAATCAATTGCCGCAGATGCCGGGACAGAAAGTATAAATATGGCAGCCACAATGCAGACCACATACCCCGCTTTCGTAAAACGGGCTGCCAGTCTCTTCCCCAGTGGCCATTCGCTTTCCGCCAGCGCAGATACCAAACGGTCGATTTTTTCCTCATAATCTTTGCTTACCGGACATTGCGACTGTTTTGCAAGCCGCATAATCTCCTGATCTGTTTTATTCATATCCCTCATTCCTTTCCTTGATCATCATCATTCTCCATGATAAACTTCTTTAACCGCTCTCTCGCCCGTGATAATCGGGATTTTACTGTTCCGCTCGATATATCCAAAATTTTTGCAATTTCCTTCACACGAAATTCCTCAAAATAATAAAGGATTGTAACATCGCGATAGATATCGTCTAACTGATACACAAAATCCAATAAATCACATTCTTCCTGCCGCTCATCTTCCTGTCCGGCAAAACGGGAAGTGTCTTCTGTTAGTTCCATCCGATTCCGCTTTTTTAAGCAGGCCCTGCTCTCATTGACTAAAATCTGAAACATCCATGATTTGATTTTCCTGACGTTCCGAAGCTCCGCCAAATGGCTGTACGCCTTCAAGACCGTCTCACTGACAATATCCTCTGCATCTTCCCTGTTTAAGACAAAGGAATACGCAAGCCGGAACATGGCAGTTTTATTTTCCATGATGCTTTTAACCAATATATCCCGTAACCGCTGCTCTTTATCGGTCATCTTCTCCTCCCTCCTTCTTCTATTTGACACAGGCGATTGCAAAATGTTCTATTTCTAAAGCTTAGTTGTACAAGATAGACAATATCATAAGCATGGTGCTTTGGTGCCGCCGGTGCTTAGCGAGGTGTTTGCGAGCTTAGCACCGCTGCGAGTGACAAGCAGCGCAAGCGTGCCTGCGTTGATATTGTCTATTTTGTACAACGGATATCTTGAAAAAACTTACATTTCACAATTGCCTGTTTGACTGAATCGATTCATATATAAGATAACTTTGCCCCCGAAACGGTTCCCAGATCAAAAATTTTTATTCGGAAATTTACATAAAAAGAATCCCAGACCAACCCATGAATCAGTCCGGGATTCTCTATCCTTACCGTTTTACACTTCCACTACAATCTTTCTGAAATTTTTCTTGCCCTTTTTTAACACAAAATCATTGGCAAAATCCGTTTTTTCATAAGCGGTAAACGGATCATTTACCTTTTCTCCATTGACCGATACTCCGCCCTGCTGTATGCCGCGCCTTGCTTCCGCTTTGGAAGCTACAAGCTCTGCTTTTACCATCAGGTCAAGCACGCCGATCTTCCCATCTTCCTTAAAATCACTGTCTGAAAGGACTGTCGTTGGCATATTTTCCGCATTGCCGCCTCCGGCAAATAAAGCTCTTGCCGCTTCCTGCGCCTTAGCTGCCTCATCTTCACCATGTACCAGCTTTGTAAGCTCATAGGCAAGGATTTCCTTTGCCTGATTTAACTGGCTTCCCTCCCATGCATCCATCTCATCAATCTGCTCTAACGGTAAAAAAGTCAGCATGCGGATGCATTTTAACACATCTGCATCGCCTACATTTCTCCAATACTGATAAAAGTCAAATGGAGAAGTCTTATTGGGATCGAGCCATACGGCACCGGACTGTGTTTTTCCCATTTTCTTTCCCTCGGAATTTAAAAGCAGCGTAATCGTCATCGCATAAGCATCCTTGCCAAGCTTGCGGCGGATTAACTCGGTGCCGCCAAGCATATTGCTCCACTGGTCATCTCCGCCAAACTGCATATTGCAGCCATATTTCTGATATAATGCATAAAAATCATAACTTTGCATAATCATGTAATTAAATTCCAGAAAACTAAGTCCTTTCTCCATTCTCTGCCTGTAACATTCTGCCCGCAGCATATTATTGACAGAGAAATGCGCCCCCACCTCGCGAAGCAGTTCTATGTAATTCAATTCCAACAGCCAGTCTGCATTATTCACCATCAGGGCTTTCCCCTCCGAAAAGTCAATAAATTTACTCATCTGCTCCTTAAAGCAGTCACAGTTATGCTGAATCGTCTCCTTCGTCATCATCTGCCGCATATCCGTGCGCCCGGATGGATCGCCAATCATTCCCGTTCCACCGCCAATTAAAGCAATCGGTTTATTCCCTGCCATTTGCAGACGTTTCATCAGGCATAATGCCATAAAATGCCCCACATGCAGGCTGTCTGCGGTAGGATCAAATCCAATATAAAAAGTTGCCTTTCCGTTGTTAATCAGTTCCTTAATTTCTTCCTCGTCTGTCACCTGGGCAATCAGCCCTCTTGCGACCAATTCATCATAGATTGTCATGTTTTTTCCTCACTTTCCAATGATTTAAAATCCTTCTAAGGACGAAGCCAGCCGAAATCAGTGGTGGAACAGCCGGATTCCCGTAAAGCACATGGCAATTCCATACTTATTGCAGGTATCAATCACATTGTCATCCCGGATGGAACCACCAGGCTGCGCAATGTATTTCACGCCACTCCTGTTTGCCCTTTCAATATTATCACCAAATGGGAAAAATGCATCCGAACCAAGCGCCACATCTGTCATGCGATCAAGCCATGCACGTTTCTCCTCTCTTGTAAATACCTCCGGCTTCCCGGTAAAGAAGTTCTCCCAGATGCCATCCGCTAACACATCCATATAGTCATCACTCATATAGACATCAATGGCATTATCACGGTCTGCGCGCCCGATTCCATCCTTAAACGGCAGATTCAATACCTTTTCATTCTGACGTAAAAACCAGTTATCCGCCTTCTGCCCTGCAAGGCGTGTACAATGGATTCTGGACTGCTGTCCTGCGCCGATGCCGATTGCCTGTCCGCCCTTTGCATAGCATACCGAATTGGACTGGGTATATTTTAAGGTAATCATGGCTATGGCAAGGTCAATCTTTGCCTGCTGCGGAATGTCCTTTTCCTCCGTCACCACATTGGCAAATAAATTGTCATCAATCAACAATTCATTTCTTCCCTGCTCAAAGGTCACGCCAAATACATCCTTCTGCTCTACCGATGCCGGTACATAACTTTCATCCATCTGGATAATACAATAATTTCCTTTTTTCTTCCCTTTTAAAATATCGAGTGCCTCCGGCTCATAGCCCGGGGCAATCACACCGTCCGAAACCTCTCTCTTAATCAGCTTTGCCGTTGGCACATCACAGACATCCGACAAAGAAATGAAATCTCCAAACGAAGACATACGGTCTGCGCCTCTCGCTCTCGCATAAGCATTTGCAAGCGGGCTAAGCTCTCCCATATCATCTACCCAGTAAATTTTACGCTCCACCTCGGAAAGCGGAAGCCCAACGGCTGCGCCTGCCGGTGATACATGCTTAAACGACGTTGCCGCAGGAAGCCCGGTCGCCTTTTTAAGCTCCTTTACCAGCTGCCAGCCATTGAACGCATCCAAGAGATTGATATACCCTGGCTTCCCGCAAAGAATCTGAATTGGAAGCTCCCCCTCTTTCATAAATACCCTGGATGGCTTCTGGTTTGGGTTACAGCCATATTTTAATTCAATTTCCTTCATAATTGTACTCCTTTCCATAATAACGAAACTTCTTATTTCTAAATCCCAGTTGTACAAAATAGACAATATCATAAGCCAGGTGCTTTGGAGCCGCCGGTGCTTAGCGAGGTGTTTTCGAGCTTAGCACCGTTGCGAGCGACAGGCAGCGCAAGCGTGCCTGCGTTGATATTGTCTATTTTGCACAACGGAAATTTGCGAAATTATTGGTTCTTATTTATAATCATTGTCTCATAATTTCCGTCTGCAAGATCAATATACCGCACAAACAAAGACACCTTATTTTCCTCATTTAAGTGATCCCAGATAAGATCGGCAAATTCATGCATATCATCCGGAATATCCACCAGTACAGGTTCCCCCTCAAAACTTGGAAGCGGATTGCCATCGCCCATATAGGTGTGGATAAAATGTCCCTCTCCGCTTACCGGATTCTCATAGGCATATGTATAGCGGTTACAGGCATTCGGATTGCCATTATTACTCTTAAGAATGGACATTGCATAATTGTAACTGTCACCTTCCATATGAAGAATACCGGAAATTCTGGGTGTATAGTTTGGGGCATCCGGCTCAAATTCCCTTGTCCGCAGTGCCTGCTCAAAAGTAAACTGTTTGTTCATCAGATCATAAATCGTATCTGTCTGGTCTCCATTTGTGACAATGGTCTTATTGCCAAGCACACGAACCGGTGCATAAATAATAAGGCTTGGATCCTCAAGCTTGCTCTCATCATATGCCTGTGTGCGGATGCCCGCTCCGTCTTCCACAAACACACGGTTCCGGCTGTTCTCGCTTCTTCCCATAATAAAATAGGCTATCGCTGCATGTCTGCCATCCGGTGTTTTGCCAATTACAATTCCTCTTCCCGGATAGGTTGTGGAAGAAAGTTCTTCTGCTAATGATTTCATTTCCATAATCGTACCTCCATAAAATGATTTTGCCGGCAATCGCATACCTGCACGTTTCATGCAACAAGAAAGACCGTCCAGGTATCCGAAAACGGCTGCCCAGACGGTCGGCATTTCTAATATGTTGTGCTCCCTGTGGGTACTCCCACATATCCGTCAGTCACACAACCTCATAGATAATATAATACATCAAAAAGATGAAAATGCAAGTTCTTTTTCTTAATTGCGAATCTGAAATTGATCTACAATGCTGCTGAGTGCCTGAATATTTTCCAGACTGTTATCCGCAGCTCCCTTATTCTTTCCGGTCTGTTCTGCCATGTCTGTGGTGCTGGCTGCAATCTCGTTGATACTGATTCCCGCCTCACTGACTGCATTGCCAATTCCTTCTACCGCCTCTTTAATCTCATTCATGCTGTTGGAAAGCTGGGTAATGGCTGTGTTCACACTGGACATATTCCGCTCCACAACAAATGCATCGTTCTTATACTGCTCACTCACTTTACCAAATTCTTCGTAATCTTCTAATACGGTTTCTCCCATAAATTCCATCGAAGCATCCAGACATCTTGTCATATCCGTTACTGCCTGGTTCACATCCCCTACAATTTTATTAATATTGGATACCGTCTCACTTGTCTGGTGCGCCAGATTGCTGATTTCTGTCGCAACCACCGCAAATCCCTTTCCTGCTTCACCGGCTCTTGCTGCCTCTATGGATGCGTTTAACGCCAACAGGCTTGTCTGTGATGAAATTGCATCAATGGCATTGGTAAGCTCATTAATCTGTTCCACAGCCTTTGATTTCTCCAATGCTTCTTCTGCTTCTTTTTTCACGTTGTTATACATATTCTTCGTCTTAGCGGATGCATTCTGTGTGGAATCGAGCAAATGGGCAGCTCGCTCCATGATTTCAGATGAGATACCTTTTCCTTCCTCCGAAAGCTTCTCAATGGAAAATGCATTTTCCGTAACCATCTGCAAATTATACTGTACCCGTTCAATTGCATCTCCTGATTCAGACATACCAGTAGCAAGCTGTTGCGTAAAGGAGGAATTAGACTCCGTAATCTGTGCAACACCGTCTGCGGAATTTTTTAAATGTTCCAGGCTTATATTCAACTCGCCACAGGAATTCTCGATATCTCGTACCATTTCCTCTAAATGATCCCTCATTCCCATGATTGCTTTTGCCATTTCTCCAATCTCATCATTGCGGCTTACAAGATTTCTTTCGTCAACCTGTGTTGTAAAATCCAAATCTGCTGTATGACGGATAATATCGGTCAATTTTTTGATTGGATTGGCAATGGTGCCGCTGATGAAAATTGCAAAAATAACTGCAATAATCAGCGCAAAGCATGCCATTAAAATCATTTTAACCGTCAATGCATTGGTGCTGCTTAACAATTCCTTATCCGGCACCTTGACAACCAGCTTCATGCCATTATTAAGTGTTTTATAAACCAGACTGTTTCCCTCTGTATTAACGACCTTCCCCTCATTTGCCGAATCGCTGACAAGCTTATATTCATCCGGCAAAACATCCTCTAAACTGGTTCCGGTATCGTAATCTTTATGTACTAAAATATTACCGGAAGCATTCAGCAGATATGCATATCCGGTATCATAAACCTTTGTCTCCGATACCAGACTCTCAATCTCAGAAAAATCAACATCCATGCCGACGATACCAACGGATGTGCCATCAATAAAAATCGGAACTACATAAGAAATCATATATACGTTAATGTTCTCATTCAGATATGGATCCATCCAGATTGGCTCTCCTGCCTGAACCGGAATATAATACCATCCAACATGGGTCAGATCAGACGGATCATAAATACTGAAATCTGTCGGCACCAAAAAATCAAATACATCACCATTTTTTGATAAAAAGATTCCGGAAGTCGGATCTGTAAATTCCGGATTATAACGAATATATGCACAAAGCGCTCCCTGCGTATTCAGGGCAAGGTTATTGGTTGTCACCTCCAACGCCTTCGTGCAGTCCGTAACATATTCCCCATTTGTCTTAAACTGTTCAAAATCCTCAATCGTAGATATTGTAATGTTACTAAGCGAATCTACGGATTGTTCAATCTTTCCAATCGTGTTATTCAGCTCATCTAATCTGGTCTGGTTCAACAATGTCAACGTCTCATTTGAATCCTCTCGGGTTACCCTACGGGAAACTATAATACAATTCATTCCCATAATCAGACATGCTAAGAGAACCGTTACAGATACCGTTAAGGTAATTCTTACTCTTAATGAATGCTTCATTTTCATCTCCTCCGCTTTCCTGTATGCTGCATATTTATCATAACGTCACAAACAAGCATACCCTTTCGTAGATTATACTATAAGATGATCCTTTTTACAATTCATTTCTAACTGATTACCAGACAAAGGGCTTTTTATTTACTGAATGACTAACTTAGACAATCAGTTAAAGGCAGCGGTATGAATATTTATAATTCATCATGGATGATAAAACTAACGCCTAACGTTTCTTGTAATGTAAATCTTATTATTATGTTTATTAAGTAAAATATTGCAATGGCTATTAATATATTTATAACTGGTGCAAACTGCGTGTATTTCAGTATGTAGTATGTGGCTGTTATGGATAATGGAATTGTGCATGCTATTCTAACTAAAGTATCAAAAACTCTGTAAATATTTATTTTGCTTTTATTTTCTGTTGCATATTTGATGATAATAGCTATTATCATCATAATTATCAAAGGAACAGCACATATTAATATAGACTTATATGCTTGCTCATATAATTTTTTTAGAAATTCAAAGTCTAAAAACATTTCTGTATAGATAGAAAGTATATAAAAAAACAGCACTGCGGTATAAATAAGTAAATTTATTATTCTGCATATAATTTTGATTGGTGAATTGTCATTCATGTTTTTGTTCTCCTTTTAGTCTTTATCTTTTTTGGATTATGGTGAAACCCACTTATTTTCAAAATCCAGTTGTGCAATATAGACAAATATCATAAGCAGGTGCTTTGGAGTCGCCGGTGCTTGCATTGAGTACTTGGCGAGGTTCTTCCGAGCCTAGTACGAAAGTACACTTGCACACTTAGCGATGCTTTGCTGAGCTTAGTGGGCATAGTGTTACATTGCTTAGCACCGTTGCGAACGACAAGCAGCGCAAGCGTGCCTGCATTGATTTTTGTCTATATTATACAACGGATAGTTGCGAAAACAAAAAATCCAATGCTTGCAAACACTGGATTTTACGAAAAACAGCCAATAGGGGAATCGAACCCCTGTTTCCGCCGTGAGAGGGCGGCGTCTTAACCGCTTGACCAATTGGCCTCGTCGTTGACGACTTGTTTACTATAACAAATATTTCACAAGCCGTCAACCCCCTTTTTTATTTTTTGACCATGCTTTTCCTCAAAAAATAGAAATCATATATTTGATGCAGACAGGATTTTTTAATTTCTCCTGTGACATTTAAAAATCAAATATAGATAACTGGCTGCTTTCCGGCAACCCATCTAACAGCCCAAGATTTGCCATCTTCTCCACGGTAGATTTTCCAATCCTGGCACGATTGCGCAAATCCTCCCGGGAAATAAAACGCCCCCCTTTTGCAGCTTCCTTAATCTGCTCTGCCGCCTTTCCAGCCACACCTTCAATCGCACAAAACGGCGGCATAATCCTGCCATCTATAATGAGACAGTTTATATCATCTGCACGGTATATATCAATGGGCATAAACTCTAATCCTCTCGCATACATTTCCTCCACCAGCCGCATATCCCGCAGGGCATCCTCTTCCGCACCGGTAATCTCTTCCTTTGGTTTCTTTCGGATTTCATCCATGCACCGGTGCAAATGCTCTGCTCCCTGGCACATTGTCTCATAATTAAAGGCTTTCGCACGGATACTGAAATAGGCTGCATAATAGGCAAGCGGTTCATTTACTTTAAACCACGCAATCCTCCATGCCATCATAACATAGGCTGCCGCATGTGCCTTCGGAAACATGTACTTAATCAGCTTACACGACCAGATATACCAGTCCGGTACATTATGGGCTTTCATATCTTCTTCCCATTCCGGCCATTTATCGCATTTTCCCTTCGCAACGGTACCTTTCCGTACAGCCTCCATAATCTTAAATGCCACGCCCGGCTCTAAACCCATATGAATCAGATATACCATAATATCGTCCCGGCAGCAGATGGCGCCGGAAAGTTCCGTCTTCCCTTCGGCAATCAATGTCTGGGCATTGTTAAGCCACACATCCGTTCCGTGGGACAGTCCCGAAATGCGCACCAGATCCGAAAAGTTTTTTGGCTTTGTATCTACTAACATCTGAATAACAAAATCTGTGCCAAACTCCGGCACCCCGAGAGAACCGGTCGGGCAGCCGCTGATATCCTCTTTCGTAATCCCCATAATCTCCGGGCTGTGAAATAATGACATCACATCCTTGTCATCCAACGCAATTGTCTTGGCGTCTTTCCCTGTCAAATCCTCCAAACGGCGGATAATGGTTGGATCATCATGCCCGAGAATATCCAGTTTTAACAGATTTGCATCAATGGAATGGTACTCAAAATGCGTTGTAATAATATTGGTTTTTGTATCGTTTGCCGGCTTTTGAATGGCGGTAAATTCGTAGATTTCCCGATCTTTCGGCACGACAACCATACCGCCCGGGTGCTGTCCTGTTGTGCGCTTGACGCCTACACAGCCCTGCGCAATACGGGTAAGCTCGCACCGGCGCTTTGTGATTTCTCTCTCCTGATAATATTTATAAACAAGCTGTTCGGCTGTTTTTTCCGCAATCGTACCAATGGTTCCGGCACGGAATGCATGTCCCTTTCCAAAAAGCTCCTCCGTGTATGCATGGGCATTTGCCTGATATTCCCCGGAAAAATTAAGGTCAATATCCGGCTCCTTATCACCATAGAATCCAAGAAATGTTTCAAACGGGATATCATGCCCCTCCTTTTTCATCCATGTGCCGCATTTCGGACACTGCATATCCGGCATATCACAACCGGAACTACCGGAATAGCTCTTTACCAGCTCCGATTCAAAATCCACATAGTAACAGTTCGGACAGATATAATGTGCCGAAAGCGGATTTACCTCTGTAATACCGGACATGGTTGCCACAAATGAGGAACCAACGGAACCACGGGAACCAACGAGGTATCCGTGGTCATTGGAATCCCAGACAAGCTTTTGGGCAATGATATACATAACGGCATATCCATTGCCAATAATGGAAGTCAGTTCCTTTTCCAGCCTGTCCGTTACCTGCTTTGGTAAATCCGGTCCGTAAATTTCGTGTGCCTTTTCATAGCATATCCTGCGCAGGGTTTCATCTGAATTTTCGATAACCGGAGGACATTTATCAGGGCTTACCGGATAAATTTTCTCCACCATATTGGAAATCCGGTTCGTATTTTCTATAACGATTTCATGCGCCTTATCACTTCCCAAATACTCAAACTCTGCAAGCATTTCCTCCGTGGTTCGGAAATAAAGAGGCGCCTGGTTGTCAGCGTCCTTAAATCCCTTCGATGCCATCAAAACAGCCCGATACAGCTTATCATCCGGATCCAGAAAATGAACATCACAGGTTGCCACCACCGGCTTATTATAAATTTCCCCAAGCTTTACGATTTCCCTGTTTAAATTTTGCAAATCCTCATCTGTTTGGACATTTGGATGCTTATCATCCCTCTTCAAAAAGGCATTATTGCCAATCGGCTGAATCTCCAGATAGTCATAAAATTTTACAATCCGGTCAATTTCATCCTCATCCGCACCCTCTAAGACTGCCCGGAACAATTCACCTGCCTCACAGGCAGAGCCTAAAATTAACCCTTCCCGGTATTGGTTAATCAGGCTTTTCGGCATAATCGGCCGCATATTAAAATATTCTACATGGGAAGCCGACACCAGCCGGTTTAAGTTTACACGCCCAATTTCATTTTTTGCCAGAATAATGCCGTGGTACCGTTTTGATTTTTTGATGCTTTCGGGTGATGTTTCCCCAAACTGCTTCAATTCGTCCAGATTATGTATTCCTTTTTCCTTTAACATGGCTGCAAATTTTCGGAAAATTTCTGCGGTAGCCGCAGCATCATCCACTGCACGGTGATGATGTTCCAATTTGATTCCAAGATGCTTGCAGATGCGGTCAAGGGTAAACTTTCCAAGCTCCGGACATAAAACATGTCCAAGCGTCATAGTGTCCACAACAGAGCTGTCCAGCGTTTCTCCCATATCTTTTGCCGCTTTGCGGATGAAACTGATATCAAAGTTAGCATTATGGGCAACCAATACGCTATCCCCGATAAACTCCAAAAATTCCGGCAAAACAACCTCAATCCCCGGAGCCTCCATTACCATATCATCCGTGATAGATGTAAGCTTCGTAATCTCATAGGGAATCGGTATTCCCGGATTGACAAATGTTGAAAATTCCCCTGTCTTTTCCCCATTTTCAATCTTGACTGCGCCAATCTCTATGATCTTACAGGATTTTGGACTTAACCCTGTCGTTTCAATGTCAAAAACAACATAACTGTCATCCAAAGACTGCCCTTTTGCGTTCGTTACGAAATCACGCAAATCATCTACAAAATATCCCTCCACGCCATAGATAATCTTAAATGGATCATCCCTTTTGATACAGTGGTCTGCCACGGGAAATGCCTGAAGCACGCCATGATCCGTTATGGCAATCGCCGGATGCCCCCAGTCCTTTGCCCGTTTGATGATAGCCGCTACATCCACCACACTGTCATTGTCACTGTAAACAGTGTGCATGTGCAGTTCGACACGCTTCTCTAAGGAATGATCGACACGTTTTTCGGTAAAATCCGGAATTGGCTTGATGCCGGTTATGCTATTTAGGGAAATTTCCCTCACATAGGTATCATATGCCGGTACGCCCTTTACCTTATAAAAAGAACCTGCTTTAAAATCATTCTTTAAGATTTCCCAGTCTTCCTTTGTCACAAATATTTTTCCCGAAACAGAATCCTCAAAATCCGTAATCGCAAAGGTTATCAGCAGCTTTCCATTCCGAAGCTCCCTCTCTTCCATGAGAAAAACCTTGCCATGCAAAACCACTTCTCCCATTCCCTCTGTAATTTCACTGATTGCGGCTTCGGTGCCTTCTACGTTTCTGCCATAAATGACCTCCGGGTCTGCCACGGTACGGTTACGGGAATAAGCAGATCTTTTCCACGAAGCATCCCTCGGTTTTTCGTTCCCACTGTTCTTTTCTGCCGCCTTCCTGTCTGTAGAGGTTTCTTTCTTCTTTTGTGAATGTTCCGTCTTGCTCGTACTCTTTAATGCATCCGCTCCTTGCCCTGCCTCAGATGGATTTTCACTCCCCCGCTCTTTATTTTGCTGCTGCATGATCTGTAAAACCTCAAGATTCAGCTTGTGTTCGTTCGCCCGCCGGATAGCATCCTTTTGTTCCTCTGTAAAATCAAATCCAACCTGTATTTCAAAGCCAAAGCGATCCCTGTATACGCTTTCCAGATATTTCTTGATATCGGTTGATTTGGTTCTCGCCAAAAATGTATCATCCAATGTCAGCGTGATAATCGAACCATTGATATACCACTCCGCATTCTTTATCAGACGGTAAAGCACAGAGCTTTCTGTCTGTAATTCAAATAACAGGCTTTCCCTATAGGAATCTGTCAGGGTAGAAACATTATATTGATTGGATAAATCATATTGTTCCAAAAGCTTTATGCGCATGTTCCCCTGAAAAACATATTCACTTAACTCATTCTCCATCGCATAAATATCCTGCCTGGAAATCAGAATTTTACTGATCATTTTTACTTTTAACGTCTTCTCTGATTTTACCAGGACTGCTTCTGTCACGAATGCCTGTTCAAACATTTCATGCAGCTCGCCCACACAGGAAAAACCGGGAAAAACATCAAAGAATGTCTTTTGTCCGTCCACCAAATCACTCCATTTTTACTTCCAGTTTTCCAGTTCTTCCTTTAACACTGCAAGCAACTGTTCCTCCGGAACCTTTTTTACAATCTCACCATGTTTCATCAACAGCCCCTCACCATTGCCGCCTGCGATCCCCAAGTCCGCTTCCCTTGCTTCACCGGGACCATTTACCACGCATCCCATTACTGCGACCTTCAAATCCAGGTGTTCATAATCTGTCACCAGATTTTCCACCTCGTTTGCCAAACCAATTAAATCAATGGAAGTTCTGCCACAGGTCGGACAGGAAACCACCTCAATTCCGCCTTTCCGAAGCCCCAGCGTCTTTAAAATCAGCTTGGCTGACACAATTTCATTCACCGGATCTCCCGTCAGGGAAACACGGATGGTATCGCCAATTCCCTGGTGTAAAATAATTCCCAGACCGACAGATGACTTAATATTCCCACGCAGAATGGTTCCCGCCTCTGTAATGCCTACATGCAGCGGATAATTCGTCTGTTCCGCAATCAGCTCATGCGCCTTTACACACATCAATACATCGGAAGATTTAATGCTTATGACAATATCATCGAAATCAAGTTCCTCTAAGATTTGGACCTTGTCAAGCGCGCTTTCCACAATGCCCTCTGCGGTAACGCCATGATATTTTTCTATCAGCTCTTTTTCCAGCGAACCGCTGTTCACACCCACACGGATCGGAACATGATATGCTTTTGCCGCCTCAACCACCGCCTTAATCTTATCTGTTCCACCAATATTGCCCGGATTAATCCGAATTTTATCCGCGCCATGTTCCATTGCCATAATTGCCAGCCGGTAATCAAAATGAATATCTGCCACGATAGGAATATGAATCTGCTTCTTAATATCTGCAAATGCTTTCGCTGCTGCCTCATTATTGGCAGTCGAACGGATCATATCACATCCTGCCTGCTCTAATTTTAAAATTTGGGCAACTGTTGCCTCGACATCCTCTGTTTTTGTATTTGTCATGGACTGTATTAAAACAGGATTGCCGCCGCCAATGACCCGGTTCCCGATTTTTACAACCTTTGTATGTTCCCTCATAAACCTTCTCCTTTATGCAACACTATCATCATGGGCAAAACGCCGCTTTTCAAACACAGAGTTTTGCCGATTTCCAACCATCACAGAATAATCTCAAATATGTCCTTAAACATGACAATTACCATCAGACCAATCAAAAGCATAAATCCCACGTTATTAATCGCAGCTTCCTTCTCTGTGGACAATTTCTTGTGAAACAAAGCTTCCACAAGCAAAAGAAGTGTCCTTCCGCCATCTAATGCCGGAAATGGCAAAAGATTCATCACGCCAAGATTGGCGCTTAATAGGATTGCAAAATTCACCATATTTAGAACAACATTAATGATGGCAATGCCCGTATTACCACCGGCGCTTTCCTTCGCCTCATCAATCGTATCACTCATCATGGAAACAATTCCCACCGGACCGGACAGATTCCTGATGCCAACCTTTCCGGTAAACAAATATTTCAGGCTCAAAAATACCGTTTTTATCTGATATCGAAGTTCCAATGCGCTGTATTTCACCACCTGCAGGGCATTCCCTTTCTCATAGCCTGCGCTGGAAATTCCCATCAGATATCCATTCTCCGTCTTGACCGGCATAAATGCGTATTCTTTTTCTTCCCCGTTTCGCTCTACAACCAGGGTAATATCCTCACCGCTTTGTTCAAACTGCATATAGATTAAAATCTCCCTGAAATTGTAGATGCGGTGTCCGTTAAAATGGGTAATGACATCCCCTTCCTGTATGCCCGCCTCTTTCGCCGGGCTGTCCTCGGAAAATTCTCCGATTCTCGGAGCATCATATCCGCAGACGCCAATTAAAAGAATCGCCAATGCAAACGCCAGAATAAAATTAAACAGCGGGCCTGCTACCACAACGGAAATCCTTCTCCATACAGATTTTGCGCTAAAGGAATGTTCATCCTCCACCGCCTCATCCTCACCAAGCATTGCGCAAAAGCCGCCCATTGGAACCGCTCTTACCGAATACTTCGTCTCCTTTTTTTGAAACGAATAAATCACCGGTCCCATTCCAATTGCAAACTCCTGAACATAAATTCCATTCTTTTTTGCCAGCAAAAAATGCCCTAACTCATGAAAAAATATAATTGCGCTAAATACAAACAACGCAATAATCACATTAATAATTGTACTCATGCACTCCACCTGCTCTCAATTGTTTCATACACCCATTTTTCTGTCTCTAAAATGTCTTCGACAGTTGGATTTTCCACTACCTTATGTTTTTCCATACAAACCTGTATCATTTCATAGATTTCCAAAAAATGTATCTGATTATTCAAAAACTTTGCAACCGCAAGCTCATTCGCAGCATTTAACACAGTCGGCATGGTGCCACCTGTTTTCACTGCATCATAGGCATACCGTAATCCCAAAAATGCCTCCATGTCCGGCTTCTCAAATGTGATCTCTGACAGCATGGAAAAATCAAGTCTTTTTCCATCTAAAAAAACACGGCGTGGATAATATAACGCATATTGGATCGGTAAGCGCATATCCGGCACACCTAACTGTGCCATAACAGCCCCATCCTCAAATTCCACCATAGAATGGATGATGCTCTGCGGCTGAACGACCACCTCGATTTGTTCCGGTTCCACATCAAACAGCCACTTTGCCTCTATGACTTCTAAGCCCTTATTAACCATTGTCGCTGAATCAATGGTAATTTTCTTCCCCATCGACCAGTTTGGATGTTTTAAAGCCATTTCCAGTGTGACACGCTCTAAATCGTTCCGGCTCATACCACGGAAAGGCCCACCGGAAGCGGTCAGCAGTATCTTATGAATCTTATTCTCCCTTTCACCGTTTAAGCACTGGAAAATTGCGGAATGTTCGCTGTCCACCGGTAAAACAGACACGTTTTTCTCTTTTGCCAGCGGCATAATAATATGCCCGGCTGTCACTAAAGTCTCTTTATTTGCAAGACCAATATCCTTGCCGGCCATAATCGCTGCAATCGTTGGCTGAATGCCAATCATTCCCACAACTGCGGTGATTAAAATATCAGCATCCTCTGCTACAGCAACTTCTAAAAGCCCCTCCATACCGGACACAACCTTACATGCCGGCATGACATCTGCGATGTTCTCCCGCAAAAGTTTTGCATTGCTTTCACTCCACACTGCCGCTAACTGCGGATGAAACTCCCGGATCTGTTCCTCTAACATCTGAATATTGCTTCCTGCTGAAATCGCAATCAATTCAAGATCATGATTGTGCCGGATGACATCAAGTGACTGTGTTCCAATGGAACCCGTTGATCCTAAAATGGATATTTTTCTCATAGTATCCTCCTAAAATGACTTGCCTTTGGAATTTCCATAGTAAAAAGATATGCCAGCCCTCGCTGGCATATTCATATCGCTTTCTATTACACGAACAGTACGACCAAATAATAAATAATGGGAGCTGTAAAAATAACACTGTCAAAACGGTCTAATACTCCGCCATGACCCGGAATCAATCTGCCATAATCCTTTATTTCGTTATCCCGTTTCACAGCCGATGCTGCCAAATCACCGATAACGGAAGGAATTGCGCCTAATGCAGCAATCACCGCGCAATAAAATGCATTGATCTCCATTCCTGCCATACTTTTTAACACGATAACAGCATATAAATACCCCACGAGCGCTGCGCCGGCAATACCGCCGAGAAAACCTTCCACGCTCTTTTTCGGGCTGACTTTCGGTGAAAACGGATGCTTTCCAACCGCACTGCCTACAAAATAGGCAAACACATCATTTCCCCAGCTTGAAATCAAAATGAAAAATGATAAAAAGATGCCACCTTTCAGGGAGCGCACCCGCAGCACATAAGATAAAAGGATTGTCACATAGACAAAACCGAAAAAGGCTGTTGCAATATCTCTATCTTTATACCTGGGAAAGGTAAATACATATACCGCAAGTAAAAGCATAAGCAAAAGCAATAACAACGGAAACAGAAACTTCACCTGATTCAGATACAAAACCACATAAAAGATAACCGTGGCAATATAGGATATATATGCTAAAATGGTATGATCCAGCTTATATACCCGGTAGAATTCATAGATTCCCCTGATCGATATCAATCCTAAGATGGCTGCTGAAACAATTCCCCCCGGAAGCAGCATAATAAGTGTTATAAGCGCAACATAAAAACCACCAATCACTCTTTCTTTCATATGCAATTACACTCCACCAAAACGGCGTTCCCTTCCATTATAATATCGAATTGCGGTAAGCAGATCTTCTTTTGTAAAATCCGGCCACAACACATCTGTAAAATAAAACTCTGTATAAGCCAGCTGCCAGGGTAAATAATTTGATAGCCGTTCCTCCCCACTTGTCCGAATTAATAAATCCGGATCGGGAAGTCCTTTTGTATCTAAATAACTGCTGATTAAATCCTCCGTGATATCTTCGGGAAGCAGTTTCCTGTCTGCTACATCTTCTGCAATTTTCGTCACTGCCCTCCTGATTTCATCTCTGCCGCCATAATTAATTGCAATCGTAAATTTAAGCCCGGTTGCAGTCTTTGTAGCCTCTTCCAATTCATTAATCTTTTGGACAATCGCTTCCGAAAGCCCGGTTTTATCTCCAATCACACGAACCTGCATATTATTTTTTGTGGAACGCTCGATACAATTTATCAGATAATTCTGTAAGAGTGTCATTAAAGCGCTGACTTCGTCTTCTGAACGCTTCCAGTTTTCTGTTGAGAACGCATACACCGTAATATACTCAATCCCCATATTGTATCCGTCTTCTATAATCTGTTCTACTGTATTCGCGCCTTTTTTATGTCCATATTTCCGTGGCATATTACGCTTTTTCGCCCATCTGCCATTGCCGTCCATGATGATTGCAACATGTCTTGGTATATTGAGTTCTTCGTCCTTAATTGCTTTTAATATATCCTTCAAACCAGCCTCCCAAATACACATTTCTATATTCTTTTATTCGTATGAAAGCTTTATCCGCTTGCGCATAACACAAACAAACCACATTAAACCGTCATAATCTCTTTGGATTTTTGCTCAATTGCAGAATCTATCTTCTCTACATATTTGTCAGTCAGCTTCTGCACTTTATCTTCATAGTCCTTTTCTTCATCCTCTGAAATCTCATTTCCCTTGCGCTGTTTTTTGAGATAATCATTGGCATCACGACGCACATTGCGGACAGCCACTTTGGCGTTTTCCCCTTTTTTCTTAATATCCTTTACAAGCTCTTTCCGTCTATCCTCTGTAAGCTCCGGAAAATTAAGGATCACGGATTTTCCATCGTTATTTGGCGTGAGCCCTAAATCAGAACACAGAATCGCCTTTTCAATCTCCTTTAACAAAGAGGCTTCCCACGGTGTAATGACGATGGTTCTTGCCTCCGGAACGCTCACATTTCCAACCTGCTGTAACGGTGTTGGAACACCATAGTAATCTACCTTGATTTTATTTAAAATATTGGGATTTGCACGTCCTGCACGGATATTTGCATATTCTCCCTCCAAGCTTTCTAATGATTTCTGCATTTTCTCTTCAAACTGCTGTAACATATCATTCTCCTCCTACATCAAATTTCAATCCATCCTCTATATGCCTTCGCCAAATACACACGACTCATTATCCGCGCAAAAACATTCTTTCTGTCCACATTATGCAAGAATAAGCGTACCGTTAAACTGACCTGTCATAGCCTTTACAATACTATTATCTTCATTCAGTCCAAACAGCATCATTGGCATATGGTTTTCCATTGCCAAAACTGCGGAAGCTAAATCTATCACACCAAGCTTTTGTTCCACAAGATCCTTCATCTGCATGGTGTCATATTTCTTAGCATTGGGATTGTTCTTCGGGTCACTGTCATATACACCATCAATTGCCTTGCCGGACAGAATAACATCCGCACCAATCTCAATTGCCATTAAAACAGTCGCCATATCAGTCGAAAAATATGGATGACCGATGCCTCCTGCAAAAAAAACCACCTCTGAATTGCCCAAAGCTTCTATCGCAGTATCTTTATTGAAAAGCTCTGTCACGTTTGCACAGATAAAAGGGGTCATAATCCTTGTTTTAAGTCCTACCGTCCGAAACATATCCGCAGCATAGATGCAATTCATAACCGTTGCCAGCATGCCAATCTGGTCAGCTTTCACCCGATCCATGTTTTCAGAGGTCCTTCCACGCCAGAAATTTCCTCCACCAATCACAATTGCAACCTGCTTGCCGGCATCAACCACACTTTTTACCTGTCCTGCAACATCTAAGACTGTCTTTTCATCAAATCCGTAGTGTTTTTCACCCGCCAATGCCTCGCCGCTTAATTTTAGTAGAATACGATTTGTTTCCATTATGATTCTCCCTGTTATTATTTTGCTGTGCCGGACTATGCAAAGAAGCTCTTTACATCAATGTCGGAATAGCTCTGTGAACAGAAACCTTCAATGACAGCTCCATTATTAATCTGTACGGAACGCGACTTGATATTGCCCATGATAACTGCTGTAGAATCCACAATAACAGGGCCTTTTACATCAATATCACCGTTTACTGCGCCGGCAATCACTGCGGAATCCCCTACAATACTGCCAATAATCATGGAACCAACGCCAACTTTCACACTTCCGTAAGATTTGACATCCCCTTCAATCCTGGCATTATTCGCATAAAGCTCACCCGCTGTAATATTGCCCTGTACCTGTCCGCCTACAACAACTTTACCCTGGCAGGCTACATTTCCCTCAATTTTACCTATAATATCAATGGAACCATCTGCCTCCAAATCACCTTTTAACTTGGTTCCCTTTGTGATATAGGTCGTCTCCTCCTCTGCCTCATCAACATTAAAGTTCATGTCGCTTCTGGCATCCTCTACTGATGCCTTTGTCTCTTCTTCCGCTGCATTAATTGAAATTACATCCTTTTCTTCTTTCATCTCGCTCTCCTTTTGCACTTTATCTTTTTCCTTTCCTGTTTCGTTCATCTCTTTCTTTACCTCCAATTTCTCATCATCCTGTCCATCCGTTCCGGTCTGTGTGGCTGCCGGAACATCTGCGTTTTCTGACTGCCTTTCTAACATCATATCCAGCATGGATTCTTCCAAACTGCCCTGCATCATGTTTTCTTCCGGCTCTTGTTCCGGTTCTTTCTCTGCCTTGTCCGGTTCGATTTGAGGTTCTTCCTCCTCCGGTTCGTCTTTCCCTGCCGCAGCGCCTGCTCTGCCCATAGTCTGCTCCTGTCCGGAAATCATCTCATATAACAGCTCATCTAATGCTGATTCCTCTGTATTGTCCTGACGTTTTTCTTCATGTGAAACTGCATTCACAGAAGCATTTTCTGACAGCGTTTCTGTATGCGCCGGTTTGGCTATAGAAACATCCGGTTTTGCTGCCGGCATCTCTGGTTTTGCTGCTGATTCCGTCACTTCGTCTGGTTCCTCCAAAGGTTCTTCCGGTTCTGCCACTTCGTCCTCTTCTGCTACAGGCATCTCCGGTTCCGCTGTCTGCTCCGGTGTCTCCAAAACGGTTTCGTCTTCCTCCATTGGGACTGTTTCCTCCTCTGGCAGTTTTGCCGGAACCGGCTCCTTAGACACATCCTCTGGAATTTCCTCATAATCCTCTGTCTCTTCTGTCACATCCTCTGGAATTTCCTCATAATCCTCTGTCTCCTCTGTCAAGTCCTCCGGAATTTCTTCATCATTCTCTGCCTCTTCTGCCACATCCTCCGGCGTTTGATTCTCATTGTCTGAAAGGCTATCCAACAGGGCTTGTAATTCCATGTCCATCGCATCTTCAGATTGACTATCTTCTTCAGCCACGGTCTCCTCCTGTACCGGTTCCGGCTCCGGTAAATCAGATACTTCCTCTGTCACCGGCTGCTCCTGTTCAGAATCAGACATTCCCAACTGGCTTAACATATCATCAATCGACAACTGTCCGCCATCCGGTTCGGTATTCTCATCTGCATCTTCCTGCATTGCAGATATATCCTCCTGTTCCGATAACTGGTTTAATAAATCCTCAACCGACATATCCATTGTATTGACTTCCATATCATCCGGCACAACGAAAGAATCTCCCTCTCCATATAACTCCTGATCAAGCATTTCATCAATCTGCTCTAACAGATCCTCCGGTGCAATATCATCATCCTCCGGTATCGCAGGAGCCTGTGTTTCCGGTTCCACAGCCTTTTTCCTTGCCCTGGCTGGTTTCTCTTCTTTCGTTTCCTTCTTCTTTGATTCTGCCTTTGCAGATTTCTTTGGCGGTTCTATGGGAGCAGCAGCCTCTTCCTCCACCATTTCATCTTCCTCATACATTTCATTACTATCCGGCATTAACTCATTCATTGCCTGCGTAAAATCTGCTTTGAAATCCTTGAAAAAACTCATATTTTCCTCCAATTCTACACTTATAATACTTCCACGTTCACCACGGCTGGCGTCATAGAATATAATTTGTCGACCTTGTTTTGTAATTCAAATACTTTAAATACTAATACAAAATTCAGTATAACCGATGCTAACAACAAAAAAACTGCCAAAAAAACAATTAATGTCTTTAACCGGCTTATTCTTTTTCTTCTCTTTGTCTGCGCATTACCCGCTCGCTTGCTATCTGCCATGATGTCTTTCCTTTCATCCTGATTTTGATTTCCAAAACCTTTGCACGACTAGTTTTGATTATACCATAGTTTTCAGTAAAAAGAAATGAGAAAATGAAAACCAAGACAAAAAGGTTCATACATTGTAACCCCAATGTATGAACCTTCCTCTACCCAAATACATGATTATGCATTCATCTGAGCTGCAACCTCTGCTGCAAAATCTTCATTCTTCTTTTCCTGACCTTCACCGGTCTCATAACGAACAAATTTTTTGATGGAGAAGTTCGCATTGTTAGCCTTTGCAACTGCTTCTATATACTTGGCAACATTCTGCTTTCCGTCTTCCGCCTTAACATATACCTGATCTAACAGACATACTTCTTTTAATTCTTTCTTTACACGTCCCTGGATCATGCCCTCGATCACCTTTTCCGGCTTCTGGGATTCCTTCGGATCATTCATAATCTGAGCCCGTAAAATCTCCTTCTCATGCTCAATATAATCTGCGCTTACCTGTGCCTCACTTACATATTTTGGTGAAAGCGCTGCAATCTGCATTGCAATATTTGTCATTGCCTCTTTAATTGCATCATTTTCCACATCTGTAGCAGCCTCTACAATCACGCCAATCCGTCCGCCGCCATGTGTATAGGAAACAACTAATCCTTCTTCTGCTTCCACTTTCTCAAATCTGTGAATCTTTAAGTTCTCACCGATTACTGCAATCTGCTCCTTCAAAACATCTTCCACGGTCTTAGAAGAATCCTCTGCCCATGCTTCTGCCATAAATGCATCTTTATCCGCTGCAGAGGATACAAGCACCTGATTTGCAACCTTTGCAACATAATCCTGAAATTTCTCATTCTTTGCCACAAAATCTGTCTCTGAATTCACCTCTACAACTGCTGCCTTCTTATTATCATCACTTACAACAACCTTGCAGATACCCTCTGCGGCAATTCTGCTTGCCTTCTTCTCAGCCTTTGCCATACCATTTTTTCTCAAAAATTCTACGGCTTCCTCCATATTGCCATTTGTCTCAGTAAGTGCTTTCTTACAGTCCATCATACCTGCACCGGAAAGCTCTCTTAACTCTTTTACCATACTTGCTGTAACAGCCATCGTTTTCTTCCTCCATATATTATACTTTTTCAAAAAGCCTTAACCGAAACGGTCAAGGCTTTTATTCGACCTATCTAAAAATGTCCTGATTACTCAGCTTCTACAGTCTCAGCCTCAACCTCTGCCTCCGGCACAGTTTCCTCAGGCTGCGCATCCACACCCTGATTTGCCTCGATTACCGCATCAGCCATCTTTGCAACAATTAACTTTACTGCACGAATTGCATCATCATTACCCGGAATAACATAATCAAGCTCCTCCGGATCACAGTTTGTATCCGCAATACCTACTAAAGGAATTCCCAATGAATGTGCTTCCTGAATACAAATTCTCTCCTTGCGTGGATCCACAACAAAAATCATATCTGGGGCTCCACCCATCTCTTTGATGCCGCCTAAGTTCTTCTGAAGCTTATCCATTTCTTTTCTGATCTTGATAACTTCTTTCTTAGGAAGAACATCAAATATTCCATCCTCTTCCATCTTCTCATACTTTTTCAGGGTTGCAATACGGGTTTCAATGGTCTTCCAGTTTGTAAGCATACCGCCTAACCATCTCTCGTTTACATAGTACATGCCACATCTCTCTGCCTCTGTCTTAACAGAATCCTGAGCCTGCTTTTTCGTACCAACAAATAAAATCTTTCCACCCTCTAAAGCACACTTCTTAATTGCCTCATATGCCTCATCTACCTTGCCGACTGACTTCTGCAAGTCAATGATATAGATTCCGTTACGCTCAGTATAAATATACTCAGCCATCTTAGGGTTCCATCTTCTTGTCTGGTGTCCAAAATGCACACCTGCTTCCAACAATTGCTTCATTGAAATAACGCTCATAATTTACCTCCTGGTTTTACCTCCAGCAGCTTCTGCTTCCAAAAAACAAATCCATAACAAGTGTACAAATCTGCACCCTTTTGGAAATCCACTACTGTGTATTATTTTTTTACCGAGTGGTATTATAGCATAATGCTATCAATACTACAAGGATTTTTTACTTTTTTTGAAGCTTTTCACAGAAATAAGAACTTTTGAATCGCCAAGATGCGTTACAATGGATCCGAGATTGCCTCTGCAATATCCTTATACGACATGCCCTTCTTCAAAGTATGTTCACCTACACGAATCCTGGATGCATATCCGTTTTCTACCAGATAGGTATCAAAATCCGATGCATTTTCAATCATTCCAAGCTCCTGAAGCTTCTGGCATACCGGAAAAGAAGAAGCCCCTCTCTCAATTGTCAATTTGACTGTATTTTTCTTCTGCTCGGACTGTTTTTCTGTTGTAGCCTCCGGTTTCTCCGTGGAAGCCTCCGTTTTCTTTTCTTCCTGCTCGGTAACGCGGTTCTCTGTCTTTGGATTTTTCTCCGTTTCTGATATTTTTTCAGAGTCACTCTCCTTGCTTTCTTCTGACTCTTCACTCGTTTCCTCTGAAATTTCCTGCTGTGGAGCCTCCGTATTCGTTTGGGATGTCTCATCCCCATCCCGGCTGTCTTTCTCCCGTCCAAGCAGTTCACCAACTTTATCTTCCTGTTCCACCATTCCAAGCGCCTCGGCTCTGCGGATAATTTCCTCATCCGTTATGACCGGACTGGAATTTCCCTGATATGCAGTTAAACAGATAATGGCGGAAAAAACAATTCCAAAACCTAATCCTCTTAAAAAATATTTAAACTTCATCTTATACTCCCTGGTACAAATCTATTACAAGTTTTACCTCACCTACACCAAGCCCTAACTCCCTGGCGATGGATATGATATTATGTCCTCTGCTGTGCAGCTGCAAAATAGTGTCATTCAGATTATAATTTTCCTCAAACTCCTCTTCGAGTGTATCTGCCTGGTCATCCTGTTCAAATACATCTTCATAATCTGATAAATCCTCATCTTCAAATGCATTTTCGATATCCATGTCATACTCCTGACTCAACAGATCCGAATCATTCAAATCCAAACGGAAATCTTCCTGCATCGTTTCTTCCAAAACATTTTTTGCCGTCTTCCGGTCTTTTTGTTCCTTTGCAGGCATCTTTACCGGTTCTGCAATTTTCTCTGTGGTATTTGCAGGTGCTTTCTCCATAACCTGCACATTCTGTGGCGGCAGTTCCGTAACCTTCTTCGCCACAGTCTTCTCCTGCTCCGCCGGAGGATTCTGGTTTGCCTTAGCATCTAACTGCTCTCTCATCTGCTTTAATGCCGTAAGCTGGTCAATCGCTGACTGTCTCTTCGGTCCTTCCGGCTCGGAGACAATCTCCTGCCGCTGCTTTCTCTCCACCTGTATTTTCATCACAGAGTCTTTTAATTCCTTCTTTGCTTTATCCACAGCCTGTACGGTTTTCATAATTTCTTTCTGCTTATCATCTAACATACTGTATAAAAACATGACTTCTTTATGGTTCCGCTCAATTTCATCACAGACCGTGACAGCATAATCGCCAAGAGCCATTGTCTTTTCATTTGCCATGTTTGCTAAAGATTCATTTGTCTCATATAAAATCTCCTTTGCATGTTCCGCAATGACATCTTCTATCTTACGCTTGATAATTTGTCTTTCTCTTTCTGAAAACTCATAATCATTTTTTACGGTTAATAAATCTGCATTAAAATATTCGTCTTGCTTTGAAAAATTCTCTGAGAAAAAATAGCTTGCAAATATAAATATAATACCGATTATAATCATAATACTAACTGGAACTGTCATCTTTATCTCCTATATCTGAATGTTTACTCTGGGCTGCTTATCGTTTTCCATTCTTACGTCGGATGTCTCCTGCTGTTCTGTTTCATCATCCGATTGGTTCTGCCGTTTTTTTCTTTTCTTCGGTTTCCGATAAGTACCGTTGCCTTCCTCCCTCGCATCATACTGAAACTCCGCTAACTGATTGCCATCTTTGCGGATTACGGTCTCACTGTTATGCTTCACCTCTTTCGCAACCTCATTTGCTGCAAACGTATTCTCATTTACCACTCTCTGATTTTCATGCTGCTGGGTAGTTCCCACTGACTCTGTACGAGGCAAAAGCATCTGCATTTCTACCGGACGAATCATACCGCCACCTCCAAAACCTGTTTTTACCGGACATTCCTGCCAAAATCTTCTCCTAAAATGACTGCTGCCAAGTTAAAATAACAGAACCGTTAAATCCCTGTGCTTACAATATCTGCGCCATTCACACGGAACTGGCATCTGCTGCGGACATCTTTCACCGGATACACTCTGGTTGAAATATAAATTTGGACGCCCGGATAGATCGTATGGTTTACGACAACCTTTCCATTTGTATTTTCTTCAATCTCCTTTTTGAGAAGTTCATGTTCCTCAGATTCCTTTGTCACTTTCTCCCCTAATTCCTTTAAAGTCTCACCTAACTGCTTGGCAAGCATAATCTGGTTCGGTAAAAGTTTTTGTCCTTCTTTTAATTTTTTCTTGATCGCATCCAGCTTCTGTTTTTGTTCACCCATTTCTTCCTTGTCTTCTTTGAGCGATGCCGTAAGCTCCTTAAACCGTTCCATAATCTCCGGCTTGACACCTACTTTTAACACAGTGTTTGTATTCATTTTATTACCAAAAACACTGGCTTCTATACGTTTTCCTGCGGAAACAGTGCCACCAATCAAAAATCCTTTTTTGCCGCTGACAATCACCTGCTCTCCCGCAATCAGGTCAGAATGAAGGCTGGAACCTGTATTGATTACGCCGGCTGCCTGCACAAAGCAGCTCTCGATAAATTTTGTAATAATATCTTTGCCTGCTTCCAATTTCCCTTTGCTCATACCCTGAACGCCCTGTTTTAAGACAATGCTTCCGCCAGCCTTTAACGCTGCGCCCTCGACAACGCCCTTCACCTCAATGTCTCCGGTCGCTTCTACCGAAAAACCGGCACGGACATTCCCAGTCACAACCACATTGCCATTATATTGGATATCTCCGGTCGATGCATCCACATCCGCAGCAACCGTATATGTGTTAGCCACAAATACAGTGTCACCCTCTAACTTCACATCACCGTCCACTTCAGAATATATCTTTGTCTGATCCTCCGACATCCGTATGTTGCGCCCATGCTTCAAGTTAAGTTTTCGCACCTTTAATGGCATCACCTGGCTTCCAAACACATCTATGCCGGGTTCTCCCGGAATATCCGGTGTCAGTTCTGCCAGTAAATCTCCATTTTTTACACTGGTAAACAAATTAAGCTGATGAAAATCTACCGTGCCATCCTCCAAAAGCTGTGGTTTCGCAGTTGGATTCGTCTGAAAATGATATGTGATTACAGCATCCTTTCCCGGAACAACTGCTTTCCCTTTGGCAATCGGAATATCACGGCAAAACTGCCTGCCAGCCATATATGCCTTTAATACTTTTGCAGAAATGCCATAGGTGACATTCACACGGGACAGTTCATTCATAATATCCCGTTCTGTCATATATTTCCCATTCAGGGAAGGCGGATAAAACCGAATCACTGCCATCATATGATCACTGGTAATCCTTACCTTTGCCTTTTCCGGAACTTCCGAAATCTTTTCTTTGGATACAAAGACAACTGTCTTCTCTGTCACGCCGTCAATTGCCTTGTTAAGCTCCGGCAGATTATATTCCCTGATTCCACAGTTTTCAATATACTCTACAAATTCCTGAATGACGACCGGTTTCCCTTTCTCCTTCGCAGGATAGATATGCGCATACACGCCATCCTCCCGAATATCCAATTGAAAAAAGCCATTTGTATATTTCATAATATTCCCCCCATAAAGATCGAATCGTTTCGTCCTGCCGGAAACAAAAAGCCCATAGACGAAAAGCCATCAGCCCATCAAAATGTCAAAATGAACACCTAAGTGTTTTTTCATTTTTTCCAATGCCTTTGAATGAAGCTGTGAAATTCTCGATTCTGATACTTCCAACACACTGGCAACCTCTTTTAAAGTCAACTCCTCATAATAGTACAGTAAAACAACCTTCCGTTCTTTCTCTGTGAGAAGTTCCAATGATTCCATTAAAAGTTTTTTCACTTCCTCCCGGTCAACCGCCTCTTCCGGTTCCACAAATGCATTATTTTTAAACTCCGTCACACCGGATTCGGATCCCTGCTCCATAAATTCATCCAGCGATGCAATATTGGAAATGTTTGTCATCCCTTCCCAGTTCCGGTATTCATCCAAAGAGATTCCAAGTTCGTTTGCAATATCCTTGTCCTTTACATTGACGCCTTTTTCTTTCTCCAGCTTTGCAATCGCTACTTCCATCTGTTTTTGCTTTTGTCTGACTGATCTTGGAATCCAGTCCATTTTCCGGATCTGATCCAGTATAGAACCTCTGATTCTAAGGCTTGCATAGGTTTCAAACTTAATTCCCTTATCAAAATCAAACTTATCAATGGCATCGATCAGACCGAATACGCCATATCCGACTAAATCATCATACTCCACAGTATATCCCAAATACATGTTCAGACGTCCTGCAACAAGCTTCACCAAAGAAACATATTCCAAAATAATCTCTTCCCGAAGTTTTTCGGAACGGTTTTTACTATATTCCTCCCAAAGCTTATTTCTCTTGTTTTCGTCCATATTTAACACCCCGTATGCATGTTATTTATTCATCATCCTCATCAAAACCAATCTCGGAAACTTCCTCTGCATCTTCCATTAAACCTTCTGCATCTGTTGTATCTTCCTGTTCCATATCATCCTCCGAGTCAGTTTCCTGATCTTCCTTCTTCTCCATCGCCTTTTGCAGGATTTCAACAATCAGGGTTGCAAGCACATAGAACACAATCAGGACGATTAATACAATCAACAAAGATGTTGTGACATCTCTTCCTGTTTTCATATTCACAATCAATGCAAGCAACCCTGCCGACAGAACAATAAATGCCCTTATATACTGATATTTCATATCATTTCCTCTACAATCAGATTATTTTTTCACTCTTACCGGCTGAGCGAATGATCAGATCCCTTGTCATCGGATCAAATAAAATGGTTCTTCCGTAATCAGCGCCTGTGTCCTCCGCAACAATCCGTATTCTGAAATGCGCAAGCGTCTCCTTTACGGATTTTACATTACGGTCTCCAATGCTTCCCATTCCGGCGCCGCCAAGCGCTGCACTGCTGCCCATCTGGAACATGGTTGCTCCACCGGCAATCTTTGCAATCAGCGAACTCCTTTTCACGCCTTTTTTTTCTAATTCATGAACCAAATCTTCAATTCCTGTATCTGCAAATTTTGCACGTTTTGAATTATTAATAATTTCTTTACTGGACGGCAGCATAATATGAACCAGTCCACAATACTCATCTGTTAAATTATAAAGAACAATACCCACACAGGATCCAAGTCCAATCGTGGTTATCTTATTTGGTTTCCGGCATAGCTTGTACTCTGCAATGCCAACCTTAATTACCTCTTCCATTTGTCAACACCCGATTCCTAACGCCTCAAATATCCTATCAAATGACACATCATCTGCCACAAACATTATAAACCCATCAATAGGGCGGTTGTTATCTACAAACTTTGAATCAATAATCAATGCTTTATCTCCAACCTGTCCTAACACACTAATTGGCAGGCTCAGCACAGCCCCTGCCATATCAACACAGATTCCCGGAGGATCCGTCCGAACCTCTAAGCCTGTTAATGTACTGATGGAAGATACATAGGAACTCATTAAAATATTTCCCACTTCCTTCAATGCAGACTCATCCATGTGGTCGAACTCCACAAAATCTTCGGGATATGTCTTATTCAACATGACGGAAACCATATTCTTGGCTTCCTCCACCTGCATGATAAACAGTGTCATGCCACTGACCTCCCCGGTAAAGTGCGTGAGTACCGCAGCCACAATCGAATCTGCTCCGCCAATGATATCTGCAACTTCATTAAATTCCAGAATCCTGACTACCGGTGTTTCCATTGCCAGATTGGACTGTAACATCACGGAGAGCGCCGTTGTTGCATTTCCCACGCCAATATTACCGATTTCTTTTAATACATCCAGCTTCATACTTGTTAAATTATCATACGACATCTTAATCACCTACACATTATCTAAGTCTTGAATAATTCCCTGAATATTCAGTAATGAAATCAATGTCTCTTTATACTTGCCAACACCGATCAGATTCATTCCCTGCTCATCATGAACTACTTTCTCAATATCATCTTCCTCTAATGTTACAACCTCGCGGACCTCGTCCACTAAAATACCTATCTTTGCATTATTTTCCAGTTTGATAATAATAATACGTGTCGCATTTGTATTTTCTTTTGACTCCAGCCCGAACTTCAGGCGGAGATTCATAACCGGAATAATTTCACCGCGCAGATTAATCACGCCTTCAAAAAAATACTGCGCTTTTGGAACTCTTGTTACCTGCTGCATACGAACAATATTATCAATGAAGGTGATGTCAATTCCATATTGCTCGTCATCAAGCTTCACTACAATATACTGTTTTGCTTCGCTTACAACTGCGTTTTCTTCCATATCAATGCCCCCTTATACCAATGAATTAGAATCTATAATGAGTGCAACCTCACCATCACCAAGAATCGTAGCGCCGCTAATCATCCTGTGAATGTTAATATATTTACCAAGCGGCTTAATTACGATTTCCTGTTGTCCTAACAAATTATCAATTACAAGACCGGTCTGTTTATCCCCTTTCTTGACAATCACAATAATCAGATTCTCTGATTCCTCTTCTCTTGGAGGACAGTCTAACATCTCATCTAAGCGGACAATCGGAATAACCGTATCGCGAAGATTTATCACTTCCTTTTGCTGAACATACTTAATGTCACTCACCATGACATCCTCAATCGTTACAATGGAGTTAAGCGGAATTGCATATTTCTCATTGCGCACTTCCACCATTAACGCCTGAATAATCGCCAGGGTAAGAGGAAGCCTGATTGTAAATTTGGTTCCTTCCCCGAGCTTTGTAGAAACTTCCACATCACCACCTAAACCTTCAATCTTATTCTTAACAACATCCAGGCCAACACCTCGTCCGGAAACATCCGAAATCTTTTCGGCAGTGGAAAATGCAGGACGGAACAATAAATCAATCGCATCCTTTTCATTCATCATCTCTGCCTGTTCCTCGGTGATATGTCCCTTTTTAACTGCTGACGCTTTTACTTTCTCCACATCAATGCCTGCGCCATCATCCTCAACCTCGATGGTAACATTATTGCCATCCTGGTATGCATTCAGTTTAATGGTTCCCACCTGCGGCTTGCCAAGTTTCAACCGCTCAATGGTCGGCTCTAAACCGTGGTCAGCCGAATTACGAAGCATATGCATGAGCGGATCGCCAATCTCATCTACCACAGTACGGTCAAGCTCCGTATCTTCACCGGTCATAATCAATTCCATTTCTTTTCCTAATTTTTTGGACAGATCACGAATCATCCGTGGGAAACGGTTGACAACACTCTCAATCGGCACCATCCGCACCTTCATGACAGACTCATGCAGATTCGTTGTAATACGCTCTAAGTACTCAATCTGTTCATTAAAACTCTGCATGGAGGTTCTTCCCTCATCCTGGTTGTTGACAGACACAAGACCATTCTTGGCAATAATCAGCTCACTCACCAGATTCATCAACACATCCAGCTTGTCAAGATCGACGCGGACAGAACGGTTTGCAACCGGTTTACCCGCAGTCTTTGCAGCCGCAGGTTTTTTCTTTGTGTCCTCTTTCTTAACTTCCTGCTTTTCTTCCTTCACCTGTACCGAGCTTACCACCTTTGCATCGCTTGGAATCTCATACTCCTCAATGACAACCTCTTTGATCTCCGATACATCCTCTATTATTTTTTTCACTTCCTCCAAAGATTTGGCAGAGATAATCAGCAGTGAAAAATCAAAATCAAACTTCTCATCTTCGATATCCTGTACGGTTGGAACGGAACGGATCACTTCACCAATCTCTTCAAGTCCTTTAAACACAAGAAATGCCCTAGCAGCCTTCAAAATACAGTTTTCATCTATATAAACCGTAGCTCCGTATACATTCAGATTCTTCGCCTCGGCTTCTGTCATTGCATTCTTCTCAAAATCTGCAATCTTGATATTCAGGAATTTGCGCTTATCTTCGTCCTGGTTCTCTGCCGTCTCCTTAGAAGTTTCCGGTGCCTTCTCTGCCTCTGCCGGAGCTTCAGCGCTGCTCACCGCCAAGCAGGCATTTAACTGGTTAATGATCTCTTCGTTATCGTTCTCACCCTCGTCAGAAGTTTCTTTAATGCAGCCTAAATACTCCTCAATCGCATCTAAACACTTAAACACCACATCCACAAGATCCGGTGTTACGCTCATCTTTCCATCACGGATCGTAGAAAATACATTCTCCATATCGTGTGTCAAACGCTGCATGCGCTTAAAACCCATAGTTCCCGCCATTCCCTTTAAAGAATGTGCCGCACGGAAGATTTCATTTACGGTTTCAATATTGTCAGGCTCTGCCTCTAACACTAATACCTGATCGTTCAAAGTTTGTAAATGTTCCGTTGTCTCATCAATAAAAATCTCAAGATATTGACTTAAATCCATCTTAGTACACCCCCGTCTTGATATTAATCGTCTCGCCAATCTCATCTAATGGCAAAACCAGATCTGCCAAATCATGTTCGACAACTGCTTTTGGCATACCGTAAACAACACATGTTTCACGGTTTTGTGCAATTGTAAAAATATTGTGCTTTTTCTTTAAATGTTCGATTCCCGTACATCCGTCAGCTCCCATTCCGGTCAATACAGCACACACAATTGCATCTAACGGACAAGAAAGAATACTGTCAAATGTAATATTGGCACAAGGCCGCAGTCCATTCACCGGAGGCTCCTCCGTCTCGTGAATTTGCAGCGACCCCTGCTGATTCTCTGTTATCCTCATATGCAGACCACCCCGTGCAATATAAACATTGCCCTTCTGAAGAATTTCTCCATCAGATGCTTCACGGACAGATATTTCACTAAGCTCATCTAATCTTTGTGAAAGGGATTCCGTGAATCCTTTAGGCATATGCTGTACTACCACAACCGGTGCGTCCAGGTTTTTATCCAACTTGGGGATTACCTGGTGTAATGCTTTTGGACCTCCTGTAGAACTGGCGATGATTACAAGTTTGTTCCCTGTATAATTTCTCATATCATCCCCCCACAGTTTCGCACAGTATTTCACTGTTTCTATTATAACACATTTCATCTGCACATAAGTGCATAATAACATTTTATTTCCGATTTATCCATTTCCGGATGCTTTTAAGCGGATTTTTCGCTGCATTTCAAAAATGGAGCGGATAATTTTTTCCCTCAGTTTATTATTCATTTTCCAGAATTTCACCCTCTGGTCATAAATGGTATTGTTATTCTGGTTTTTCTCTGACCAAACGAGCCTCACATACAGGCAAAAAATCTCATCTTCCTCATCAACCGGCATTTCAAACCGTACCTGCATAATGGAATCCAGCTTTTCCTGGACTGGAGATACAAACCGGATTCCGCCACCGCTCAAATCAAGCATCACGCCTTTTTTCCATTCCAGGCTCATGGCTTCCTCATCATATACGGTTCCTGATTCAATCAGTTTTTTCTCCTCCTCACCGATGAGACGGTATTCGATTGGAATATTACATTCCAAGCGGTAATATTCCCTTCTCTGGATTTTCTTAAAAAGCGTATTCTGTGTAAGCTCCATATAAAACATCGTACCCTTTTTATACCTGGCGCTGACCTCTACTTCACAGCGGAACAGACCGGTTCTTGTATAAAACGTGGCAAGAAATTTCTGCCCCGTTGTCAGCGGAACCACAGTCCCCTCCTTAAATGGCATGGCTGCTAATATCCCGCCATTTTCAGTCTCATCCAATACCTGGCTGGCATAAATTGGAGTACGCTTATCCGGATCGGCGGAAAGTCTGGTTTCTATTTTTTCCAAATCAATTTTATCACCAATTGTAAGTCTGCTATCCATAGGCTCCCTCATCCTTTACTTTTTTTATTTTTGATTAAATCCAACAATACTTTGGCAATACCATATTTCTTTGTCTCCTCCTCCGGCATCTTGAGCAGGGTATTGCAAATTGCTTTCAACCGAAGCGCCGGGCCGCTGTTTGGCGCAACCATCACGACCGGATTTTGTTCCAACACAGCATTTTCCATTCTTCTGTCATACGGAATATATCCCAGATATTCCAATTGTATATTCAAAAACTTTGAGACGACAATTCTGATTTTTTCATATATCTCCTGTCCATCCTCATAGTTTTCTACTCTGTTTGTGATAACCTTGATTGCCTTGCTGTTCCGGTCAAACTCTTTCTTACGGTTTACTACCTTCAGCAGAGAGTATGCATCCGTAATGGATGTCGGTTCCGGAGTTATCACCAGTAAAACTTCCGGTGAACTTAACACAAATTCAATCACGGAATCCGCAATCCCTGCCCCGGTATCAATAATCACCACATCATAGAGATTATCCAGTTTTACCAATTGGGCGATCAGCTTCTGAAGCTGGTTCTTGTCAAGATTTCCCATATCCTGTACACCGGAGCCGCCGGAAATGAATCCAATTCCCTCCGGGCCCTCAGTGATAATATCCTCAATGGATCGATTGCTAAAGATCACATCTGCCAAATCATACTTTGGACGAATGCCCAACATAACTTCCACATTTGCCAATCCAAAATCCGCATCCAGTATAACCACTCTTTTTCCCTGTTTTTGAAACTGTAATGCCAGATTGACAGAGATACTGGTCTTTCCCACACCACCTTTTCCGCTGGTTACCGCAATCACTCTGGCAGTGGTGGGAGTCTGCTCTTTTAATTTTTCTACCTGTTGTCGTAAATTAGCAGCCTGATCCATAGCCATCTCCACCTCCTAGCACCTGTTTGGCGATTACTTGTGGATTCATAATTTCTATATCATCAGGTACATTCTGTCCATAAGAAATATACGCAAGAGGCATGCCGGTATCTAATTTGACATTCAATACATTACCAATTGCATCCGTTTCATCCAGCTTTGTAAAAATCAAACCATACTCTGATATATCTTCATACAATGAAGTAATTCTTTGTAAGTCTTTGTACTTCGTCGTTGCGCTGAGCACAAGATACGTTAAAATATCGTATTTTGAAAAAGCTTCAAATAACCTCTTTAAATCATCCACCTGTTCTTTGTTCTTATGGGAACGACCTGCCGTGTCCACTAAAATATAGTCATAATCCTTATATTTCGGTAAGTGGGTCTCAACGTCCGTACTCTCATAGACAACCTCCACAGGAATGGATAAAATATTTGCATAGGTCTTAATCTGCTCCACTGCTGCAATCCGATAGGTATCCGCAGTAAAAATTGCAATCTTTTTCTTCTTCTCTAATATAAGCTTAGAGGAAAGCTTCGCAATCGTTGTTGTCTTTCCAACCCCTGTCGGCCCCATGAAAAACACAATTTTCGGTTTTTTATCATCCTTTTCATAAGATATCGTCTTTGTCTCTCCCAATTTTAAGATGATTTTCTGATAAACACATGCTAACATATCATCCAATGTGCGGATGCTTCCCGCACTTGTGATTTCATCCATGATCTGCTTTGCATATTGATAGGTAACCTCGTTATTGGTAAGCTGTTCAATAATCAGATCAATCGACTTATCTTTCAGACTCGTCTTCTCCGGAATTTCTGCTTTTTCTTCCTTTTCCCCATCCTTCTCATCTTCAGAAACTTCCTTATCTGACTCCGTTTTCTCGGATTTGTGATTGCTGTTTTCCTTTTTTTGCGATTCGAGCTGCTGTTCTAAGAGCATGGCGAGACTGTTCAGTTTCTTCTCCAACTCCTTCGCCTCTTTGGATTCCTCTGATTCAACCTTTCGTTCCGGGTGCAGTTTTTCATCAATCTGAGCATTAAACTTTGAGGATGTCTTTGCCTCCTCTATCTTCTTTTCCGCCGCCTGCCGTTCTCTGTCTGCAACCTCATCCACAGCCGCAGTGACCTCGACTTTTGTCTTGCGGAAGATGCTAAAGATTCCCTTCGGTTTAATCGTTTTAATATTCATGACAATGGCATCTTTTCCAAGATCCGCCTTTGCCAGCATAATTGCCTCTGTCTCTGAATTTGCCTGAAACTTTTTAATTATCATTTATTGTCACCACCCCAATTGATTGTAATTCTACATCCGATTCTATCTCATTATATGATATTACGATTAAATCTTTAAAATACTCACTTGTCAGCTTTTTAAAATACATTCTTACAATCGGAGACGTGATAATAATTGGCGCTTTCCCCTGATTCTCCAATTTCTTTAACTCCGTCTCCACAGAATTCAGTATTTTTTTCGTCTTGGCAGGATCCAAAGTAATATATGCCCCCTGTTCTGTCTGCTTAATCGAATTCATGATATCCTGTTCGATCTGAGGATCTAATGTAACAACCGTTGTCATTTCACCGTCCGTAAAATAGGTGTTTGAAATTGCCCGTTTCAAACGCTGTCTTACATATTCCGTCAACACATCCGTGTCTCTGGTGGTTGCTGCATAGTCTGCCAATGTTTCAAAAATTGTCACCAGATCCCGGATGGATATTCCCTCACCCAAAAGATTCTGCAATACTTTCTGTATTTCGCCGACACCTAACAACTTTGGCACAAGTTCATCAATAAGCGTGGTATTTGTCTCTTTTACATTGTTAATAAGATTCTGCACATCCTGACGGGTAAGCAGCTCATCCAAATGGCTCTTAATAATCTCTGTCAAATGTGTCGCTATGATGGATGGCGGATCCACAACGGTATATCCCATAGACTCCGCACGTTCCCTCTGTGCTTCCGTAATCCAGATTGCAGGCAGATGGAAGGATGGCTCAAACGTTGGTATTCCGGTGATTTCTTCTTCCACATATCCCGGATTCATCGCCATATAATGGTCAAACAAAATCTCGCCTTCACTGATCTGTATTCCCTTTATCTTAATAATATACTGGTTTGGATTCAGCTGGATATTATCCCTTAAGCGGATAATCGGCACAACCGCGCCTAATTCCAATGCAATCTGCCTTCGGATCATTACCACACGGTCAAGTAAGTCTCCACCCTGGTTCACATCTGCAAGCGGGATAATGCCATAACCAAACTCCAACTCGATTGGATCGACCTGTAATAAGGCATTCACATTTTCATGCCGCCTGATTTCGTCTGCCTGGATCTCTTCCTCCTGTACTTCTTCCTCGATCGCTTCAATTTCCTGCGTATGCCCAATCATTCTTCCCAGAACAATCATGGCAAGCCCCATGCCAACATAGACTAAAATTCTTCCCTCTGCGCGAAGCGGTGTGAAAATGCCCAGAAAGCAAAGGGTTCCGCCAACCATATAAAGAACCTTCGGGATGTGAAACAACTGCCCGATCATAATCGTTCCGATGTTATTTTCCTTCGCCGCCTTTGTCACCAAAATACCGGTGGCAAGGGAAATCAGCATAGACGGAATCTGTGAGACAAGTCCGTCACCAATCGTCAAAATCGTATATCTCTGTATCGCCTCGTTAATTGTCATCTCCTGCATGACAACACCCGTTATAATGCCGCCCACAAGGTTAATTACGGTGATGACAAGACCTGCTGTCGCATCTCCTTTTACATATTTTGTGGCACCATCCATAGAACCAAAGAAAGCAGATTCCTGTTGGATTTTCTCCCTGCGCTCCATCGCCTCTTTATCGGTAATTGCCCCTGTATTCAAATCCGCATCAATCGCCATCTGTTTACCGGGCATGGCATCCAATGTAAAACGCGCCGTTACCTCGGATACACGTTCAGAACCCTTGTTGATAACGATCATCTGTACAATAACCAACACGACAAAGATAATGGCGCCGATAACGAGACTGCCGCCTCCAACGAAATTACCAAAGGTCTGCACAACAACACCCGGCTCACCTGACTGTAAAATCAAACGGGTGGAGGATACATTAAGCGAGATCCTGAAAATCGTTGTAAAGAGCAAAATCGTTGGAAAACTTGACATATTAAGAGTTTCTTCCGTATAGAGGCAGTTGAACAAAATCACCAATGCAACCATAATATTAAATGTAATTAAAATATCCAACAGCCAATTTGGAATCGGAATGATGAAAAAGATAATTGCAGCCAATAAATAGAGTCCGACAAATAAATCTGATTTCTGCATTCTTTTTCACACCTCCTATCTTCTGCATTATATTCATCAACTCACACGGTTATGAAGCTGATATACATAAGCTAACACTTCTGCTACTGCCTGGTATAATTCAGGCGGTATTTCATTCCCCAATTCCACATTATAATAAAGCATTCGGGCAAGGGGTTTGTTCTCAACAATATCTACCTGGTTGTCTCTTGCAATTTCCTTGATCCTTCCCGCCAGAAAATCAGCGCCCTTAGCCACCACAATCGGCGCCTGCCCCTGACCGGACTTATAGGAAAGCGCGACTGCAAAATGCGTCGGATTGGTAATCACCACATCCGCTTCCGGAATCGCTGCCATCATTCTTCGCATGGAAGCCTGCTGCATCCGCTGTCTTTGCTGTCCTTTGACTTTCGGATCTCCTTCCTGGTTTTTGAACTCATCCTTGACTTCCTGTTTCGTCATTTTGTTATCTTCTTTGAATTTCCACCTCTGAAACTTGAGATCCACGGCGGCAATTGCCGCAAATAAAAGGATGACTTTTATAAGCAGTTCCAAAATAATATCATACATCAATAATATTCCCTGTGTCAAAGAAATATCATATAACAGATAAATATCTTTGATATGTTCTGAAAAAACACCATATGCAATGTAAGCAATTACAAAAACCTTGACAACAGATTTTAAAAGCTCCATTAATGTGTTAAGGGAAAACATCCGTTTCACGCCATTAATCGGATTCATTTTACTAAACTTCGGCTCTAACGGCTTGGTCGTAATCTGAAATTTAAATTGCAGGGAATTACTAAAAAAAGCCACAACAAACCCTGTCAGTAAAAATGGAATAATAATGAGGGACAAACTGAGCAGCGCTTTTGTCAGCAATGCGGAAAATCCCCTGATATCCACACCCGCTGAAGCATAATGCGGAATCAGTCCGTAATAGTCTGAAAATGTGTCAAGCAAATGGCTGCCGATAAATCCCATTGCATATTTCAGGCAGACAAACAGCGCAAGCAGCGTTGCAGCCGTGGGAATCTCCCTGCTCCTGGCAACATTACCCTCTTTTCTGACATCGGATAATCTTTTTGAAGTTGCATCTTCTGTTTTCTCACCGCCCGGACCTTCCTTTGCAAACATCTGCAAATCAAGGGGCAGCAATATCTTGTATTCGTAATTCAAAGAATCACCTCAATCTATATTACGGCACATAAAATGCCTCCATAACCTGATATACGATATCCTGCATTTCCGTATACACAAAATCTACGATACCAGGGGTAAAATCTATAATAATCATCAATACCGCAAACCCACAGAAAATTTTTAACTGGATACCCACAACAAACATATTCATCTGCGGCGCTGTCTTTGCCAAAATTCCCAATACCATATTGAGCAGCATAATCGCAATTAAAATCGGCAGACTGATTCTTAAGGCAATCACAAAATAATCCACCATATAAGAAATCATTGTATCATACATGGTTCCGGAATCAATGGTAACATTACCCAAAGGAATCAATTCAAAGGAATCAGACAAGGCTGATAAAATGAAATAATGCATATCAGAGACCAGCATCATAACCATCACCAGCATACTGTAAAATTCCGCCGTGATCGTTGTCTGTGTATTAAACGTCTGGTCAAAATTAGATACCATGGAAAAACCCATCTCCCGGTCAATAAACTGCCCGGCCATATTAATGATGGACATGGTAATGCTTGCCATAAATCCCAATGTCACACCGACAACCAGTTCTTTGATAAGTATAACGGTATACCCTAAAAATGTGGTGTAGGGAAGGGGTGTATATGGATGGGCTGTCACAATTACCATACTGGCTGCCAGCCCTAAAAAAATTCTAACCCTTCGTGTCACGGTCATATTATTACCAAAAATGGGAGCAAATGCCATTACCCCCATCACTCTGACTGCAACTGCCAGAAAATATTCCAAATGATAGATTGAAAAAGATTGCTCAATCATAATCTACCCCACATAATACGAAAAGTTTTCAAACAGGTGCTGCATAAAAGACACAATATTATCCATAATCCAACCACCACACAAAATAAGCGTTATGAATATGCTTAATATCTTTGGCACAAACGTTAATGTCTGTTCCTGAATAGAGGTAACCGTCTGAAAAATACTAATGACCAAACCCACTATCAGGGATACAAGTAAAAGCGGCGCGGCACATTTAATAATCAGCCACAAAGCCTCTCTGGCAATATCAATTACAACACCGGTACTCATTCCTTCACTTCCAATCTAGTCTCTTGTCAATAACGAAAACTTTCGACCACTTGTCCTATCACTAAATTCCATCCATCCGCCATAATGAACAGTAAGATCTTAAACGGCATGGAAATCGTAGTTGGCGGCAGCATCATCATACCCATCGCCATCAATGTAGATGCCACAACCATATCAATAACAATAAATGGTATATAAATCAAAAATCCGATAATAAAGGATTTGCGAAGCTCACTCATTATGAATGCCGGTATCAGAACCGCATTCGGAACATCTGTCAGCTCCTGCACATCATCAATACGGGCCATGTCCAGAAAAAAGTTAATATCCCTCGTATCCTCCATATTGCTAAACATAAAGTCACGCAACGGTTCCATACATGCTTTCAGCCCCTCTTCCTGCGTGATTTCACCATTTGTAAGCGGCTGTATCGCCTCTTCATTAATCCTGTTTAAGGTAGGGGTCATAATAAAAAGGGTTAAAAACAACGCTAGCCCAACCAATACATTATTCGGTGGCGCTGACTGCGTACCCAGTGCAGTTCTCAAAAAATGCAGGACTACAATAATACGCGTATACGACGTCATCATAACAATGATTGATGGAGCTAGGGAAATCACGGTAATCACTAAAAGCATTTGAAGTGTACCGGCAAGAGTTCCCTCATCATTGCTTGTATCAACCGTCACTCCCAGTGTAAAGGGTACATCATTTTCCAAATCTGTAATTGCCTCACGGTCATTTCCTGTCAGTTCATCTGTGCCTGTGGCATGAACCGGACAACCAATGCAAAGCACGGAAAAGAGAATGACGTATACAATCAGAAACTTCTTCAAATGAAAATGCTTTTTTATTCGATTATTAATTTGATTTGTCTTTTTTTTCATGTTTTATTTTTTCCAGTATATCCTTAAAATTAATCGGTTCCAAAGCTGCCTCTTGTTCCTTTATCTCATCTGCTGAAAGCTCCGTTAACACGGTCACGTTATCCTTGCATACTGCAAGCGCAAGATATTTTTCCCCAATCCGTATGATTTCTATCACTTTATTGTTGGATATGCGAAACACCTCTATTACTCTGATATTACTTCGCTTATTCACAACGCCGGACTGAAAACTTCCTGCAATCCTTGCCGCTAAATATGCCAGAAAAAGAACAAAAAGAAACAATAAAATTGCACAAATTAGCTGTCCAATACTTTTAAAGCTGGAAGTAGACTGCACAAGATTCATATTTATCCGAGAGCCTTCTGTACAGCCTCCAAAACACGGTCCGGCTGGAATGGTTTTACAATGAAATCTCTTGCACCGGACTGGATGCTTTCGATAACCATCGCCTGCTGTCCCATAGCAGAACACATAACAATACTTGCATTCGGATCACTCTCTTTGATTTTCTTGAGTGCCTGGATGCCATCCATCTCTGGCATGGTAATATCCATCAACACTAAATCCGGTTGGGTTTCGGCATATTTTTCAACGGCTTTTGCACCATTTTCAGCCTCACCGGCAATGGTATAACCATTCTTTGTTAAAATGTCTTTGATCATCATTCTCATAAAAGCTGCATCATCACAAATTAAAATACTCTTAGCCATATCATATTCTCCATTTCATAAAACTTTATTGTTTAATGATATCAGTTACCCTGATACCAAAGCTTTCTTCAATTACAACAACCTCTCCCTTTGCAACAAGCTTGCCGTTTACCAATACATCAATCGGCTCGCCTGCAATCTTATCAAGTTCGATAATTGTTCCCGGCGCGAACTCTAAAATCTCTTTAATCGACTTACTCGTTCGACCCAACTCAACCGTAACCTCTAATGGAACATCCATAATCAAATCAATGTTCTCCTGCTGGGTTATCGGATTAAAGGATGCATTAAATGGTTGGAACTGAACCGGTTGTACCTGCACATCCTGTACCGGCGGTGCGTAAGCATATGGCATCCCCTGCCCCATCATTGGCATTTGTCCCATCGGCGGCATCTGTCCCATTGGTGGCATTTGCCCCATCATCGGCTGACCTGCCGGCGGAGCCTGTGCTGCCATTGGCTGTCCTTGTGGTGTTCCGGTATCCGCTGGTGACGGCGGCGCTGCCGGTGCCTCCTCCTTGACATCTTCCGTCTGTCCGCCTTCCTGGTTGGAATCAAATATGGAATACAATTCCTTTGCCAACTCAATTGGATATAGCTGCATAATCGAACTGTCCACCAAATCTCCAATTTCCATCTTAAAGAAAACCCTGACAAACGATTCTGACTTTGCAAACCCTACTTTCGACTCATCCGCTTCGTCTGAGAGATCTACCAGATCCGCAGAAGGCGGTGAAATATCTACCATACGGTTTAGCATAGAAGATAATGATGTCGCAGATGATCCCATCATCTGGTTCATGGCTTCACAAATTGCGCTTAGGTGAAGCTCTGACAATTCATCTACTAAATTAGTGCCATCTCCTCCCATCATCAAATCTGTTATTACTTTAACATCATCTTCGCGAAGAATCAAGACATTATTACCATCAATTCCCGCTTTATAAGAAATATTTATGAAGACACAAGGTCGTTCATATTCAGCCGCAAGCTCGTCCCATGTACTTATCGTTACAGTCGGTGTCGTGATTGTAACCTTCTGATTTACGAGGGAATAAAGTGTTGTAGCAGCAGTTCCCATACAGATATTTGAAATCTCGCCAATTGCATCACACTCATCCGCGCTTAAAGGACTACTACCAGAAGAACCTGGGGCTGTATCACCCGCATCGCCACCTGTATTTCCAAGCAATGCATTTATTTCTTCCTGTGATAACATTCCATCCATGTTCCTACTCCTCTCTTATTATTTCTGTTACCTTCACAGCATAATTTTCATTGCCGGAACCCGGTAACGCTTTAAATTTAACAATATTACCAACATACACATTCAGTTCCTCATCAACATGGGAATCCAGTTTAATAATATCGCCAACTTGCAAATTAATAAAATCCATAACCGAAATGCTGCTTTTGCCAAGCAAAGTTTTAATCGGTATCTGCGCTTTGTTGATGATGGTCTCAATCGCCTCACCATAAGCATCTTCATCCTTTGTCTGCATCGTTGAAAACCAGTACTTGGTATTCAGCTTATCCATGACATCCTCTAACGTCATGAACGGCAGACAAACATTCATCAGACCTTCCACAGTGCCAATTGTAACATTAATCGTTATAATTGCAATCATTTCACTCGGTGATATAATCTGGGCAAACTGTGAATTCGTCTCAATCCGCTCCAGCCTCGGATGTATCTCTATTACATTTTGCCACGGTTCCCGAAGTAAATCAACCAAAATCGTAAAAATTCTCTCTAATACACTTAGTTCAATCTCCGAATAGTCGCGTGGTTTATCAAGCGGTTCCCCCAAGCCCCCCAGCATACGGTCTATAATCGTAAAGCCCAGGTTGGAGGCAAGCTCAATAATAATGTTGCCCTGTAACGGAGAAAAATTGACAATTCCAAGCAAAACCGGATTTGACAGGGCATTGGAAAACTCAGAATAGGTAACCGCTTCCGAATTCATGACATCAATCTGAACATTTTTCCGAAGATAAGCCGGAAAATTACTGGACACCAGCCTTCCGAAATGTTCAAAAATAATCTCCAACGTCCTTAAATGTTCTTTTGAAAACTTGGCAGGTCTTGCGAAATCATATTCTTTAATTTTGACAGCCGGATCGTCATTCATCTCTTCGACGTCTAACTCACCGGAACTTAATTGTTTGAGCAAAGCATCAATCTCATTTTGAGATAACACATCTGCCATTTTCTCACCTCCAATAGTCTAGTCACACATATTTTCCATATATACTATTGAAGTGTAAACTTACTGAATGAAACGCTGTAAATACAGCTCGTAGCATACTTTTTCTGCAAATTATCCAAAATCTTTTCTTTTATCTTCTCCTGTGTTGCCTGATCGCTAATTTCATCATATGTGTAAGTTTGAATAATATTCCTTGCTTCATCAAACACAACACCGGATGCATCTGTCAATGCGAGACTCAAATCATCATAATCCTCTGAGGCACTGTTTAATCCAAGTGTTAAACCAACCTGCGCAAAATGCTTGTCACCGCTTCCATCATCCTTCAGGTTCACAACCTGCGCTTCCACACTGTAGGTTGCCATATCCTTGAGCGATACCGCCGGCTGTTCATTATCACTTTTCAGTTCCAGGCTTAACACAGACGCAATCTCTGTAATCAGGCTGTTTGTCTTCTTTGCCGAAGGCATACAGACAAATACAATAATAATATTCAATATCAAATTCACTACACATAATGCCAGTATGATAACTGTAATTAAATTCTTTCTCATATCCTTCTCCTATTCTATTATATTTTCTGTATCAGAATTCAACTGATTATATATTTTTATGGAAACTCTACGGTTCTTTGCCCTGCCTTCCTCCGTGTCATTAGAAGCAACCGGACGATTTTCACCATAGCCTGCCACCTTCATGTTGGCTTTTTCCAAATTTGTCTGTTCCATAACATATTCATAGACCTTTGTTGCCCTTGCAGTGGAAAGATAAAGGTTGCTTTCATACCTCGAGTTATGAATTGGTATATTATCAGTATGCCCTTCTATCTCAATCACGCATTTCTTATATTTTCCAAGAATCGAGGCAATCTTTTGCATAAACATCTTCGCATCTTCCCGGATTTCAGCCTGCCCGCCATCAAATAAAATGGCGCCATTCAAATCGAGCGAAACATATTGCGAATTGAAATCCATCGCAACCATATCTTCAATGTTATAGGATTCTGTCATTTCTGATATCTCATCATACATCTGCTCCGACTGTTCCAAACCATACTGCTCAAGCCGCTCTTTCAAATCATTCGTAGAAAGTTCCTCTTTTCCAATATTCATCGAACTCTCATCAAGCACTTCCTCTGTATTCGGTTCAATACTGTCAGGCTGATTCGAACTGTCACTGGTTCCGTCATCTGCGCCTGTTGCAGATAAGTCCTGATTATTTCCTTTTACCTCTGAGGATACGCCAATATGTTCCAAAAATGATTCAATGCCGGGTAGTTGTGTTACACCGCCCGAAACAATCGGCCCCGCCTCTAAGGATACGGATCCGGCTTCCAAAACGCTAAAGCTTATGTCATTAAAAGAAGCCATAATCTGTTGAATCTTTCCCTCATCCATCGTGGAACTTGCAAAAAGCAGCACAAAGAAACAAAGGAGCAGATTCATCAAATCACTAAATGTAGACATCCACGCCGGAGAGCCTTCATCTGGCGGCGTTTCCCTTTTTTTTGCCATATTTATTCACCCTCCTCTGTCATTCCGTCTCTCATGCCAGGATCTAAGAATGATTTTAATTTTTCCTCAATAACACGAGGGTTTTCACCTGCCTGTATGGATAATAATCCTTCTATCATAATCTCTTTCAACTGCATTTCGGAATCGTTATTAAGCGCCAGCTTACCGGCTACCGGAGCGCTCAACCAGTTCGCAATAAAGGAACCATAAAATGTTGTGATAAGCGCCACCGCCATATTCGGTCCGATAGAATCCGGATCTGACAAATCCTTCAACATCAAAACCAAACCAATCAGGGTACCAATCATACCCCAGGCAGGTCCCATAGCTCCAACCTGTTTCCAGAACGCAATATTTTTCTGGTGCCTTGCGTCTGTATTAATAAGCTCTGCCTCCAAAATTCCCCTGACAAGCTCCGGATCCGTACCATCCACAATCAGCATAATTCCTTTTTTCATAAAAGGATCTTCTAAGTTGTTTGCTGATTCCTCCAATGCCAGAAGACCTTCCTTTCTGGCAATGTTCGACAACTCGATAATCTGCTTAATGGTTCCCACAAGATCATAATTCGGAACCTTGAAAATTAATGCTATTGACTTAAGACCGGCAATAAATCCCTTCATTGGGTAACTTGCCATAACTGCGCCTATGGTACCACCAAAGGTAATCAGGAAAGACGGAATATCCACAAAAGACATGACCTTTCCAAAATCTACTCCGGTATCTTTATCAAAGACCATACCAAATATCATTAACGCAAATCCCAATATTAAACCAACTATCGATGCTATATCCAATGTCTCCACCTCACTAAACTATAATAAAGAGTTTCCTAAAAAACCTCTTTTCAAAATAACCTGTATAATTGTATCACAAATTTAACAAATATTCTACATAAATTTACACAAGAATACAATTTTTATGTTCTATACCGGATGATTCCATGTCTGATAAATTTCTCTCTTATAAGATATTACTAAATTTGCAACCTCCTGTCTACTCTCTTTTACAATAATTTTTTTGCCGGTGGCAAGAGAGACCACTGTATCAGGGGTTTCCTCCACAAATTCAATCAAATCTGCGTTCACCGTAAATTTCATTTCGTTTAATTTTGTAAGTTCAATCATCATTCCACCTCTGCCGTATAAATACTCATAAAGGTATTATAACAGAAAAGAGACCATTGTACAAACTGAATTTCAAATCCAATTACAATGGTCCCCCTAAATATTATTTTTTCTTATTATCTCTTCAGATTGACAAGTTCTTCAATCAGGGTATCTGAGACTGTGATAATTCTGGAATTCGCCTGGAAACCTCTCTGTGTTACGATCATTTCCGTAAATTCCTGAGATAAGTCTACATTGGACATCTCCAAAACGCCCTGTGTCATCGTTTCTCCGTTGTCTGCTATCGTCTGCCCAATTCCGTCAAATTCTCCGGAAGCCTTCGTCTCCTGGTATAAATTACCTCCGATTGCCTCAAGACCTGTCGGATTCACGAAATTAGCGACACAGATCTGACCTAAAAGCTTATTGACGCCATTGTCATAGATACCATAAATCCTGCCCTGCGTATCAATGCTGACGTCCGTCATCTTGCCTGTCTTACGTCCTGCGCCGGAAGCAGTGTTGTCCTTTGCGCCCCTGTGGGTCTCCGGATTACTCTCTCCACTCTTTGATGCATACATATGTAAGGAAGAACAGTCTATTTCGATGCTCGTAACCGGTGGATCCTGGGTCGGATCCTTGAATACCTCACCGTCAACTGTCGGGTTCTTACTGGTAATCGTCAAATTCGTTGCCAGGGCTCCTGCAATGCCTCCCATGCCAACAAAATCACCGGAATTCCGGTCAAACTGGATGGTGGTATTTGACAAGGCTGCTGTATATTTTCCATTTGTTGGATCAATAATATTGACATTATTCACATCCTTAATCGAATCAACCGCAATATTATATGCGCTCGGATCGGTCGGGGACTGTGTGATTTTAAGTTTAACGGTATAACTGTTACCCAAATTATCATAAATAGACACTGTCGTGGAAACACCGTCTGCTGTTGTCAATCTCGGATCCGTATTCACAATATTACCTGTCATATAGGTCTTTGATGTCATTTCCGGAGGAACTGTCTGATTTTCAATCGCCTCCGGTCTCAATGCAGAAACCGTATCCCTGCGGATTTGAGTCGGATCATCCGGATCAACCTGCCAGCCCATTACCAAATCACCGGCGCCGTTTACCAGATTACCAGCATCATCCGTATCAAATGCGCCCACTTTGGTAAAGTAGTTGATACCGCCACGGTTTACAATAAAGAATGAACTTCCGTTAATCATCAGATCGTACGGATTATTTGTAGACTGTGACGAACCCGGTGTTGAACTCTTGTTAATTGTTGCAACCGTAGTACCAAGACCAATCTGTTTTGCGTTGGTACCACCGCTTGTTGCTGTTGATGCCGTTGCTGACTGTGTTGTCTGATACAGCACATCCTTAAACAAAACGGCGCTTGATTTGAAACCTACCGTATTTACGTTTGCTATATTATTACCAATTACATCCATTTTCGTCTGGTGTGTTTTAAGACCTGATACACCAGAGTAAAGTGATCTCATCATAATTTTTGACCTCCTAATTTTTTTATCCCATCTGTCAGTCCGGGATATCTAGCCTCCCAAAGGTCCGGCTATACAATAACTGCTCCATCAATATTTGTAAACACATTGCTGTCATTGGTATCCTGATCCATCGCTGTAATCACCGTATTATTTTTAATGTTGACGATAAATGCAATGTTGTCCATCATAACCAATGATTCCTTTATGCTCTTTTCTTTTGCCTGCCTGATGCCATTATGAAGCCGCTCCATCTGCTCATCATTCAAATTGATATTCCTGCTTGCCAGACGGTCATTCGCATGCTTTGAAAATGTCACTTCATTGGAAACGCTTTGCTCGCTTGCCTTTATCAGCATCTCCTCAAAAGATACCGCTGCTTTCTTCTCAGCCTGCCGTTCTGCCTTATAATTTGTCAGGTAGGTATCCTTCATCTGTTCGATGGATACAAATGAATTCTGTAAACGGTCCATGTTTATCTCCCCTTTTCCATAAGGTTATGCATTTTCAGTTCCTTCTGTCTGCTTGTCATCACCGTTCTCTGTTTCAGAAGTACCATTTCCTTCTGTATTCTGCCCCTCTGTTTCGGATGGATCAGGCTGTCTTGTAATATACTCAAGATAATCTAAGCTGACAACGGAATCCAGATAATCGGAATCATAATACTGATCGTTAATGGAAAAATATGTTTTCCCACCATTGATTGTAACATAATCCACAAGACCACTGATTTGGTTGATGTTGCCTGCTGTATCCGGAACATTTAAAATCACATACTGTCCTGCTAAGTTCAAAGCGCGGTTATTCGAGAACGTCTGATTGATATTCTGTAATTCCTCCACACTCGAGAACTGTGCCAACTGTGACATGTACTCCGTATTGCTGGTCGGTTCCAACGGATCCTGATACTGCATCTGTGCAACCAACAATTGCAGAAACGCATCCTTGTCAAGAGAACTGTTTGATTTTTGACTGTTCTTGCTCGCTGCCGCTGCTGCTTTCGTCGTATCAATCGCCTTTGAATTAGTTGTCTTTGCTGTGTTGTCTGTTGAGCCAATGCCCATTTCTGATGCCATACGCATACCTCCTTTTTCTTTTCTGTAATGTATATCGGAAACACGCCCGGATTGTTTAACCCTTATGCCGTGTAACTCACACTGCTTCCCGCATACTTCATTTTTTCAAGCTCGGCTGCCTCCTGCTCCTCTTCTTCCTCCGGTAAGTCCGATAAATCAGGCTTCTTACCTGAATGGGAGCTTTGCTTTTGTTCATATGAATTCTGTTCCTCATTGCTGTTTTCAAATCCTGTGGTAGAAACCATAACCTCAATTGCATCTACTTTGAGATTTTGCTGATCCATAGATTCCTTCAGACTGGTAAGCCCGCCTTCAATTGCCTGTTTGGCAGCCTCTGTCTCCGCCACAATCCTTGCAGTCATAACACCATCTTTGGAAACCACATTAATCTGGATTTTTCCTAAATGTTCCGGATACAGCTGCATTTCAATCGAAGTCGTATCCTGGTTCATGTTAACCTTTACCTGTTCCACAATCTGGTCAATCACTTCTTTGCCTGACACCGGAACCTCTTCTGCAAAGGAAACATCCTGTACATGATCGAATGCCTGCTCCACCGCCTGTAAAACCGGGTGTTCAAAATTCAATTCTTTTTTATCTGCTGTGGAATGTTCCTCTGTGCTATGCGCTTCCGCTTTAAAAGGAGTATAAGCATCCTGTTTTCCACCCGTTTCTGAATCCGAAGCGTTCTGCCCGTCTTTAAAAACCGGTCTTTCGTCCGAAACGGTAACAGGCGGCTCCTCATCCTCTGCCGGAATATCCACATCCACGCTCTGTCCTTCAGGCTGCGGCTCTTTTGCAGTATTTACCCTGACAAAAATCTCTGTCTTAGGGGAATCCTCACGAGGCACATAATCGAACAAATCCCCGACATCCTGTTCCTCCACATAAGCGCTTAAATCCTCCAGGCTCACATCATCCTGTGTGATTTCATCCTTCACATCACTAATAAACTGATTCAAGTCCTGATTCAAATCTTCATTCACAATCAAATCAGAAACTTCCGCTGAATTCATGGAAAGGAAAATGGTCTTCAATCCGTCTTCTGACAGTAAATCCTCTGCCTCCATTCCCAGTTCATCCAGTTTTTTGCCCAGGTCGTCTACAGTTATATCGAACTGCTCCGTCACCTGCTGTAAAATATTACCGATTGTTTCCAGCAATGCGTCTGACTCTTCTAAGGAAAGATCCATATCGCTTTCCTCCACAACATTTTCTGTTATCACGGTCGGTTCTAACAATGTCGTGGTTATGGTTTCATCTGTCAAAGGCTCTTTTTCCTCTTCCAAATCCATATTCGGAACATCTGTTTCCTTTACATCTGCATCTTTCCCATCTTCTGTATTCTCCACGATCGGTTTCTCTTTGATGGGAGTCTCTTTGGAAGATACATCCTTGGCATCCGGCTGCTGTTTGATATCCATATCCTTTTTGCCGGAAGAATCGGCAGAAGCTGCCAGAAAACTTGCAAAATCTGTTTGCTCTGATTTGTCTGCTGCCTTGCGGCTGCCCTTACCGGTCTGATTGCCAACCATAAAAAAGTTAGACACATTCACGCTTTCTTTCACCTGCATATTTTACCTCCTTTCACATATTTTTAAGAAGTGGCGTCACGGCAATAATTTTTTCGTTACATTTGCAGCAAAATCAGCTTCCAGCTGATCCATGATATCCGCCCGGGCATCTGTCTTCATAGCCCCGAGAATCTCTGCAACCGTATCTAAATTGCCAATCTTTTGCAAGACCGCTGCTGCTTCTGCAGGCTTCATATTTTCGTAGGTCTTTGCTACCTCCTGCAAATCACTGTCCGCCGACTGTTGTGAAATCACCTGCCGGTAGATGGCTTCTGCATTTGCAGCATCTATGCTTTCATACCACTTACTATATGTATCGGCATCCGGAGCATTTTCTCCATAGACTATTTCACGATAAAATTCTTCCTTTTCCGCCTGAAATGCGTTCTGATTCTCCTCAAATGCCTTTAAACGCTCAATTTCCTTAGCCAAATCGTCATTGTTTTCTTTTAAGGATTTATTATTTTCACTTAATTTATCATTCTCCTCCTGCAATTTCTCAATCATATCCTTTGCCTGGGAGAGCGTTGCAATCTGATTTTCGTCCGGATTCTCCTCCGCTTCTGCCTGTAACTGTTCCTCGGATGGCTTCGGCAAAATTTTACTGATAACCGGAACATCCTTTAAAATCGGACGTAACACAGAGTTTCCAAAACCTCCAATATCAAACTTAATCAATGCCACAAGAATAGCCAGCCAGACAACAATAATTAAAATCACAAAAAAGCCGGATAATAACCTGCTGCCCAAACCTTCTTCATTTCCTTCTTTTTTCTCTTTGTTCTTCTTTGCCATATCTGCTTATTCCTCCTCTCCATCCCGGTTATTATACTGATAACTGACCAACTGGTCAATTTCCTTTAACTCTTCCTGGTTGAGTTCCTGTAAAAAGACTTCAAACTGGTTTTCTTTCAGCTTTTCATGAATCTTGCGTTCCTTCATCGCTTCGCTCATCGCATGCATTGCCTGATCTAATTCCTGCTCAATCTCACGGATTTTGATTTGCTGCTGCTCAATATATCCATCCATAATCAAAATGGAGTTCTTACACGTCTCGATCTCTAACACATCCAGTTTTTCGGACAAAAGCTTACGATAGGTATGAAAATATGCTTCTTTCCTTGCAAGCAGGGCATCTAATTCATCCAATGCTTCATTTAACCTGTTTCGGACTTCCATGTAATGCTGTTTGGCTTGTTCTTCTAATTTGTACTTAATATCTAAAATACTCTGCATACGATAAATAAACTTTGCCATTGCCACATCTCCCCGTACCCTTTACCTGACTGTATCCTTTTAAACGCCTGCTGTCTGATCACTCCCAAAAATGCCCATAAGCATGTGAAGCTCATCCTCTAACAGATACTTTGAATCCACATCCTGCTGCAAAAATTCATTGACCTGCCCAATCTTGGAAATCGCATAATCAATATCCGGATTGGAACCGGAACGATATGCGCCGATATTAATCAAATCCTCTGCCTCATTGTAAGTTGCCAGTACATTTTTGAGTTTTCCGGCAGCATCCTTATGTTCTTTGGAGGCAATTCCAGCCATGCATCGGGAAATACTCTGCAATACATCAATTGCGGGATAATGGTTCTTATGCCCAAGCTTTCTGGACAACATAATATGCCCGTCTAAAATTCCCCTTGCCGTATCGGATATCGGCTCATTAAAATCATCACCATCTACCAAAACAGCATAAAGCCCTGTAATCGAACCCTGTTCTGAATTGCCGGCTCTCTCTAAAACCTTCGGCAGCTCCGCATAAACAGACGGCGGATAACCTCTTGTAACCGGCGGTTCCCCCGTGGCAAGCCCGATCTCTCTTTGCGCCATGCAAAAACGTGTCATATTATCCATCATAAGCAGCACGTCTTTGCCCTGATCCCGGAAGTATTCTGCAATTGCAGTCGCAGTTTTGGCAGCTTTATTACGAATCAGCGCCGGTTTATCAGATGTAGCAATCACTAAAACCGAACGTTTCATGCCTTCCTCGCCAAGATCCCGTTCAATAAATTCGCGAACCTCTCTTCCACGCTCCCCAATCAGGGCAATTACATTGACATCTGCCTTCGTATTTCTGGCAAACATGCCCAGCAAAGTGGATTTTCCCACACCGGATCCTGCAAAAATACCGATACGCTGTCCTTTTCCAACCGTAATCATGCCGTCAACCGCTTTGACGCCTAAGGGCAGAATATCTGATATCATTTTTCTTTTTAATGCATCCGGGGGAGGCGCTTCAATCGGATAATACTCACTTAAATTCAGTTCTTTTCCGTCAATCGGCCTGCCAAGACCATCCAAAGAACGTCCAAGCAGCGCTTCACCAACCGGAACCTGTAACGGCTCTTTTGTATTTTCTACGGTAGCGCCAAGCCCGATTCCTTCCACACTCTCAAAAGGCATCAGTAAAATCCGGTTATCCTTGAAGCCAACCACCTCTGCCATAACCTGATGCAGACCGTCTTTCGAGGTGATCCTGCATAAATCATTCAACTTACATGTGGGGCCTACCGATTCCACGGTAAGTCCCACCACCTTCACTACTTTCCCTAATTCCGTTATAAATGTTTTATTTACCAAAGCAAAATATGGTTCATAATTAATTTCCAAATCATCACCTATTCCTGAATCAAAAGCTTTAATGCTTTGATTAAATTATGTAACTGTACATCCAGGCTGACATCCACAATGCCATTATCTGTATCAATTAAACACTGCATGGCATGCAGCTTTGCATCCTCATAAATCTCCAATTCAATGCCCGGATTCAGCGCGCCATATATCTCATCTTTTTGTTCCAACAACATTTCATAGTCATCACAGGAGACACGAATAACAAATTTTGTACTGTTATCCAAATCACGCATCGCCATATTAATCATATGAAGCAATACATTCCTCTCATTTTCTATTGATACGCCTGTAATGGATGGAATAAGCTGACACAGCAGATCCACCATTTTCTGCTCTGTCTGCGTGACAAATTCCTGTTCTTTTTCGATTAACAATTGTTCATTTTGGACTGCCTGTGCATCAAGCTGAGCCTTTTTTTCCTCATACTCTGCAATGACCTTGTCACTTCCCTCGGAATACCCCGCCTGATATCCTTCCTCATGCGCCTGCTTTTTAATATTCTCAACCTCATCATAAGCGGCAGCTCTCATCTGCTCCGTCTCCTTATGGACTTTGTTGACAATCTCCTCTGCTTCCTGCTTTGCCGCAAGCACGATTTTCTGTGACTGCCGCAGCGCCTCTTCTTTGGAAAATTCTTCCTCTCCATCTGCTCCCCCATCCAATAAGGAGCGAGCTATCTCCGATTCCTCGTCAAGTCCCACATCCCGGATCATTGCAGCCGCCAATGCCTCCTCTGCTGACTCTTCCGGCTCCTTCGTTTCCTTTAACAGAGAATTTTCAATACTCTCGATAATATGATTTTTATTTGTATCAATTACCAATGCATTATTTTGTGAAAATGCAACAAATCCGGATTTTATCAGATTAGACAATGATCTCGTCACCTCCACCACGGGAAATAACAATTTCACCGGTATCTTCTAATTTACGAATAATATTAACAATCTTCTGCTGTGCATCTTCCACATCCTTAAGACGTACAGGCCCCATATAATCCATATCTTCTTTGATCATAGCAGCAAGACGGGATGAAAGATTGGAAAAAATACAGTTTTGCACATCCTCATTGGCATTCTTAAGCGCAATTGCAAGCTCATTATTATCAACTTCACGCAAAACAGTCTGAATTGCACGGTTATCCAGAGTAAGAATATCCTCAAATACAAACATCTTACGTCTGATTTCATCTGCAAGTTCTGGCTCTTCAACCTCAAGTGTTTCCATAATATGCTTCTCTGTACTACGGTCTACCGTATTCAAGACAGCTACAATGGCATCTACTCCACCCACAATCGTATAATCCTGATTGACAAGTGATGAAAGCTTCTTCTCCAATACTTTTTCCACCTCTTTAATCACATCCGGACTCGTTCTGTCCATCAAAGCAATACGTTTTGCAACCTCTGCCTGCTTCTCCGGTGGAAGCGAACCCACAACTGCCGCCGCCTGTCCGGATGGCAAATATGCTAAAATAAGGGCAATCGTCTGCGGATGCTCATCCTGGATAAAGTTAAGAAGCTGTGACGGATCCGCCTTGCGGACAAACTCAAACGGACGAACCTGCAAGGATGCGGTAAGCCTGCCAATAACATCCTTCGCTTTATCCTCACCGAGCGCTTTATCAAGCAGCTCCTTTGCATAACCAATACCACCCTCTGAAATATACTGCTGGGCAAGACATACTTCATAAAATTCTTCAAGTATGCTTTCCTTTATATCAGGAGGAACACTTCTTGTATTTGCAATCTCCAACGTAAGGGACTCGATCTCATCTTCTTTTAAATGCTTAAAAATAGATGCAGACTTCTCCGGTCCTAAAGAAATCAGCAATATTGCTGCTTTTTGAATTCCTGAAATCTCCTCATCATAGCCTGGCATATACAACCCTCCCAATTAATCCCATTCATCATTCAACCAGTTACGAAGCAGCAATGCCACCTGTTCCGGATTCTCATCCACAAAGCGTTCAATCTGCTGCCTGGTTGCTGACTTATCGCTAAATTCAACATCTTCAAGCGTCTGGTTCTCTTTCGTTGTGGCAAGCAATGCCTCAACAGAAAGTTCCGGTTCTAATTCGGTAACTTCTACCGGTTTCATACCCTTGAATACTACAAAACATAAAAGCGCAACAATTAAAATCGCCAGTACAAACTGTAAATAATTGGTTGCCGTATCCACTGCGCTCTGCTCCCGTGGATAGAAAATCGGCACTTCATATGCCTGAATCTGAATCCGGTCTGCGCTGATACCGGTAGCCTGTTCCACCAACGCATAGGTCTCTTCATCTACCTCAATTGGTCTTCGTTCATCATTTTCCTGCTGGAACGCCTCAAAATTCGTTCCCTTAAGCGCTCCTGCCTTCTTCATCTGCGCTTCATCATAAATGACATACCGGCTAAGCACTAATGCAACCGAAGAATTCTCCGTATTCACACGTCCGATTGACTTTTTCGTGACCGTAGTTGTCTGGCTCGTGCCATATTCTTCTTTGATTACGTTCGCGCTGCTGTTGCCTGCCGTTCCGTTTAGGATATTGTAATCATTCACCGTTCCGTCATTGGTATCCGTTCCCGGTATGCCGGTCACGCCATCTACATTCTCTGCGCTGTAAGAGTACCGGCTGCTCATCGGACCGGTATCTTCTTCCGGATCCTCTGTATACAACCGAATATCCTCAATGCTCTGTTCATCTAAATCAATATCCAAGTTGGCGGCAATCTCCGCATCATTATAGACGCCGGTGCTGATAAAGAGGTTTCTCACCTGGTCCTTAAAACTTGCCGTCACCTGGTCCTTAATCTTCATCTCTGCCGCTGCCCTGCCCGCTGTGGACGTCGAAGTCTCGCCCCCAAACAGCAGGTTACCCGCCTGGTCAACAATTCTCACATTGTCCGTGCCGGAATTGCCAATCGTTGTTGCCACAAAATTTGCAATTCCTTCTACCTGAAGTTCGGCATCAAAATCCGGCGTTGTCGTCAGCATGACACTGGCTGATGACTCTTTTGTCTCGGATAACAGCGAGTTCGATGAATCCGGCACCGAAATATGCACAGATGCCTGATTGACGCCATCCATGCTCTGCAAATCTTTCTCTAACTGCCTCTGGTCATAGATAATCTGTTTTTTCTTTCTCTCGGAATCTGTTGTGGACATACTGTTATCAAATGCATCACTATAACTGGTATCCTTATCCGCTGCAATATTATTCTGTCCTAATACGAGTCTTGCCGCCGATTCATTCTTTTCGTCCACTGAAAACACAAGCCCATTGCTGGAAACATCATACTTGATCCCCGCCTCTGTCAAAATCTCACTCGCAGAAGCGGCATCCGTTGTATTTTCAAAGGTTACCAACTGAACATATTTGGTACGGTTTAACAACACAACAAGCGCCACCAGTGTAAAGATCACTGCCGCTGATATGCTTACAATCAATGTCTTTTGTTTACTTGTAAACCGATTCCAAAACTCTACAAATTTTGTCTGGATTGCTTTTAATCTGTCTAACATAATCTTCCCTAACGAATTGCTTCGTCTATTCCTTATCCATTACTGGTTTTTTATCTGTTTTCCTGTCAAAAGACAGGGATTTGAATATTCGGTATATACATTCGGCAAATAAATTAAATGCATACATCCTTAAAAATATGTAATTTATTACTAGATCTGCATATTCATCAGCTCTTTATAGGCTTCTAATGCCTTATTCGTCACTCTTACCGTATATTGCAGGGCAATATTTGCTTTGTTCTGGGCAATCGCTAAATCGTGCGTGCTTGTTGCATAACCCAGCGCGAAATTGATTTCCGACTGCTCTGCTGCGTTTTGCAGATCATCTGCATTCTTATACATCTCAATTGCGGAACTAAACAGACTGTCGAAAGCAGTTCGATTATCCCGTTCCACCTCCGCTGTATTGTAACGATTAAGCAGCGCGCTCTGTATTGTCTCACTGCCGTTAATTGCTGAAACCGCCATTCTATCTCACTCTCCTATAATTGAAATAATTCAAGACCCTTTGATGCAATAGCCTTTGATGCATTAAATGCGGTTGCATTTGCCTCAAAAGAACGGCTGGCATCAATCAAATTTGTCATTTCTGTCACAGTATTCACATTTGGACGGGTCACATATCCATTCTCATCTGCATCCGGATGACTCGGATCATATGCCAGGATTCCTTCCGAATTATCCTCCACAATTGCTGCAATTTTAACACCATTTGCTTTATACGGTGAAAGTTTATTGCTGAGAACTGTATCGAAGGACATATTGGAATTTTCCTGAAATACCACGGTCTGTCTTTTATAGACATTACCGTTTTCATCTCTTGTCGTATTCACATTTGCTATATTCTGCGCAATAATGTCCATCCTTGTCCGCTGTGCCGTCATCCCGGAAGCCGATACATCCATCGCATTAAAAATTCCACTGCTCATTCGCAAACACCTCCTAAATATCTATCTTTATTGAGCTAATACTGTTTTATATCTCGAAAATTCCTGACCAATCTGTTCAATCAATGAATTATAACGGATCTGATTCTGCGCAAGCATGGAATTTTCGGTATCAGCATCCACATTATTTCCGTCTAAGCGATAAGAAAGCGTTGAGGAATCCGTATATATGAATCCGCTGAAATCGGAAAGGTGTGTATTAATCTCCCCCACTCTTTCATCTAAAGAATTGTCTCCAATCAATGCCTGCTGCAAATAACTTTGAAACGACACATCCTTGCGCTTGTAATTCGGAGTATCTGCATTTGCCAAATTATTTGTTATAATCTCATTGCGGGTATTCGCTGCGTCTGCCGCTTTGTCCAACACATTAATATAATTGTAAATATTTGTGTTAATCATATGTAACCTCCTTATATATAATTTATTCCTTTCTATCCCTGCTATCAAAAAGCAATAGAAAGGACTTATGAGTGTACTCACAAATCCTTTTGCAATTTCAAAATCCATTTTACTTATGTAATTGGCATACTTCATCGAATACCAATTCATTCAAAACCTTAATATACGTTCCCTTCATTCCGGAAGATCTGGTCTCAATCACGCCTGCGCTTTCTAATTTGCGAAGCGCATTCACAATAACAGAACGGGTAATGCCTACTCTGTCTGCAATTTTGGATGCCACCAAAATCCCTTCCATTCCTGAAAGCTCGTCAAAAACATGGACAACTGCCTCCTGTTCTGAATTTGACAACGTACTAATTGCAGATTTTATAATTGCAATCTTGCGATCCTCTTCTGCCGACTCTTCATTGACACTGCGCATCATTTCAAGCCCGACAACCGTGGTTCCATATTCACTGAGAATAATATCATCTATGGTATACTGACCGTCTTCCTTATATATAAAGACAGTGCCAAGACGTTCGCCTGCAATATCAATTGGGGTGATAACTGCCTGATACCTCTCAAGATTATCAAATTCAAAACCCAATGTGGCAAGATTCACATTCTCTTTGGTGGACAAAACTCCCAAAAAGCGTTCATTCAGCATCGGATCAATAAATCTGCCTACATCCTCAACAATCAGTTCCGTAATCTCACAGATATCGGATCGGTTCTGAATCCCTAAAACCTTCCCTTTCCTGCTTATCACAAGAATATCGGATTCCAAAATCTCACTTAATACCTTGCAGATATCATTAAAAACAACCTTGTGGGAGCTGTTATTGTGCAAGAGCTGATTAATTTTTCTTGTCTTATCTAATAGCTGGACACTCATAAGCTCCCTCCAATCACTTAACAATTCTACCACAATTTGCAGATAATAACAACAACTTTATCAAATTTACAAAATTATTCCACAACATTACTTTTTTTCACATATAAATCCGCACTCTTTGTTATTGCAGACAAGCTTATTGCCTTTCTCTAACATAACCCCGCCGCATTTCTCACATTTGGTAGCGGACGGTCGCTGCCACGTCATAAAGTCACATTCCGGATTATCAATACATCCAAAATATTTCCGTCCTTTCTTCGTCTTTTTCAGCACAACATCCTTGCCGCATTTTGGACATTCCACGCCAATTTTCTCATAATGCGGCTTTGTAAAGCGGCACTCCGGAAAACCGGGGCATGCTAAAAACTTTCCGTGCGGTCCATATTTTACAACAAGCATTCTTCCACAGACTTCGCATGGTTCATCCGTTACTTCGTCCTCAATCTTAATATGTTCTAACTCCTCGTTTGCTGCCTGGACAGCCGCTTCTAAATCCGGATAAAAATTGGAAATAACCGTCTTCCATTCAATGCTTCCATCTTCAATGTTGTCTAATAATGACTCCATATTCGCAGTAAATTCCGTATTCACAATAACCGGAAATGCTTTTTCCATAATCTGGTTGACCGCTTCCCCCAACTCTGTCACATAGAGATTGCGGCTTTCCTTCACCACATACCTTCTTGCCAAAATGGTGGAAATCGTCGGCGCATAGGTACTTGGTCTTCCAATTCCTGCCTCCTCTAATTTGCGGACCAAAGAGCCTTCTGTATAATGGGCAGGCGGCTGTGTAAAATGCTGTTTATCCACAAAATCTTCTACGGTGACTCTCGTCTCCTTATCAATCCCTTTGAATTGGTTTTTGAGTTCGTCATTTTCATCTTCCATTGCATAGACTGCCATAAAGCCTTCAAATACAAGCTTTGTGGAAGTTGCGCCAAACTCATACCCCTTTGCCTCTAACCGCAAATTCTCACTTTCGTAGCGTGCTGCCTCCATACGGCTTGCCAGAAAACGGTTGTAAATAAGCTGATACAGGCGGAACTGATCCCTTGAGAGCTGTTCCTTTAGCTTAACAGGAGAAAGCGTGATGTCCGTCGGACGAATCGCCTCATGGGCATCCTGGATCTTCTGGTTATTCTTGGCATTTTTCTTGTCTTTACTGACATACGGATCCCCATACTGCGAACGGATATACTCCACCGCCATCGCATTCGCTTCATCCGATACACGGGTAGAATCTGTTCTCAGATAAGTAATGAGACCAACGCTTCCCTTTCCCTTAATATCAACGCCTTCATAGAGCTGCTGTGCAATGCGCATTGTTTTGCCCGTAGCAAAATTAAGTTTTCTCGCTGCCTCCTGCTGTAAGGTCGAAGTGGTAAACGGAAGCGGTGATTTTTTTGTGCGGGTTGACTTTTTAATCTCACTCACGGAAAGCCCGGAACCTTTGAGTTCCTTTAAAATCTTATCCATCTCCTCCTTAGAGTGGATCTCCGCCTTTCCACTTGGCGTCCTTAAAAGCTTTGCCGCAAATGGTTTCTTATGATCTCCCGCCCTTACCATTGCATCTAATGTCCAGTATTCCTCCGGTATAAAGTTATTGATTTCCTCTTCCCTGTCACAAATCAGCTTCAATGCTACCGACTGTACACGGCCTGCGCTTAACCCTCTTTTTACTTTAACCCACAAAACAGGGCTGATTTTGTAACCTACCAAACGGTCTAACACACGTCTTGCCTGTTGGGCATCCACAAGCCCCATATCAATATCCCGCGCATTCTTCAAAGAACCTTTCACTGCGTTCTTCGTAACCTCATTAAACGTAATTCTTTTGTAATTCTTATCCTCCAGCTTAAGCGCCTTTGATAAATGCCATGAAATCGCCTCGCCCTCACGGTCCGGATCTGTTGCGAGATATACTTTATCCGCTTTCTTGACAGCTTTTCTTAACGCTGCAAGCAGTTCCCCTTTCCCCCGGATCGTAATGTACTTTACATCGAAATTGTTATCCGTATCGATCCCCATCTGAGATTTCGGTAAATCCCTCACATGGCCATTCGAAGCAATTACCTCATAATTATTTCCAAGAAATTTTTTGATTGTTTTCGCTTTTGCCGGTGACTCTACGATAACTAGATTCTTTGCCATGGTGGCTCCTCCAATCATAATAATTATAATCTGATTGCATAATAGTTCCTGGCAGTTTCAATGATAATATGATCAAGCGTCATACGATTCAGCGCCTTTAACACATCCTGCGGCGCAACCTGTACATCTGCAATAATATCATCTATATACCTCGGATCAATTCGCAAACAACTATACACCATTTTTTCCAGGGGTGCAAGTGACAATTTTGAAATATTCCCCTGCACTGCATCAAAATAGCTGTTTTTCGCATTATTATTTCCCTTCACATGCAAGATATCCAAAATATCTGCTACCTCTGTCACGATATGCGCGCCTAATTTGATTAAATGATTGCAGCCCACGCTTTTTTGATCCGATATCCTCCCCGGAACCGCAAAAACCTCCTTGCCCTGTTCTAACCCCTGATCAACGGTTATAAAAGTTCCGCTCTTTTCCATCGCCTCAATCACCAGTATTCCATCGCACAAACCCGAAATCAGCCGGTTTCTCTGTGGAAACAGACCTGAAACCGGAGCGATTCCGATATTGCTCTCCGACAAAATTCCGCCCTGCTCCTGCAATTTCATATATAACTGATAGTTCTCCTTCGGATACACCTGGTCAATTCCTCCGCCAATGATCCCCATCGTATATCCGTTTCCCTCCAACGCGCCCTGATGCGCCATGCCATCTACCCCGCGGGCAAGCCCGCTTATAACGGACAGCCCGGATACCGCAAGCTCCCTGCCAAAAAAACGCGCCATCTCCAACCCATATCTTGTACAATTCCTTGCCCCGATTACCGCCACAATCTTTTTCTGTTCCGGCGGCAGATTTCCTTTCAGATAGAGTCCGCAGGGGGCATCCGGTATGCAGCGGTACTGCTTGGGGTATTCAGGCAATGACGGATACAAAAACCGAATCCCCCTCTTTTGCAGTTCAAAAAGCCCTCTCTCCACCTGCTCCTCCCGCCTCGAGGCAATGCATGCATCTGTCACGGATTCTTTTTTTAAAAATTGCGCAATCTCCTCCCTCCGGGCATAAAATACTGCCTCGGGTGAACCGAAATATTCGATCATCGCCCATGCCGTTTTGCGCCCGATTCCTTCTATATTATTAATCCAGTACCAGTAATGTGCTTCTGTCATTGCCGCATCCCCCTTTTATGGAAATCCGGCAGCCGGTAGGACAAAGCCTCCCAAATATGTTCACAGGCAACCCGCTCCTTCTGATCTAAGTCTGCTATCGTTCTTGCAACCTTCAAAAGCTTGGAAAGCCCTCTGGCTGATAAATCATACTTTTCAAATATTTCCTTTTGCAGCTTCCGTTCCTCTGCCTGAAGACCACAGAGTTCCTCTAACATATTACCCGGAATCTGGGAATTATATAACAGGTTATACGGCATTAACCGCTTCCTTTGTATCCTGTGCGCATCTTCCACCCGTCTCCTGATCTCTTCCGAAGACTCCACCTTTTCATTGCTGAACAATTCCTCATATTCTATCTTTTTGACGGAGATATTCATATCCATCCGATCAAGCATAGGCTCGGACATTTTATTCAAATACCGCTCGATTTGAGGTGTCGTACAGCGGCATTTGCTAAGATCCGGATAAAATCCGCACGGACACGGATTCATTGCTGCCACAAGCATAAAATCACAGCAAAACACATAACTTCCATGCAGTCTTGAAATCGTAACCGTTCCATCCTCCAAAGGCTGCCGCATCATTTCAATTAAACTTCTCGGAAATTCCAAAAATTCATCCAAAAAAAGCACTCCCCTGTGCGCTAAACTGATTTCTCCCGGTTTGGGATTGACGCCTCCGCCAATCAATGCCTGGGCAGTGATGGAATGATGCGGCGCCCGAAACGGTCTTCTCGTAAGCAGCCCCTGTTCCGGTTCTAACAGACCATTTACACTGTAGATTTTGGTAATTTCAATACTTTCTTCATAGGTCAGTTCCGGCATAATCGTGGAAATCCGTTTTGCCGCCATGGATTTTCCCGATCCCGGCGGGCCGGAATATAGTATGTTGTGCATTCCTGCGACCGCAATTTCCGTTGCGCGTTTTAGCACCCTCTGACCTTTTATATCCGAAAAGTCCATCGGAAAACTTTCTGCCACAGGACAATAAGAATCCATAGGGGGGTCCGGCAAAATCTCTGCGTTCCCTGTCAAATGCCCGACCGCCTGCGCAAGGCTCTTTACCCCTAAAATCGTCACATCCGGAATAAAGGCTGCTTCTTTGCGGTTTAAATACGGCAAAATAACGGTATGGATTCCCTGTTTCCTTGCAAAATCCACAATGGATAAGATTCCCCGCACTCCCCTCACATCACCATTTAAGGAAAGCTCCCCAATAATTAAAACATCCTCTAAACATTCATTGGCGATATAACCATAGGCAGCTAACAGGGCAATACTAATGGGCAAATCAAAAACAGAACCCTCTTTTCGGATATCTGCCGGTGATAAATTCACGGTAATCCGCTTTGGGGGTAACAGATAGCCAGAGTTTTTCAGGGCAGTCCTTACCCTGTCACTGGCTTCCCGAACTTCAGATGCTAAAAAACCTACCATATTGAACGTTGGCAGGCCTTCGCTGACATCCGCCTCCACTGTAATGAGCCTTCCTTCCACTCCATGCAGTGTGGCGCTTAGAACTTTGTTATACATATAATCTCCTGTTCCTCTCCAGGCCGGAACAAGAGTATTATACTATGATTTCATATAATATGCAATATATAATCGGTATATTTTTTAAACAATCGGTATATGCTGCCATATCCTAATTCAGCAGCTTCTTCAACTCATCCATAAAGATATTGACATCCTTAAACTCCCGGTAAACGGAGGCAAAACGCACATAAGCAACCTGGTCTAATTCCTTTAATTCATCCATAACAATTTCACCGATCACAGTACTTTCAACCTCTTTTTGCTCTAAGTTAAAAACCGTTGTCTCAATCCGATCCACGCATTTTTCAATATCGTCTACTGAAATCGGACGTTTGTGACAGGATTTGATAACACCTGACTCAATCTTTGACCGGTCATACGCCTCCCGGATCTTATCTTTTTTGATAATGATAAGCGGAATCGTCTCCACCTTTTCATAGGTCGTAAAACGCTTGCCGCAATCATCACACTCTCTTCTCCTGCGAATCGAACTGTTGTCATCCGCCGGCCTTGAATCAATGACTCTTGTATTATCTTCTCCACAAAACGGACATTTCATATGTAACTCCTCCTTTGGCTATCTTTTGACTAAATGCTTTTCAAATGTTTTTGCCTAATCGTCTCTCATAAGCGCCTTTTCCAAATTGACATCCACAAGTATAATATCCGGTCCAATCCGAACCACATCGCAAAAACGGATATAATATCTTAAGCATTTACTAAAGCAGGAAAAGAAATGCACCGGAGCCGGTACGATTAACGCACAAATCTGTCCATTGCATTCATCAAATTCAACATCTGCTACACATCCGATTCTCTTACAGTCCTTGCAATTAATAACTTCTTTCTGTCTCAGGTCAAGAAACGTCATAAATGACACCATTTTCATTCTTAACAACAATATATGCCATATTTTCAATAAAAAGACACATTTCTTGTGATTAACATAATGTGTTTACATTTTTATTATACATGATACAGCAAAAAAAATCTACTATATTTTTACAATTTCTTAACCGTTCGTTCAAACTTTTTGGCACACATACACCTTACAGAATAACCTTTACCGGGCATTTTTCTTTGCACTTTCCACAGTGGGTACATTTTTCCTGGTCAATATATGCGAGGTTATTCTCTACCGTAATGGCATCCGACGGACAATTTCTGGCGCACAATCCACAACCGATACAGCCTGCCTGACACACCTTTTTCACCTCTATGCCTTTATCCTTTGAACTGCATTTCACATGGCAGACTGCATCTGCCGGCACAAGTTCAATCAGGTGTTTTGGACATTCTGCAACACATTTCCCGCAGGCTTTGCACTTTTCAGAATCGACCACTGCAACACCGTCTATGATCTCGATAGCGCCAAACGGACAGGCTTTTTTGCAATTGCCATACCCTGTGCAGCCGTATGTGCAGGCTTTTGCCCCTCCTCCCGGATTATTCATGGCAAGCTTACAGTCCTCCACACCAACATATTCATAGTTATCTTTCGTCTTGTCACAGGTTCCTGCACATTTTACATAGGCGGTCATTTTGACAGAATCATTTGCATCGACACCCATAATCTTAGCGATTTGTTCCGCACAGGCATCTCCGCCAACCGGACAACTGTTTACCGGCGCCTCACCTTTGGCAATCGCTGCTGCCAGCCCGTCACAGCCTGCAAAGCCACAGCCGCCACAATTGTTTCCCGGCAGACACTCCCGAACCGCCACTTCTCTCTCATCTACTTCAACCTCAAACTTTTCCCCGGCAATTCCAAGTAAAATCCCGATTAAGGCTCCGGTTCCGCCTACAATTGCCATTGCAAGTAAAATTGATGTCACCATACCTTTCGCCTCCTACTTTATCAATCCGGAAAATCCAAAAAATGCCATTGCCATCAGTCCTGCTGTCACCAATACGATCGGTGTTCCCTTAAATGACTCCGGCACATCATTATACTCAATTTTCTCTCTGATACCCGCCATGATGATAATTGCGATGGTAAAACCCAGCGCAGTTCCGAAACCATTTACGACAGAAGACACAAAGCCATAATCCTTCTGCACATTAATAAGCGCCACGCCAAGCACCGCACAGTTGGTTGTAATCAGGGGTAAATACACTCCCAGCGCTGAATACAGGGATGGTATTTTCTTCTTTAAAAACATCTCCACAAACTGTACCAATGCCGCAATCACCAGAATAAACACAATTGTCTGCAAATATGTGATATCCAGCTTCACCAATATAAAATGATAAATCAGATTCGTCACTGCTGAGGCAATTGTGATGACAAATATAACCGCTCCCCCCATTCCGGCTGCCGTATCCACCTTCTTTGATACGCCAATAAACGGACACAGTCCTAAGAACTGGCTTAATACTACATTATTTACCAATGCTGCTCCCACAGCAATCAAAAACAAATTCATCTTCTACGCCTCCTTTTCAGCGTCCGATTCAGCTTGGCAGTCTCCCTGCGTCCTTGAATCCTGCGTTTTCTCTCATGTCTCTTCTGCTCAGATGCCTTCCTCCGCTCCGCTGCATTTTTCTTATTTGCTGCTTTTTGTTCTTTTCTCACTTTGTGCTTGTGAAGCTTTCGCAGTTTTTCCATATGCAGCAGGCGCTGCCGTTCATAATTCCTTAAAACCCGCAAATGCGCTTTGATTCTTTTCCTCTTGCGCCTTATACTTCTCTGACCCGGGTAAATGGGCTGTTTCATCAGGTCTCCTCCTTTTCCCGCTCGATACTTTCCGTTGTGAAGGTCTTCCCTCCGCAAAGTGTATTGGTGCATCCCGCACAGCCATCCTCTTTTGCGCATACCAAAACTGCCTCGTCTGCATTTTTTGCCTTCGTAAGCTTAATCTTGTTCTGAACTGCAATCAGGCAGGCAAGCACGAAAAATGCCCCTGGCGCCAAAATCAAAATTGTCACCGGTTCATACTGTTCCGGCATCAGGCGGATATTAAAAATCGTTCCATTCCCAAACAATTCACGAAAAATACCAATCGAAGTCAGACCAACCGTAAAACCAAGTCCCATGCCAATTCCATCAAACATGGAAAGCCATACATTATTCTTCGATGCAAAGCTTTCCGCACGCCCCAAAATAATGCAGTTTACAACAATCAGCGGAATATAAATTCCGAGGGTATCGTAAAGCGTTGGAATAAATCCCTGCAATAAAAACTGTACAATGGTGACAAAGGATGCAATGATTACAATATAAGCCGGTATTCTCACTTTATCCGGTATCACCTTACGCAGGGCAGAAATCATCATATTGCTTAACACAAGCACAACGGTCGTGGTAAGTCCCATGCCAAGACCTCCAAGCGCCGAAGTTGTCACTGCCATAGTCGGACACATGCCAAGCATCTGTACAAAGGTAGGATTTTCCTTTACCATCCCACAATATAAACGTTCAACTGTCTTATTCATGCTCCCGCCTCCTCTATTCCATCATACCAATATAATAAAGCCCTGCATTGACGCCATTCGTTACCGCATTGGTTGTAATCGTCGCCCCGGATATTGCATCGATCTCATTCTCAGCGGCAGCGCCGTTTTTGGTATATTGAAAGCTCTCTGCCTTCTTATCCGAAAACTGATTTTTAAATGCCTCATCCTTTGCCTTCATCCCAAGACCGGCAGTCTCACTTAAGGAGAGAAAGGAAATACCGTTTAACGTTCCATCGGCTTTCACGCCCATTGCAAACCGGATATCTCCGCCATACCCCTCATGATCGGTTACCGTCAATACATAACCAAGCGGATTTTTGTCCTTGTCATAGACTTTCATGGCTTCATCAACCACCGCATCCCAGCCATTTTTCTTAAATTCCTTGACGCTTTCGCCATCTAACGGCAGTTCCTCAAAGGAATCCGCCTCTGCAAACACTTCTTTGTAGGCTTCCTCCTTTGCCCTTTGCTGTTCTTTGGCAATCGGTTCTTTCGTAATCTGGTAGACAAAGCCAAGCAGCAATCCGGCAATCAACGTAATTACCAATAAGGAAAACGTATTCTTCACACTTTCATTACTCATGTTTTACTGCCCCCTTTCCAAATGCTCTCGGAACAGTTACACGTTCGATTAATGGAACCAAAAGATTACCAATGATAATGGCATACGAGACCCCCTCTGCCGAGCCGCCAAACAGCCGGAACAAAAATGTCAGAAAACCAAGCAGTACGCCAAATAAAACTTTTCCGTTCAAAGTAATCGGAGATGTCACATAATCGGTTGCCATGAAAAATGCGCCAAGCATCAACCCGCCACCAAAAAGGTGCGCAGCCAAAAAGGATAGATCAAGCCCTCTCCCTGACACCATTGTATAAATCAAAATAAATAACGCAAACGAACCGATATAGCATAACGGTATCCGGAAATTGATAACGCCTCTGGCAATCAGAAAGATGCCGCCGATTAGAAGCGCAAGCGCACAGGTCTCCCCTATGGTTCCTGCCGTGGTTCCCAAAAACATGGACAAAACATCCACAGATTCACCGGCTTTCAAATTTGCAAGCGGTGTTGCTGTCGTCACGGCATCATATGTAAATGTTGTCATACGTCCGGTAAAGGAAATCAGTAAAAAGCATCTTGCGCCAAGCGCCGGGTTCATAAAATTCTGTCCCAATCCGCCAAAAAGCTGTTTCACAACAATGATTGCAAAAAAACTTCCTATGATTGGCAGCCAAATGGGAACCTCCGGCGGAAGGTTCAACGCAAGCAAAAGCCCTGTCAGCGCTGCCGACAAATCCTTGACTGTGCATTTTGCGCCAATCATTTTCTGATAAGCTGCCTCAAAGATAACACAACTTAAGACAGTAATCAAAATGGTAACAAGTGCCTTGATTCCAAAGTTATAAATTCCAACTATGGCAGCAGGCATTAAAGCTACAATGACCTGTCCCATAAGGTTGGTTGTCGTCTCCCGATCCCTGATATGGGGAGAAGATGAAATCTTCATCGTCTGTTCCAAAATGTCCACCTCCTACTTCTTTCGGTTTGCTAAAATCTGTTTCCGCGTTCCGGCAATGATCTGTGTCAAATGCCTCTTTGCCGGACAGACATAAGAACAGCATCCACATTCACAACATTCCATGCCATCGCATTTGACAAATTCATCCAATTGCCCATGACTTGCCAGATTCGCAAGCTTATTTGGCAATACACGCCCCGGACACACCTCGACACAACGTCCGCACCGGATGCAGTTTGAAGGCTCTGTCTCCGACACAATATCTTCCCGGAAACAAAGCAGCGCAGATGAACCTTTTACAATTGGCACATCCAAATCAAACATCGCTTTTCCCATCATCGGACCACCGGAAATAATCTTTGCCGGGTCTTCAATATTGAATCCCCCAACTGCATCAATCAGCTCTCTTGCATTCGTTCCAATCCGCACACGGAAATTCGCCGTATCCACCACGGCATCCCCCGTTACGGTTACAATACGTTCAAACAGCGGTCTTCCCTCAATAATTGCATGATAGATAGCCACAATGGTATCAATATTATGCACGATACAGCCTGCATCTGCCGGCAGCATGGAAGAATTAATCTCCCTGCCTGTATTTGCCTTGATTAACTGCCGTTCTGCGCCCTGCGGATATTTTGTTTTCACGGCATTTACTGTGATATTGTCAATATTTTTTGTTAAATCTGTAAGGATCTGAATGGCATCCGGTTTGTTATCCTCAATTGCGATGATACCTCTTGCATGGTCAAACAGGTTGATGACAATCTGAAGCCCCGTTATAATCTTTTCCGGCACTTCTAACATTCTCCGGTAATCCGAAGTCAGATAAGGCTCGCACTCTGCTCCATTTACAATAATGGTGTCAATGAAATCTTCATTTTTCGGGGAAAGCTTTACATGTGTCGGAAAACCTGCGCCGCCCATGCCGACAATGCCCGCTTCCTTAATCGCATCTTTGACGTCTTCCCGATACATCTGATCAAGCGGCCGTATATTCCTGGAAAAATCTACCTCCTCAAACAGACCGTCATTCTCAATGATAATCGAATTTACCTTTGTACCGCCAACGGTCATTCTGGGTTCGATCGCCTTTACCGTACCGGAAATACCGGAATGGATATTCGCCGATACAAAACCGTCAGCCTCTGCAATTTTCTGCCCGACCAGTACATGATCCCCCTTCTTTACCAGCGGTACCGCCGGCGCCCCAATATGCTGGGATAAAGGATATACCCCATCCCCTTTTGGAAAGTAATCACAGATTGCTTTCTTCATGGACAATTCTTTGCCATCATAGGGATGAATTCCTCCCGAAAATGTTAATAAACCCATGTAGCATACCTCTCTTTACATTTATTTGCGCTTTCTCATAAAATCCTATCAACGATTACTCTGATTATACAACGTATGTACCTGTTTTACCAGTAAAACAATCCGGAAAATCAGAACATGCCTGTAAAAGATTCTCACCTGTCATATCCGGTCTTTCATCCAGATAAACCGGATTGGCTCCTGCGAAAAATCGTAAAAAGATGCCGCATTATCACCGATATCATTGGAACGTTTCACACGCTTTATCACAATGCAGACAGCAATACAGACACCTGATATGATTCCAAAAATTAAAGCTAAAATAATCATTTCTTACCTCCCTGCCGTTCGGACACATAACCCTTTATCTCTGTTGCCGTTGTCAACTGCTGGCTTTTTTTGTAAGAAGATAACGTCTTCCATGCTGCGCCAGCAGAAATGGCAGCCTCTGTGACAATAAGACCAATGATTTCAATTATCTCATCTGCAAATCCATCCACACTCACGGCTGCGTCCAACAAATAACCAAATATTACGGTCAGCAAAATGGAAAACACAATCCCTAAAATGCAGATATCCCTCTGAACCTTTTTCTTCTCGACCGGAACTGCGCCAACCATTTTCCCGGTCTGTCCATTCACCATAATCGTATATGACCTGCCCTGATACCGGAACACCAAAAACCATGCCGGAAGCAGGGCATAGTATTTCCCTGCCATCTCATGCCGGAAGGCGCTGCTTTTGATTTTAATGCTGTGCGCCGGTATGGAGTCCTTTATCTCCTGCCAAAACAATTTCTTTGCGCGCTCTGCTGCCGTAAACTCCATGACATCCATAAACTCATCCGAACAATCCGCATAAAAACCGGATAGGTAGCCCGGTGAAAATGGCTTTAAATCCTTCATGTCATAGGGTTCTAACCGGATAGAAGACTCATCATTCAATGTTCTTGAGGCATCTACGGTAATCTTTTTGAAGTCGTGCTCCGCTTCCCTGAAATACTGGTAAGTACGCGCCCGGTCTCCGCTTCCCACTTCGCCCGTTAAGTACTGGCTGTCATGGCAGTATATATCAAACAGCCAATGCGGAACATAGATTCCACGAAGCATATCCACACGAAAATCTTTAATTTCCTGCGGAATATACGCCCCTTTGCCCAACTGTCTGCGGATAATGGCAAGCGCCTGCGTCTTCGACACCGAAAACGGAAGGATAAAGTCCGGCTTACGCTGCTTTGCTACCCGGTCAAACACAATGGTCGGCTGCCCGCAATAGGCGCAGAACGTAGCGCTTTCCACATCATTCATGATAAGCTGCGCCGCACAGGAAGTGCAATAATATACTTCGCATTCCATCATCTCTGCCGCATCTTCCGGCATCCCATCACTGTCCTCTTTTGCATCTGCCTTCCCGGGAACTGTAAAATCCTTTGTCAGAAAAATCGAGCCGCAGAACTGACACATCATGTCTGCCAAAGCCGGATCATATGTAATTGCTCCGTTACAATTCGGGCATTTTATTATCATCCTGTTCCCCTTTATCCCTTGTAATAACTTATCTATTTATACAAATTATACCGAAAGCACTACCTTTTTACAACAGGGAATTCACGGTGGCAGAATTTTATTCATCTGCCGAAATATAAGATAACTAAGATAGCCGACAAGCAGACCGGATACTGCGCCTGAGAAAAGCAGCACAATAAAATAATAGAAAATCCTCACATTTTCCATCATCAGCGCCGCTACCAGAATTTGTCCTGCATTATGGGAAATCCCACCGGCAATGCTTACCCCAAACACCGAAAAGCACTTGCATTTCTGAAAGATGCACATAACAAACATACTGAACATCCCCCCTGCAAGCCCATAGATGATACCGGATACACCGGAAAACAAAAAACCTGTCAGAAAAACACGGAGCAGCATAAAAAAGAAGACCACTGCCTTTTTCTCCCTGTACAGCAAAAGAAGGGTAACAACATTCGCAAGTCCGATTTTGACGCCGGGTACTGCCACAAAAACAGGAAGCAGCGTCTCTATGTAAGACAACACAAGCGAGAATGCCAAAAGCAAACCTAATTCTGTCACTTTCCCGGTATGCATTGTCCTCACCTCCAACATTAATTATCCGTTTCCTTTTCTTCTCCGCCCCTGATTTCCACAAAAAGGTCATTGGGCAGACAAATAATCATTTCTCCATTTTTGTAAACGGTTCCTTCCTTTACGCAAATCTGGTCAGGACAGTCCGCCTCTGCCATATGCACCAAGCCATTTTCAATACGGATTACATTATATCCTTTCCCCCTGCACTCAATGGTACGGTCTTCATCCAGGGAATATTCAGACACATTGCCATTTTCCGTGATCCGCACACTTGCGCCTGCACTCCCGTGCTGCAAAAACCAAAGAGCGATTCCGGAAACCAGAACCGCTATGCATAAAACCACTATATCTCCCTTTTTTATTTTTCCATCCATTGCGCCATTCCTCATTCGAGTACATAGGAATCTTCCCTGATGTTGAATTTCTTTTTGATTCCGTCTGTCAGATACACCTGCTTGTCCTTTGTAATAAAAATTGCCTCTACGCCCTTTTTCTTTGCATATTTCATTCCATCCTCAAGCCCCATAACAAAACAGGCTGTTGACAGAGCATCCGACAAAATTCCACTGTCGCTAATGATTGTCACGGAAATCAGCCCGTTATCTGCCGGATACCCGGTAGAGGGATCCAGAATATGGTGATACCGCTTCCCATCCTGCTCAAAATATTTTTCATAATCGCCAGAAGTTGAAATCATGGTATTCCCCGTACATTCCAGTACGCCCATGACATCCTCCTCTCCTTTTCTCGGATCTCTGATGCCGATATGCCAGTCTTTGGAATCTCCTTTGGAACCATATACAGCAATGCTTCCCCCGACAGATACAACTGCTCCGTCAATATCCGTCTCTTTCAGTTCCTTCACAATCTCATCACAGGCAATTCCTTTTCCGGCTGCCCCAAAATCAATTGCCATTTCCTCTTTCTGAAAAATAATGCCGTTCTTTGCCAGTTCAATATTCGAAGCATCAATGCTTTGCTTTACCTTGTCAATCACCTCCGGCAGCGGAACAATCCCATCACCGTCCTCAATTCCCCATAAACCGGTAAGCGGTCTGATGCAGGGAGAAAATGCGCCGTCTGTTTCTTCCCAAATCTCCAATTCCAGTTTGAGGTATTCCATAATATTGTCCGACAATTGGTAAGAACCGCCAACTGCATAATTCCGGTTACATTTTGCAACCTCTGAATCCATAATCCTGACGGAAATCTGATTTTCCAATTCTTTCAGGCAGGCATCGACTCTGTCATTGATCGCTTCATTATCCGCAGTGCTTTCCGAATAAAAGGTTTTCTTAACGGCTGTTCCCATTGCCTTTCCGGAAAAGGTATCATCTATTATATTTTTATCAACGTTTTTGGTTCTCATTCCTGCAATCAGCAGTAAAACCATGACAATTCCAACGAAAACTCCAAGTATGACGGACTTGTATCTTCGCACATAATATCGCCACATAACACTTTCCCCTAACCAATCATAAAGGATATTTCCGCCTTGCAGGCAATTTTGCCGTCAACAGATGCCGTCACCGCTCCAATGCCCAACGGCCCTTTCACTTTGATAATTTCACATTCTAAATCCAGCCGGTCACCGGGAACCACCTTTTGTTTGAATTTTGCGCTATTGACACCCGCAAAATAAGCTGTCTTTCCCTTGAAATCCTCCTGAGACAGCACAGCAACCGCCCCTAACTGAGCCAGTGCTTCCAATTGAAGAACGCCCGGCATTACAGGCTCACCCGGGAAATGTCCGGCAAAAAAAGGTTCATTATAGGTTATATTTTTATATCCTTTTATGGATTTCCCCGGCACCATCTCTGTCACTTTATCAATCAGTAAAAATGGCTGCCGGTGCGGTATAATTTCCATAATCTGTTTAATATCCAGTTCCATGTTCTTACCCCCTCATTCCATAATCTCTTTTCTTTGGGAAATGTTTTATTCTCCGGTATACTTTCTCACCACAATCGTTGCATTATGTCCGCCAAAACCCAATGAATTGGATAGGCAAACATTGACATCCTGAGAGATTCCCTGGTCTTTTACATAATTGAGCGTGAAATCTTCACCCTCTTCCACTTCCTTCAGACCAACATTTTCATGAATGTAACCATCTTCTATGGACTTTACACAGGTAATAAACTCAACACCACCTGCCGCGCCAAGCAAATGTCCAACCATAGACTTCGTAGAACTGATCCATACATCATTCTGCGCATCACCAAATGCCGCCTTAATAGCTCTCGTCTCAAATAAATCATTATGATGGGTGGACGTGCCATGCGCATTGATATAATCAACCTCAGATGGTTTTACGCCGGCATCCTTCATGGCAAATATCATCGCATTCGCCGCTCCCATACCATCCTCAGAAGGAGAAGTAATATGATATGCATCAGAGGTTGCGCCATAACCAACAACTTCCGCTAAAATCTTCGCTCCTCTCGCCTTTGCATGCTCCAATTCTTCCAATACAACCACACTGGCGCCCTCACCGAGAATAAAACCTGCTCTGTCCTTGTCGAATGGAATGGATGCCTTTGTCACATCCTCTGTTGTGTTGAGCGCAGTCAGCGCAGAAAATCCACCAACACCAATCGGAGTAACACAGCTTTCCGATCCTCCGGCAACCATAACATCTGCATCCCCGTACTGAATGGTGCGGAACGCTTCCCCTATATTGTGGGTTCCGGTTGCGCATGCGGTTACTACATTAATCGACTTACCCTTTAATCCAAAATAAATAGAAACATTTCCACATGCCATATTGGATATCATTGCCGGCACCAGCAACGGCTCAATTCTTGCCGGCCCCTTATCCTCTATACGCTTGACATTGCGTTCAATCGCCTGCAGGCTTCCGATTCCGGAACCGATTGCTGTACCTACCCGGTACGGATCCTCCTGTTCCATATCAAGTCCGGACTGTTCGATCGCTTCCTTTGCAGCCACCACTGCATACTGCGAAAAAAGTTCCATACGCTTTGCAGTCTTTGGATCAATATAGTCCTTTGCATTAAAATCCTTAACCTCAGCCGCAAGCTTTGCCTTAAATTCCGTAGCATCAAACCTGGTAATCGGCCCGATTCCCACTTTGCTTTCCTTAACGCTTTTCCAAAAATCCTCTACATTTAAACCAATTGGGGTGACCGCACCCATGCCCGTTACAACAACTCGTCTCATGATTTTCTCCTTCATTACTTCCTGTCATATGCCAGGTTATTTTATTTCTGTTACACACTCATTCCACCATCCACACAAATCACCTGTCCGGTAATATAGGATGCCTTGTCAGATGCCAAAAATGCTATTAACTCTGCCACATCATTTACACTTCCAAGCTTCTTCATGGCAATATGTTCTGCCACCTGTGTCTTGGCATCTTCCGGCATGGCATCTGTCATCTCTGTCACGATAAACCCGGGAGCCACTGCATTGACAGTAATCCCACGCGAACCCAATTCCTTTGCCACGGACTTGGTAATACCGATAATTCCGGCTTTTGAAGCGGAATAGTTCACCTGTCCGCCATTGCCATGCACACCTACAACACTTGATAAATTAATGATATGGCCGCCTTTTTGCTTTAACATCTGTCTGGAAATATGTTTGATACAGTTAAACGTGCCTTTTAAATTAATATCTAATACTGCATCATAATCCTCCTCCGACATCTTCATCAACAGACCATCCTTTGTGATACCTGCATTATTCACAAGAATATCCAAAGAACCATACTCCTTTACGATATCTTTCATCATATTTTCAACTGCCGTATAATCTGCTACATTACAGCAATATGTAGATGCCGTGCCGCCATTTTCTTTAATGATATCCACAACCTCTTCTGCTTTTTGCCTGCTGCCGTTATAATTCACAACAACGGCTGCGCCGTAAGATGCCAGGGTAACCGCTGTCTGTCTTCCAATTCCACGGCTTGCGCCGGTTACTAATGCAATCTTTCCTTTTAACATATTTCCTCCTATAAGCCAAATACTTCTTTCACTTTATCAAGATCTGCGTATTTGTCCACATTGACAATGGTTACATCCTTGTTAATCTTCTTCACAAAGGAAGAAAGTGTCCTGCCTGGCCCAATTTCAATAAAAGTATCCACGCCATCCGCTAACATAGCCTCCACACACTGAATCCACTTGACAGAAGATGACACCTGGGCTGCAAGCAGACCTTTGACCTCATTTTTATCCTTCACAAAATCACCTGTCACATTTGTTACATAAGGTATTGCAATATCATGAATCACAACATTTTGAAGCTCCTTTGCAAGCTTCTCGCCGGCGCCTTTTAACATTGGAGAATGAAATGGCCCGCTTACATTAAGCGGAACACACCGCTTTGCGCCTGCTTCCTTTAACAGTTCACATGCTTTGGAAACCGCTTCCTTTTCCCCGGAAATGGCAATCTGCCCCGGACAATTATAGTTTGCAATGCCTACAATTCCGTCCACCTGCTCTAATACTTCTGAAATCTTATCTGCATCCATAGCAAGAATTGCTGCCATTCCTCCCTGTCCGACCGGTACCTCATCCTGCATATAGATTCCACGTTTTCTGACAACCTTCGCACAGGCTTCAAAATCCATCACACCGGATGCGATCAGCGCAGAATATTCTCCAAGCGACAAGCCGCCTGTCACATCCGGTTTCACGCCCAAATCAAGCACAGCCTGCATCATGGCAACCTCCGCAGTCAGCATCGCAATCTGCGTATACTCCGTAATATTGATATTGTCATTTTCCTCAAAGCAAAGAGACTCCATATCAAGACCTACCGCCCTGGATGCCGCCTCAAATGTTTCCCTGCTCTTTGCATTGTTATCATAAAATTCTTTTCCCATTCCAACATACTGCGCTCCCTGCCCCGGAAACATAAATGCCACCTTACTCATGTACTGCTACCTCCTGCCCATTCTTATTATTTTTTGTATTTATTTTGTATTTACCACTCCAGTAAATGAGCTCCCCATGTAAGACCTCCGCCAAAACCGCAAAGCACAATCTTATCTCCACTCTTTAGCATGCCATCTTTGTTCATCTCATCTAACAAAATGGGAATGGATGCACTCGAAGTGTTGCCACAATGGTCAACATTCATCGGGAATTTTTCGATTGGAACTTCCATTTTCTTGGAGACGGAAGCTACAATTCTTGCATTTGCCTGATGAAGCACAAAATAAGTGATATCCTCTTTTGTAAGCCCGGCGCGTTCCAACAGCAAATCAATGCAGGCAGGAACCCTGCGGACTGCAAACTTGAAGATATCCGGCCCGATCATCTGGATATAATGCTTATCTTCCTGTTTTTTCACAAGGAAATTTCTGGTTGACCGTTCTTTGCACTTTAGGGACATTCCCTTTGAACCGTCACTGTGTGTAATGGTGCTTAAAATACCATGTTCCTGATCCCTTACAATGGCAGCTCCTGCTCCATCTGCAAATAAAATACAGGTAGAGCGGTCTTTCCAGTCAACCATCTTAGAAAGCGTTTCCCCACCAATTACCAGCGCCGTTTTTGCCATGCCGGACTGAATATACGCATCTGCAATCTGCAGCGCATAGACAAATCCGGAACACGCTGCATTGATATCAAAACAGGTTGCATTCACTGCTTCAATCTTATCCTGTACGATACAGGACATGCTCGGTGTCGCACGTTCTGGGGAAATGGTTGCAAACACGATCAGGTCAATTTCTTTGGGATCAATTCCTGCACTCTCAATCGCAAGTTTAGACGCCTCTGCCCCCATAAAAGAGGTCGTCTCCTCCATTGCAATATGACGCTCCACAATTCCGGTATGCTCCTGAATCCACTCGTCATTCGTCTTCACAATCTTTGCCAACTCATTGTTATCAATCACAGTCGGCGGTAAATAACTTCCTGTTCCAATAATTCCTGTTGCCATAATCTCCTCATCTTTCTAAAATATGATTTTCCTACCCCAGCAGCAACAGACTTTGAGAAGCCTGCCTATTATCAAAAATAATATCCAAAAAATGTTGTTTTGTCAACATTAAAGGTTCATTTCCTCCTCCACATCAGCATTCTCTTTGTTCCCATCCTCCTCCACAATTTCAGTGCCATCGCTGTCTAACATTGCAAGCTTTTGTTTCAGATCCTTAATACGGATATTCAGGGTGTCAATCTGAGAGACAAAAAGTTCTGTCTTATCATCAATTGTCTCCCCCTGCTTCTTTGCAATATAAAGATCCATTCCCATCTGTGTGAAAAGCTTATTTTTATCATTGTTATAACCACGGATTTTGCTCTTCAAATCATTAATCGTTGCAAGGCGCTTTGTCGTATCTTTTGCCTTATCTACCGCACTTGCGGATGTCTCTTTTACTCTCTCTAAAAAATCATTAAATGCCATCTTATCTTCTCCTTTTCTTCATAAATTAACAGCTTCTTTTAAAAGTATACCACTTCCTCCTCCGGTCTTCCTGCTTTTTCTATCTTTTGCGCATATAAAACCGGTCCATCCCCCTCGAACTCGGGATAAAACTCCTTTTTTATCTTGGCTGTGACATGAACCCATTCCCTGTCCTTTAAATTGGCTGTTTCCAAAGAAACACATTTAAAACCCAGAAAAGTGATATCCTCCGCGCAGCAGGTCATTGCAAACCGCCCCGGAACAAACGCCTTTCCCTTATACTGCGGCGGACAATATACCTGTCCTTTAAACCTGACAACCTTATCCACATAATGATCCGGATTATCCGAGGCATCAATATAGAAAATTCCGAAATCTTCATCCTCGATCTCTATCACATCAGCATCCAAATCATATGGAATCTCAATCTCACCACTGTCTACCTGCGCCTGTCCATTGACATTTTCAAAAACAATCTGTGCGCGGCGGTTTATGGTCTTCACTGCCATCCGCATGGTATTGATGTCGGAATCATCCCGGCAGCGGTTAAATACCACCATATCCGCACTCTGGATATGCTCTGCCATCAGAGACTTCATGTTGTTGTTATACACCGTGAACGTCGTGGCATCTATCAGGGTAATCACCTGCACAATCGTCCATCCCTTTGGAACGCGTATGCCAAACAGCCTGTCTAACTGCCACATTCCATTGTATTCAATCATTACCTGTTTGGGCTGATACTGATCCTGCAAATCCAATAACCTATCTGTATTGAGGTCTTCCTCCTCGAGATAGGCAATGCTGATATTCCGCTTAGCAAGCTCCGCCTCATCATATTCCTCAATTCCTTCTTCAGTCACAAGCAATAAGGTTGGCTCTCCTTCCGTAAAATCCCTGTCAACCAGCGTCTCTCTGCAAAACTGTGTCTTACCGCCTTCCAAAAATCCCATAAAGACAAATACCGGAATTTCTTTTTCCTGTTTTTTCATAGCTCATTTCCTTTCCAAATGCTTTTACCAGGTCATTGTGTTATGATACCTGAAATAATTTAGCAATCTTTTCCTCTTCCAGATTGCTGCCAATCACACAAAGCTTACCGGTAACATCCGGCTGACCCTGCCTTACCTCATATTCTTCCGGTGTCAGGTCAAAGTAAATCCATGTGCCATCTTCTGCCGGTACAATGCCTTTTGCGCGCAAAATGATACCGTACTCCGGATTCTCTGTATCTGCCAATACCTTCAGGATATTCTCCATATCTTCTTTTGTGTATTTGTGTGGTGTTTCCACGCCCCAGCTTGTAAATACCTCATCCGCATGATGGTGATGGTGTTCATGTTCATGCTCGTGGTGATGGTCGTGTCCTTCATGCTCATGCTCGTGATGATGGTCGTGTCCTTCATGCTCATGCTCGTGGTGATGGTCATGCTCTTCATGTTCATGCTCGTGGTGATGGTCATGCCCTTCATGCTCATGCTCGTGATGATGGTCGTGTCCCTCATGCTCATGATGGTGGTCGTGTTCCTCATGTTCATGGTCGTGATGATGTTCATGGTCGTGTTCATGAACATGTCCGCAGGCAGGGCAGACCTTTGCCTCCTCCATCAGCTCTTCCACTAAAGATTTCTCCTTCTCCATAGCAGCCACAATCTGTTTGCCGTCAATATCATCCCATGCGGTTGTGATAATGGTCGCCTTGTCATTGTGTTCACGAAGCATTGCGGTAACCGCCATCAGTTTTTCCTCATTCAGCTTCTGGCTCCGGCTCAAAATAATGGTGCCTGCGCTCTCAATCTGGTTGTTAAAAAATTCCCCAAAATTTTTCATATACATTTTACATTTTGTGGCATCCACAACAGCAGAGGCAGAATTAATGACAATTTTCTCCTCTCCCATATCCGCAACCGCCTTCATAACATCCGAAAGCTTGCCGACACCGGACGGTTCGATGATAATGCGGTCCGGCGCATAATCATTCAATACCTGCTCTAAGGCTTTTCCAAAATCCCCGACCAGGGAACAGCAGATACAGCCGGAATTCATCTCATTGATCTGTACGCCTGCATCCTTTAAAAATCCACCGTCAATACCGATTTCACCAAATTCATTTTCAATTAATACAAGCTTCTCCCCCTGGAATCCTTCCGCAATCAGCTTTTTAATCAATGTTGTTTTGCCTGCTCCTAAAAATCCAGAAATAATATCAATCTTTGTCATGTCCATCGTCTCCTTATCTAATATTCTCTATATCTTATTATAACAAACTGGTGCTAAAATAGCGTTCTGCACGATCAGCCAGTACCGTGGCAATGATCTTATCTCCCCCATATTTCTCTGCCATGCGCTTGGCAGCCCATACATTCGCTCCCGAGGAAGTTCCAACTAATAATCCCTGGATTGCTGCCAGTTCCCTTGCCGTTTGAATCGCATCTTCATCGCTCACCTCCACAATATCATCAATGATGGAAATATCCAACACCTCCGGAATAAATCCATCCCCAATTCCCTGAATCTGATGAAGCCCCGGCTCATGCCCGAGCAGCGCTGAAACATTCTTAGGCTCCACCGCCACAATTTTACAATCGGGATTCTGTTCCCTTAAATATTTACCGACTCCCTGAAGTGTTCCTCCGCTTCCGATACCGGACACATAAATGTCAACCTTTTTTCCCAGTTGCGAAAGGATTTCCGGACCGGTCGTGCGGTAATGGATATCCGGATTTGCCGGATTTACGAACTGCTGCGGCATAAAATATTCATCCGACTGCGCCACTAACTCCTCTGCTTTTTCCACCGAGCCGCCAATCGAGCGCTCGGCTTTTGTAAGAACAAGTTCCGCGCCGAGCGCCTTAATAATTTTTTTGCGTTCTTCACTCATATTCTCCGGCATCACAATGATTACCTTATATCCTTTCCGTACCCCGCAAAATGCAAGCCCGATTCCGGTATTCCCGGAGGTCGGTTCCACAATCGTCATACCGGGCTTTAATTTCCCTTCTTTTTCTGCCTGCTCAATCATATTTTTTGCAATACGGTCTTTTATGGAACCACCGGGATTCAAAAATTCTGCCTTAGCAAAAATATTAAGACCGGTACTCTGCTTAAGACTTAATAATGGTGTATTGCCAATCAAATCTAAAATATTCTCGTAATACATAATGCAATTCCCCTTTAATTCTCGATCTTTCCTAACGAAATATTATAACACTTTTTCACATATATTAACAGTAAAAAATAAATCAAAAACTGTCATATTGCGGCTGTTAAAATACTGCCGGTTAGCATGTCTGTTTAACGCTGTGCAGTATGGTTGCTCCCCCCGCCACCATATCCCCATCATAAAACACAACCGCCTGCCCCGGCGTAATTGCCCGAACCGGCTTTGAAAATCTGCAAAGCACCCGGTCTTTGTCAAGCATCGTAACCTTGCAGGTCTCTCCCTGATGGGCATACCGGATTTTTGCGGTTAGCTGCATGCCATCTGCAAATGACGGCAATGCCATGAAATTTACATGGTCTGCCACCAGCGTATCGCTAAAGGTATCTTCGTTGGTTCCGATCACAACTTCATTTGTCTCCGGACAGATCGCCACAACAAATGCCGGTGTTCCAAGACTCAGCCCAAGACCTTTCCTCTGCCCGATGGTATAATGGATAATACCCTTATGCTGCCCTAATATGTGTCCATCGAGATCCACAAAGTTTCCCTTTTGAAATTCCCTTCCGGTTTCCCGTTTAATATATCCCGCATAGTCATTGTCCGGAATAAAACAGATTTCCTGGCTGTCCGGCTTACCCGCAACCGGCAGCCCGAGCTTTTGGGCAATATTGCGGATATCCTCTTTTTCGTACTCCCCTACCGGCATCAGCGTATGCGACAGCTGTTCCTGTGTCAGATTGTAGAGCGCATAGGTCTGATCCTTTTTTGCCGTTACGGATTTTTGAAGAGCGTATCTGCCGGTTGGCAGCTGACATACTCTGGCATAGTGACCGGTAGCAATGTAATCACAGCCAAGCTCCATTGCCCGTCTTAACAGCGCCTCCCATTTCACATAGCGGTTGCAGGCAATACAGGGATTTGGCGTTCTCGCATGCATATACTCTTCCACAAAGTAGTCAATTACATTCGCCTTAAATTCTTTCTTGAAATTCAATACATAATAAGGGATCTTTAACATATCTGCCACTCTTCTGGCATCATCCACTGCTGACAATCCACAGCAGCCGCCATTTTCTGCCTGAATGGCTGGATCCTCATCCTGCCAGATCTGCATCGTGATACCGATCACATCATACCCCTGTTCCTTTAAAAGATATGCCGCTACGGAGGAATCGACTCCGCCGGACATTCCGATTGCTACTTTTTTCTTCATCTTTGTAATTCCTTTTATGCGAATCGGACTGCCACAGCAAACATCATTTCCGCTAAATGGCAGTCCGTACTTTTTAATATTCCTCTTCTTCTTCCTCTTCGCTAATGTCATTCTTTGGCTTGGAAAGACCTTCTATGGTAATCCCATTTTTCTCGCAGTAATCCCAAAGCGCTGCATGAATCGCTTCCTCTGCAAGCAGTGAGCAATGAACCTTCACCGGCGGCAGGCCATCTAAAGCCTCCATAACCGCCTTATTGGTAACCTCAAGCGCCTCATAAATTGTCTTGCCCTTTACTAACTCCGTAGCCATGGAACTGGTTGCCACGGCAGCGCCGCAGCCAAAGGTCTTGAATTTTACATCCTGAATCACCTGGTTTTCATCAATATCAAAGTAAATGCGCATGATATCACCACATTTTGCATTGCCTACCGTACCGACGCCACTGGCATTTTCAATCTCACCCACATTTCTGGGATTTGTAAAATGATCCATCACTTTCTCGCTATACATCTTTTCTTTCCTCCTAACTCTGTATCCTGCTTAAGAATTTTTCTTCACGAAATCCTCATAAAGAGGTGACATGCTGCGAAGCTTCTCTACAATCTCCTTAATATGCCCAATCACATAATCCATCTCTTCCCTGGTATTCTCATCCCCTAAGGTAAGCCTTAAGGAACCATGCGCAATTTCATGTGGAAGCCCAATGGCAAGCAGCACATGGGAAGGATCTAAGGAACCTGATGTACAGGCTGAACCCGAAGAACCGCATATGCCGGCCATATCGAGCATAATCAGCATGGACTCCCCTTCAATGAACTGAAAACTGATATTTACGTTATTTGGGAGACGGTTGGTTCTGTGTCCATTCAGTCTCGCATAGGGAATCTCCTGCAAGATCCGGTCAATCAGATAATCCCTTAATTCACATTCCTTCTTTGTCCGTTCCTCCATCGTATCAAAAGCAATCTCCACAGCCTTTGCAAGACCTACAATTCCGGTTACGTTTTCCGTTCCGGCACGGCGGGAGCGTTCCTGTGCGCCGCCGTGGACAAAACTTCTAAGCTTCAATCCTGTGCGAATGTATAGAAATCCGATTCCTTTTGGGCCATTTAACTTATGTCCGCTTGCGCTCAGCATATCAATATTATATTCATCCACATCAATCGGTATCTGTCCGTAAGCCTGCACCGCATCCGTATGGAACAAAATGCCATGCTCCTTTGCAATCATCCCGATTTCTTTTATCGGTTCAATTGTGCCAATCTCGTTATTGGCAAACATGACGGAAATCAAAATCGTATCCTGCCGAATTGCCGCCCTTAACTGATCCAGTTTCACCACGCCATTCTCATCCACATCCAGATAGGTAATCTCAAATCCCCTGCTTTCCAAATATTGCGCTGTATGAAGAATCGCATGATGTTCAATCTTCGTGGTAATAATATGCCTGCCCTTTTGCGCATATGCCTCCGCTGTCGCCTTAAGCGCCCAGTTATCCGACTCCGAACCACCCGCCGTAAAATAAATCTCATTGCTCTTTGCGCCTAATGTATCGGCAATCCGCTCTCTGCACTCTGTAATCTTTGCTTTGTTTGTCTGGGAAAAAGTATATACACTTGATGGATTTCCAAAATTTTCTGTAAAATATGGCAGCATTGCTTCTACAACCTCTGGCCGTGCAGGAGTCGTTGCTGCATGATCCAGATAAATAAATCGTTTTTCTTCCATGATTCATCCTTCTTTCTATTATGATTTCATATATAAATCGCACGATACGCCATTGTCTCCATTGCGCATCCGCATCTTCCGGTTATCCTCCACCAATTCGCATAATAAAATGGAATCCACCGCATTCGTTATGCTGTCATCAATCCGTTTCCAGACATTACGGGTGACACAACTGCTGCTTTCGGCACACTCCGATTCGCCTTTAATCCCTGCGCACTTGACCGGGGACAAATCTCCCTCCAATGCTCTTAGTATATCACCGACGCTAATCGCTTCACTCGGCTTTGCAAGCACATAACCGCCTTGCGCTCCACGGATGCTCTCGATCAAACCCGCCTTTTTCAGCTTCGCCATCAACTGTTCCAGATAACTGTCCGAAATGGACTGGCGTGCAGCGATATTGGCAATAGACTGTGGGGCTTCCCCTGAATAATCTGCCAGGTCAATCATTGCCCGCAATCCATACCTGCCTTTTGTGGATAATTTCATATTCTCACCTCAATTCCGACTAAAACGCTCGGATATCACACTGCTAATATAGCAATCTTTTCCTCTCCTGTCAAGATAATAATCCGACAAAGGTTCTGATATGAAAAAAAAAGCATAAAATAACTATGAATCTGAAGCAGTGTGGAGTATGATCTATGCAGGCAAAAGGATATGTCCAGAAAATAAAACGTTCCGCAGCAGGCAGCTATGTCATAAGAGGAACTCTGATTCTGACAATAGCAGGATTTGCAACACGAATTATCGGTTTCTATAATAGAATATTCCTAAGCCACTTAATCGGTGCGAAAGAATTGGGAATTTATCAGCTTATTTTCCCGCTTTATATGGTTGCATTTTCTTTTACTACCTTCGGAAATGAATTAGCCCTGACAAAGCTTGTCTCCGAATACAAAAGCCGGAATGATTACGCAAGCGCCCAAACCTTTTTTAAGGTATGCCTCTTTATCAATATCGCTTTGGGGGTATTTTCCAGTATTATTATGTACAAAAATGCCGATATGCTATGCACAAAAGTATTAAATGCACCGGAATGCGCAAAATGTCTCCAGATTATTTCCCTCGGTATCCCCTTTATGTCTGCAAAGGGTGCCATTCACGGATATTTCCTGGGATTGGAACAATCCGGAGTGCATGGAACTTCTGATTTTTTGGAGCAGCTTGCAAAAGTACTCGGTCTGTACATTCTCGCCAGCATTTTTTGCGCAGGAAATTCCTATGATGCTGCCTTTGCTGTATGGGGAATTGTAATTGGGGAGATTACGGCTTTCGTGTTCTCTGTCTGCGCCCTGCTGTTCCATTTGCAAAAACAGCACCGTGAAAAACGTCCGGGGATTCAAAAAAATGTGTGCCTCCGTCTGTTTTTAAAAAATTCCATCCCACTCACCACCAATCGGCTTGCCCTCACCGTATTGCAGAGTATCGAATCCATCATGATTCCAACCGTACTGCTCAGTTACTATAAAAACTCCACCATAAGCCTTGCCACCTATGGTGTATTTACCGGCATGGCATTTCCCTTTATCATGTTTCCCTCTACCATTACAAATTCCCTGTCTACCATGCTGCTGCCCGCCGTTTCCTCCGCAAGTTCCGGGGCAAAGCACGATTACATGAAAACGCTTTGTGAAAGAAGCCTGCATTTCTGCCTGTTGATTGGTATGTTTGCCATGACAATATTTTATATCTTCGGTGCGGATATCGGTGTCCTTTTTTTCGATAACCAAGAAGCCGGACAGTACCTTTCCATGCTTTCCCTGCTCTGTCCGTTCATCTACTTAGCAACCACACTCGCCAGCATTTTAAACGGATTAGGGTATGCCACACACAACCTGCTCCTGACAGTGGCTGCAACGGTTATCCGCATCAGTTTTATTCTCTTTGCCATCCCGAAAATCGGAATGTCCGGTTACATTGCAGGTCTTTTTACCAGTTACCTGTTTTTAACCTTTGCCTGCCTTCACAAACTGCAAAAAGAAATCCCGGTTTCCATTCTACCGGCTGCGCTGTTTGGTTTCAGACAAAATACAGATAAAAAGGCATCCGCCAAAAACAGCAGATCATAACGCCAAAACGCCAACAGGGGAAGCCCGCAATGGACTTCCCCTGTTGGTATTTTCTGCTATTTACAAAGCTCTCCGACCACCTCGTTGATAACCTTGCCGTCTGCCTTTCCTTTTAAGACCGGCATAACGTTTTTCATAATCATGCCTTTATTCTTTGAAGCAATCACTTCAGAAAACTGCTCCATAATCAATGTCTTTACCTCATCTGCGCTTAACAGCTTCGGCGCATACTCATTAATCACATCATACCTTGCCTGATATTCCTCAATCAGATCGGTTCTGTCAGCAGGACAGCTTTCAATCTGCTCCTTGACAGTCTTAAGCTCCTTAAGGATTACCCTGTCTACCAGTTCTTCTTTGATATCATCCCGGCAGCCCTCGTCGATTGCCACCTTCTTTACCGCTGAAATCACAGAGGAAATTGCATCCTTTCTCCCTTTATTTTTTGATTTCATTGCTGCAATCATATCCTTTTGCAATGTCTCTAACTGCATGTTCCCTACCTCCTAATATATATAAGTCAAAATCCTGCTTCCAATCGCAGACTGCATGTCCGTTTGTCTATACTGCCAAAAACCGCTTACGATTCATATAACAAAATTCCAAATACCACAATCAGCGGTATGAGCAAAATATAATGCTGCCCTATCACAAAACCTGTAACCCATGCAACCACAAGCATAATCTCTAATAATAACAACAATAACCGAAACACCGCATAACATTTTTTATTCTTCGATATGGCAGCCGCAAAATATGCAGCCAGCATCAGCGCTGCAATCACCATAATCGCAATAATCAGATATCTCATACGCACACTCCTCAAAAGTATACCCATTATAACATACCTTTTTTATTATTACTAGTAAAAATAATTTATCCTTTATAACTCATACGGTGTACGCTGATAAACGTAGTAATTGAGCCAATTGAAATAGAGTGTATTGGCATGGCACCTCCATGATTTAATCGGCTTAAGCTCCGGATTATCGTCCGGGTAATAATTCACCGGGATATCCGGATGGATTCCTTTTTCCAAATCCCGCTTATACTCCTGATCCAAAGTCATTGTGTCATATTCCGGATGCCCTGTTACAAAAATATTTTTTCCCTCCTCCGCAATAATCAGATATGGCCCGGTAACATTACTCTCCGCCACAATCTCCAACAATGGGTTTGCCACAATCTCCTCCTTTACCACACCTGTATATCTGGACTGTGGAACCAGGAAGGAATCATCAAACCCCCTGACAAGCGGAGTCCGCTTATGGAAGGTGTAATGCTTATAGATGCCGGAGAACTTCTTTGGAAGATCAAATTTGTGTATACCGTAACGATAGTAAAGTCCCGCCTGCGCCCCCCAGCAGATATGGAGGGTGGAGGTGACATTTTTCTCCGACCAATCCATAATTTTTGTTAATTCTTCCCAATATTCCACCTCTTCAAAGTTCATCCTCTCGACAGGCGCGCCCGTGATAATCAATCCGTCAAAACGGCGTTTTTTAATCTCGTCAAACGTACTGTAAAAACGCTCCAAATGCTTCCTTGCAACATTCTTCGGCTCATAAGTTCCGGTCCGGATAAAAGTAATATTTACCTGCAATGGAGTGTTTGACAGACTCCGAAGCAGCTGCAGCTCTGTATCCTCCTTAAGCGGCATCAGGTTGAGGATTACCACGTTAAGCGGACGGATGTCCTGGCTCATGGCTCTGTCCGCATCCATCACAAATATATTTTCCTCTTCCAGAATTTTCTTGACCGGTAAATCACTGTCTATCTTAATTGGCATAAATATAACCTCTTTTCCGTTTCCGTATTTTACCGTGGACAAAACGCATCCTGCCCAACTATAACAATTATAAACCGCTTCTAATTATGCTACAAAAACGATTCTTTTGCAAGTTCGATAAAGTCCTCCTCCGAGAGAATCGGAATGTTAAGCTCCTTTGCCTTCTTATTCTTTGAAGAATTGGATGTGGTATCATTATTTATCAGATAATCTGTATTCTTTGACACCGAACCTGTCACCTTGCCGCCAAGCTTTTCAATATAGTCCTTTAGCTCATTGCGGTTTGCAAAGTGTTCGACACTGCCTGTAATCACAAATGTTTGATTGGCTAATGTCTGACTGCCCGTCTCCTGTTCTTTTTCAAAAGTGATTTCCTCTAATAACTCGGACACCGCCTGCATTCGTTCCCCATTATGGAAAAATTCGTAAAATGCCTTTGCAAGCACCTCACCAATCCCATCAACGGCAACCAATTCATCCTCTTTCGCATTTTTAATCTTTTCAAAATCATGCTGAAAATAATCCACGATTACCTTTGCATTGGCAAGCCCGATGCCCGCAATCCCAAGACTGAATATAAATTTTGCCATAGGAACCGTCCGGGATGCCTCTATGGATTGCATGAGATTGTCATAAGATTTCACTCCAAAACCCTCTAACGCAATGATTTCTTCCCTATAACGTTCCAGGTGATAAAGATCCGCAAGCTTTTTCAGATATCCGTTTTCAATAAACTTCTCTAATGTAGCCTCCGAAAGCCCTTCAATATTCATGGCGTCCCTCGACACAAAATGGGTAAACCCTTTTATCTGCTTTGCGCTGCATGCATCATTCATGCAATACAGGGATTGGACACCATTTACATCCTTAAGGATTGTCTTTCCACCACAAACCGGGCATGCCTCCGGGATTTCGAGATGACCGCTCCTTGTAAGGTTCTCCGCCACCTGTGGAATAATCATATTTGCCTTATACACCGTAATCCGATCTCCAATTCCCAGTTCCAAAGCCCTTAAAATACTCACATTGTGAAGGCTTGCACGGCTGACAGTCGTTCCCTCAAGCTCCACCGGCTCAAAAACAGCTACCGGATTAATCAGACCGGTTCTCGATGCCGACCACTCCACCTCTTTAAGAGTTGTCTCTGCCTGTTCATCCGCCCATTTAAAGGCAATCGAATCTCTTGGAAACTTCGCTGTTCTGCCGAGGCTTCTTCCATATGCAATGTCATTAAAAGATAATACCAGCCCATCCGATGGAATATCGTAATCGGCTATTCTTTCAGCAAAATCCATCACCTGTTGTTCCAGGGAATCCTTTGTCACCACAAAATGCTCTACCACATCAAAGCCCTGTCCTCTAAGCCAGTCAAACCGTCCGGTCATGGTATTATCATATCCGGAAGCTTTCACACCGGCTTCATCCAACACATCCGCAACCAGAGAAAACGCATAAAAATGGACATTTCTCTGCGCCGTAACCGCATTATTTAACTGTCGCACAGACCCGGAGCAGAGATTTCTTGGATTCTTATACTTATTCTCAGCCTCCTCAATGGAATCGTTGATCCGGTTAAAGTCTGAATAGCGGATGACTGCCTCTCCCCTTAAAACCAGATTCCCTTTATAGGGTATCGTCCTCGGAACATTCACAAAGGTCTTTGCATTATTTGTGATCACCTCGCCAATCTCACCATTTCCTCTTGTAACCGCATTCATAAGCTCCCCATTTTCATAGGTTAACACTACCGTAAGACCATCTAATTTCCACGAAAGCACTCCCTCATGATTTCCCAGCCACGTCTGCAAAGTCTCCACTTCCTTTGTTTTATCAAGTGATAACATGGCAGAAGAATGTGGCTGCTTTTCCAATTCGCTCAAAACCTCATACCCCACATTTACCGTCGGGCTGTTTGCCAGTACAATCCCTGTCTCTCCCTCTAATGCCACAAGTTCATCATACAGCTTATCATATTCAAAATTTGACATAATTTCCGTATCCTGCTGGTAATAGGCATACGATGCCCGATTTAACAAATCCACCAATTCTTTCAAACGCTTCTGTTTATCCATAAAAACTGTCTCCTTCATTTCCATTTTCAAACCTTAAACACCATTTTTGCCAGACAGCCGCATGAGTTCGGAGAGTTCTTCACCGCCAAGCTCCCAGATATCTCCCGGCTTTCTGTCTCCTAACAACACATTCATCACACGGATCCGTTTTAATTTTACGACCCGGTAATCAAAATGCTCACACATCCGCCGGATCTGCCGGTTCATTCCCTGCGTTAAAACAATAGAGAAGCTCTTATCTGCAAGCTTGCTGACTTCACATGGTGCCGTGACACGGTATACCTGTTTATTTCCATCCAAAATCCGGACTCCTTCTGACATTCTCTTTAAAAAATCCTCTGTAACCGGACGGTTTACCTGTACAATATACTCTTTTTCATGCCGGTTCCTGGCTCTTGCCACATTATTGCAGAGAACCCCGTCATTGGTGAGCAGCAAAAGTCCTTCGGAATCCTTATCGAGCCTGCCAATATACTTTAAGGATGGATCTAAATCAAAATTCCGGTAAATACCGGTTGCATCACCATGATATGCCGTACAGGCATACCCCTTTGGTTTATAAAAACCTACCACGCGAACCTCGTCTTTTGCTTCAATCAAATGCCCATCCACTCTTACCTCATCCGTAGCTTTTACCTTCTGCCCCATATCTGCAGGCTCACCATTTACCGTTACTTTACCGCATGCAATCCATTCATCCGCCCTCCTGCGGGAACAAAACCCGGTAGCGCTTATATATTTATTCAGTCTAATCAAATTATCCATATTATATTCCTCATTTATTTTTTAAGGTGTTCCCAGTATATCACGGTATCTGCCAATGTTCAAACTTTTTTAAGCGGGAGATAACATGCGCTAAAACCTGGCAGCCGATATCTTCACTCCTGATTTTTCACAAAAAAACACTTGAAAAAATTAAGAATACCCCTTATAATACTCCTTGAATACAACGAGGTGTTCTTACGATTATTAAGAACACCTCATTTTTTATTCCTGCACAGAAAGAAGGTTATACACATATGGACAATATTGATAAAAAAATATTACATTTATTACAGGAAAATGCAAGATATCCGCTGAAATATTTAGCCGGTAAAGTATTTCTGTCTTCCCCTGCGGTCTCTGCAAGAATTGACCGGCTTGAAAAAGCCCGAATTATTACCGGTTACCATGCCACTGTTGACCCGGTTATGTTAGATTACCATGTAACCGCCTTTATTAACATGTCATTGGATCCAAAACAAAAGCCTGAATTTTATCCTTACATAGAAGCCTGCCCGAATGTGTTAGAATGTAACTGCATAACCGGCGCCTATTCCATGTTAATCAAGGTTGCCTTTCCAAGTACAATGGAATTGGACTCCTTCATTGGGGAATTACAAAAATACGGCAAAACGGAAACGCAGATTGTATTTTCCACACCGGTGAAGCCCCGCGGCATTGATGTATATGCCACCGGATTTTCTGAAGAAAAGGATGAAGAAACCAAAAGCTGATGCCATCACACTCTAATTCTCCGGGGTATCTCCCTCCGCATTGCCCGGATCGGCATTCCCGGAAGTGTCCTCCCCCGTATCTTCCTGATTCCCGGCAGGCTCCTCCTGCCCCTGTGTCTGTTCACTCGTCTGGTCGGCAGCGGACTGTGTTTCTACATTTCGTCTGCTGATAATCTCATAAAACTCCTGTAAAGAGGAATCTTTTGCTTTCAGTTCCGTATTCTTTTCCTCGACGCTTTTATATACCTTCTGGATATCTGCATCCCCTTTTATCTTCTCAATATATTCCTTCACATCTGCGCTCAGTTCACCATTATTAATCATATACCCTCTCTCTCCATGCACAATATAAAGCGTGATAATATCGTACGGAGAAGAATTTACGCCTGCGATCGTCAGATTGGCAACTACAAAGGCAATATAACTGCCCTCGCTGAGACCTGCTTTGGTATATACGGTAATATTGTCATAATTGGTAATAAATTCCGCTTTCCTCTTGAGATTCTCATCATTCCGGTATTCATCTGCATCCGTCACCATATCCTGAAGCCTCAGATAATCACAGGACGTGATAGCCGTAAAATAAGTTGTAATAAACTCATTTAAGGATTCATCCGCATCTTTTTCATAAGGGATAATCGTATCATGTTCCTCATCCACATTAACATTTTCCTGAAGCACTGCCTCCCTGTCTTCCCTGGACAGATTCTCTGCCTTATTTACAAATGGCAGACCGACAAAAATATATGCCAGCACACAGCATAATATAAATAAACTCCAGCCCAGACCAAGTTTCAGTTTTGGACTGATTGTAATCACATCTGCTCCATCGCCAAGTTTTAATTCTTTTAAGTGGAAATTTTCATATGAATCTGATATTTTATCAAATAGACTCTTTTTCATAACTGTCTCCCGTCAAATATTTTCTATTAAAAATATTGAATTTCTCTCATTTTTTGAACGTCATATAGTTCTATTTTAACAAAACGCATATTAAAATGCAACAATCGTTTGCTATTTTCAAAATTTTGTAGTATGATATTAGACGTAGCGCACCAGTAGCTCAGTGGATAGAGCAATGGCCTCCGGAGCCATGTGCGGAGGTTCGATTCCTCTCTGGTGCATCAGACAAAAGCTCCGAAATGTTTATTTTCATGCATTCCAGGAGCTTTCTTAATTTTAGTATTTTTTTAAGGGGCATTTTTATGCGGTATAACATCTATTGTAACAAGAAGAATCTGTCAAAGAACCACAAGGCTGCAATTGCTGAATTTGAAAAAAGGCTTGGCAGCTATTGTGACATAACAAAATCCATGACAACAACGCTTTCCCTGCCAAAAGAAATCATAAAAGAAAACCATCACATTATTTTCCTCTGTGATGGTCCTTCTACCTATTCTTCTGATGAATTTGCCAGGTATCTTCAATGCCTGTTCTTAAAAGGCGCTTCTGTTTTCCATGTCTTAATTGGTTTTTCGCAGGCGGAAGCATATAAAGCGGTGTTATCCGTTTCTAAGGAAGCTGCGCCGGATCATCTATCCTTAAGCCGGTCTTCTCTTTCCACGGAAACTGCCACCCTGCTGTTTTACGAACAGCTTTACCGCGCTTACACAATACTGCAAGGCAAAACATACCACAAATAATTAAGAGAGCACATTTTGAATTTCCTCGCAGAGCACCATTCTCATCAACTGATGCGGAAATGTCATCTTTGAAAAGCTTAACTTCATATGGGAACGTTTCTTTAATTCTTCTGAGAGTCCCAGTGAACCGCCAATCAAATATGTAACACTTTCATATCCATCCTCAAATGCCTTTTTGACTGCTTCCCTGTGCTGCCCGGTTGTCAGTTCCGTTCCCTCAATGCAAAGCGCTACCACATAATCCCTGTTTGTAAACCGTTTTAAAAAATGCGCCCCCTCTTTTTCTAAAATCTGCTGTCTCTGCTTTTCATTTACATGCTCCGGGATTTTTTCATCCGGAAACTCCAATATATCCAAATGATGATTTGCGCGAAGCAGTCGCTTTTGAATGTCTTCTATCTCTGCCCTGTAATAAGAATCTTTTATTTTTCCGATACATAATATCCGGTATTTCATGAAACTCCCTTTCCCTGCATCTTTCCCATGTTCCCTTCCTTTTAAAATTCGTTATGGAAACTGTTACAAAATGTTTTTTTCATCTTCATAATTTGTTCATATTTATCTTATATTATAATTATAGTATTTTTTTCATAATTTTTTCATTTAATTCTCCCTTATACTTATAAAAGAGACCAGAAATGGTCTCTTTTTATGTAAATACTGTGATAACAAATGTAACGCTCATCCCGGTATGTATTTTTATAAGTTATCATTTTGCATATCTTCAAATTCCTTTATAATTTCCTCGGATGGCGCTTTGGTTGTAAGCGATACGATAATAATCAGGGCAAGGCTTATAAAAAATCCAACGAGCAGGGAATATAGCCCTGTCTGGGTTCCCAAAGTATTAATAATCTCCTTTCCCTTCTCATCCATCAGCCCCGTATGGAAGATCGGAATATAATCCCATACAAGCACCGTTACTGCACCGGACACGATACCGGCGATTGCGCCTGCCAGATTTGTGCGCTTCCAGTAAAGCGACAAAATGACAACCGGTCCAAACGCTGCGCCAAAACCTGCCCATGCATTGGAAACCAGCCCCATGACAGAACTGTCCGGATTCAGCGCAATCAGATATGCGAGTACTGCTACAACGACAACCGTTGCGCGGCTTACCGCAAGCACTGTCTGATCGGAGGCATCTCTTTTTATAACACCCTTAAATAAATCCTCTGCCACAGAAGACGCCGTTACCAAAAGCTGGGAATCCGCTGTAGACATAATGGCAGCAAGGATTCCACAGAGGAATACCCCTCCTATAAATACCAGATTTGTTTCCGACATAAAAATTTTCTTAATCATTTCAATAAACACATTCTCTGCCGAAATTGCCGCTGCATCCCCCTGCCCCAAAATAGTCGGGAACAGATATGCGCGCCCTACAATGCCGATCACCACAGCAAAACCTAAGGAAATGGCAACCCACACAATCGCAATGACCTTTGATTTGCTGAGTTCCTTTTCACTGGAAACAGCCATAAACCGAACCAGAATATGCGGCATGCCCATATACCCCAATCCCCACGCAAGCTGGGAAATAATGTACACGGCAGAAACCCTCGAGCCTGAGTCATGCATAATATTCAAAAATGAACTGGCGCCTCCTGCCACGCCGGTCGTGTTTAATACTTCCGTCAGATTGCCGGCGCCAATCGAAAAATAGGCAATAATCGGCACCACTAAAATACCAATCAGCATCAATGTACCCTGAATAAAATCTGTCGTACAAACCGCCATAAATCCGCCCAAAAAGGTATATACTAATATAACAACTGCACCGATTGTCAGGGCAAGCTTATAATCAATCCCGAACACAGAAGTAAAAAGCTTTCCTCCCGCAGTAAGCGCAGATGCCGTATATACTAAAAAGAAGATGACAAAGACCAGCGAAGACGAAACCAGCAAAATTCTCTTTTTGTCGTGGAAGCGGTTTTCCAAAAACGCCGGCAGCGTCAGGGAATTGTTGGCACGGATCGTATATCTCCTAAGCCTTGAGGAAATAAACAGCCAGTTGCATACTGTACCGATAAACAAACCTACTGCAATCCAAGCCTGTCCGGTACCAAATGCATAAATGCTTCCCGGAAGCCCCATCAGCAGCCAGCCGCTCATATCCGATGCCTGGGCAGAAAGCGCTGCCACCCATCCGTTTAATTTACGGCCGCCTAAAAAATAATCTTCTGAATTTTTTGTTTTACCCGCATAGACTGCGCCAATAACAATCATGATCACCATATATATCACAAATGCAAATAAAACCCATATGATTGAACCATTCATACTGTACTCTCCTTAAACCACAAAAATTTGTTCCATTCTATCACACTTTGTATAAAAAATCCAGTTTTATAGTGACAAACCTTTTAAAACATCTTATAATAAACCCTGTGCGAATTTTTATATGCATGGATGTACATAATTTTGAAAGCAAGGCTTTGAAAAATTATTTTGCAGAAAACGCAGTATACATGGAGGGCAAAAAATATGGAAATATTATCAGTATTGCAACTACTTGGAGGAGTCGGACTATTTCTATATGGCATGAGTCTGATGGGATCTTCTCTGGAGAAGCTTGCCGGTTCCGGGTTGGAACGAATTTTAGAAAAACTTACCACCAGCAAGAAAAAAGGAGTCGGAGCCATCAAGGGATGGGGGCTCGGCGCAGGAGTAACCGCCATTATCCAAAGCTCTGCTGCCACTACGATTATGCTAATTGGTTTTGTAAATGCCGGCATCATGAAATTAAACCAGGCGATACCGGTTGTACTCGGCTCTAACGTAGGCAGTACTGTGACAGCGCAGATCCTACGTCTGGGTGATTTAGCTTCGGATAACCTGATTTTAAAGCTTTTAAAACCCTCCGCTTTTGCTCCCATGCTTGTTGGCATCGGCGCATTTATCCTTCTGTTCACTAAAAAGAAAAAAGCGAAAGATATTGCCGGTATTTTAGTCGGTTTAGGCGTGCTGTTTTACGGCATGACAACAATGGAAACGGTCTTTGCCCCCTTAAAGGAATCCGAAACCTTCCAAAATGCTTTCACATCCTTTAGCAATCCATTCCTCGGTATTTTAATCGGTTTGGTGATTACTGCGATCATCCAAAGCTCATCCGCCTCCGTCGGTATTTTACAGGCATTATCTGCCACAGGAAGTGTCAGCTATGCCATTGCAGTTCCCATTATTATCGGACAAAATATCGGTAAATGCATGACGATTATTTTAGGTGGCATTGGCACCAACAAAAAGGCAAAACGCGTATCTTTCAGTTATCTGTTCTTTAATATAGTAGGAGCAGTTTGTTTTGCTGTCATCATATATTCGATTTACTATACCATTGGAATCAGCTTTTGGAATGACACGGTAAACCGTGGTGATATTGCAAATATCCACTTTTTATTCAACTTTATCACAAGCATGATTCTCCTTCCATTTAGTGGTAAGATTGAAAAATTTACCGGTAAAATCATAGGGGAAGATGAAATATCAAAAACCGACCAGGAGCTTGCGACCTTAGACGATATGCTTTTAAATACCCCGACCATTGCATTGGAACAGTGTAAACATGTCATTGCTTCTATGGCAGATGCAATCTACGAAAACTATAAACTTTCTACCAGTTTGATCTATGACTATGACCCTTCTAAACGGTCAGAGTTAGAAGCAAATGAATCCTTCATTGACAAATGCGAAAGCGTGCTTTCTGCTTATATCGTGAAAATCAACTCCAAGCGGCTGTCCAAAGATGACCGTCTCGTCGTCTCTGAAATTCTAAATTCCATCAGCGACTTTGAACGCATGGGGGATCACTGTATAAATATCGCCTATGTTGCGCAGGACAAAAATGACCAGAATATTCACTTTTCTCCTGCCGGTCACAAAGAGGTGGATACGATTATTGCTGCCGTTGACAATACTTTAAAAACAACCTTTGAGGCTTTTAAACATGATAATGCCTCTGCTGCCATCCGCGTGGAACCATTAGCAGAGACGATCGACCGGTTAAAGGAAACCATCAAATCCCATCATGTAGACCGTCTTCAGACTGGAGACTGCGGAATTGCAGGCGGCATCGCCTTATTAGACCTTGTCACCAGCTTTGAACGCATCTCCTCCCACTGCTCAAATATATCCCTGCATATTATCAAACGTGTGGAAAATGACCGCAATTTCGATGAAATGCATGGACATGCAAATGACAGCTTCAGTGAGGAGTACAAAGCTCTCTACCATTATTATGAATCACAGTATATTACTCCGATCATAACAAAAGAAAACACAGTCAAAAAAGCTGCTGACAAAAAGGATTTGGGCAAAAAAGAGACCGCCAAAAAGAACACGGTCAAGAATGAATCCAAAAACAGCGATAAAAAGCCTCAGTTAAAAAAGGAAACCGCCAAAAAAGAAGCTTCAAAGGAATTGCCAAAAAAGCTTCCAAACAAAAAAACAGAAGCAAAAACACATAAAGATGATAAACATAAGAAAAAGTAAACGAACAAAGAACATCCTGTTTTTATGAATGTTCCCCGATACTTTCGTCCTCTCTTTCATTTTCCTGATCTTTACTTTCAATTACCCATACGGAACCCTGCTGCACGGAAATGGCTGCGGCAGGCTCCGTGATCCGATTGCTGACAGTCAGGGTATTTCCCGGTACAATCTCCTTATCTTTCAACGGATAAGCCACTCCGCTTATCGTCAGCCCTCTCACCACAGGAGATAACGGAATAACAGACAGATATGTTCCGTGCTGCTCATCTCTTTGAATGACAACCTTTGTCCTTGCTTCATCCGAAAGCATCTGAATGCGGTTTGTCTCATCCACCATATAACAGGTTACCGCCGCCCGTTCTGCCACAAGCAAAAGCTCCATATTCATTAAAATATGATCCATGCGGCTGCCTGTTCCCGCAAGTATCGTAACCTCATCTGCCCCCATCTCCACTGCCTTTATCAGTGCAAGCTCCGTGTCAGAGGCATCCTTTTTTGCCGGATAACGTTCGATGCATGCCTTTAATTCTCCGGCATGAACCCTTTCTTCATAGCGGGCAAGCAGGCGTTGATCCACCGTGTCAAAATCCCCCAAAATAACATCCGGCAGGATATGCAGAACATCTGCATATTCCAATCCCTTATCAACAACAAAGACCTTATCGGTGGATAAGGTCTTACAATATCTCTTCGCAAATGACAGATTTAAGTATCCGCCTGATATAATTAAGATATGCATGCTAAAAGCTCCTTTACATTTTCTGCCCGGTCATTCTGAAATACAGCCGAACCTGCTACCAGAACATTTGCTCCTGCCTCGGCTGCGGCACTGATATTAGAAGCGCCAATTCCGCCATCCACCTCAATCCAGAGATTCGGATAAGCAATCTCCGTCATTTTTTTCACATCCCTGATCTTTATAAGGCTGTCTTCTATAAAGGATTGTCCGCCAAAGCCGGGATATACGCTCATAATCAATACCATGTCGGTCATATCAAAAAAAGGCTCCAAAACCGACACCGGTGTGTCCGGGCTGATGGCAAGTCCCGCCTTTATTCCCATATCCCGGATCGCTTGCAAAACGGCTTTTACATCCTGACATGCCTCATAATGTACCGTAAGAATATCCGCCCCGGCTTTCTTAAAATCTTCCAGATAACGAATCGGTTCATCAATCATTAAATGAACGTCAAACAGCGCCTTTGTCACCTTTCGGACAGATGAAATAACCGGTGCGCCAAACGAAATATTCGGTACAAAACTTCCATCCATCACATCTAAGTGAATCATTGACGCTCCAGCCTGTGCCACTGTCGCAATTTCTTTTCCTAACTCCGAAAAATCTGCTGATAATACGGAGGGTGCCAAATAGTTCATATCCGTCTCCAATCTACCACTCAAATCGTGTATTTTGCTAATGATATCTTTTTGTATTCTTTAACTCCTCAAAAAACAGCTTATAATTCTCATAACGGGAAATCGAAATCTGTCCATCTGCTACCGCCTGCTTTACACCACACTGCCGCTCACCGATATGATTGCAGCCGCCAAAACGGCATTCCGGCTCATATGGCTCAAACTCCTCATAAAAACCTTTCAAATCCTCCGGTTCCATGTCATAAAAATAAATGGAACTAAAACCCGGGGTATCCATCAGGTAAGTATCTTCCTCTAAGGGAATGAGTTCCGAATGCCTCGTCGTATGCTTTCCACGTTCTATTTTACGGCTGATCGCGCCAATATCCATGTTGGCAGAAGGATTTAACATATTCATAATAGAGGACTTGCCTACACCGGATGGACCGGCCAAAGCAGTGGTTTTTCCTCTCAACACACTTTTTAGCGCATCCATGCCATGTTCTGCATAAGTACTGGCAGAAATAACCTCATGCCCGCTTCCTTTATATATGTTCTTATAATCCAGATAAACCGCCTCATCCACCAGGTCTAATTTGTTAAAACAAATAACGGTCGGCACCTTTTGTTTTTTCATCATGACTAAAAAACGGTCAAGCAGATTAAAATTGGGATTCGGCGCTGCCGCTGCAAAAACGATCAATGCCTGATCTACATTTGCTACCGCCGGACGAATCAGTTCCGAGGCTCTTGGCATAATCTCATCAATATTGCCAAGCATCTTCTCATCATCTAAAACGCTAATCCTGACATTATCCCCCACCAACGGCTTTATCTTCTGGTTCCGGAAACTCCCTCTTGCCTTACATTCATAGATATGCCGATTGGAATACACATAATAAAATCCTGCAACTCCTTTTATAATCTTTCCATTCATCTACTGCTCCACTTTCTTAAGCGTTGCCTGTCCGGTTGAACTAAAGCTTTCTGTGATATTGTTTCCAGCCTCGTCTTTTACACTGTAAAGAAGGGATGCATCCTTGCTTGCCAATCCTTCTTTACTTGAAACATACGAAGCAATGGAAATCGGGAATCCTGCCTCATCAAAATAATCATCAATCAGAGAATAGCTCGCATCCCCTACCTTTAAAGTCAGGGTCACTTTCACCCGTTCTCCTTCCTCAAAGCTATAGCTGCTATTCGTAATATTACCGGAAAATGTTGCCGTATAGGTTACGGTCTTTGCCTCGGTTGGCTTTTTGCCTTTACTGATCGTAATATCAATCGCCGTCTCTTCCTTTACCTCTGTTCCTGAGGCAATACTCTGGGAAATAACCTGACCCTCTTTTACCGTTTCACTGTATTCCTGCGAAACATTTCCCAGCTTAAGATTAACACCGGATAATGCCTGTTCCGCCTCTGTAACGGTCTTCTTTTTCAAATCCGGCACAACCGCTACCTTAACCTCTTTGCCTTTGCTTACAACAATCCTGACCGTAGAACCTTTTGCAGCTTCTGCCTCCCCATTCGGCTCCTGGCTGATAATGAGATCCTGTTCCACCTCTTCACTGTATTCCTCATCTGTTTCCACCTCAAAGCCTGCTGCCTTTAACAAAGTGGTAGCCTCCTCTAAGGATTTTCCCACAACATCCGGCACCGGCATCATCTCTGCGCCCTTGCTGATGATAAGTTTTACCTTGTCACCCTCCTTTAATTCTGTTCCCTCTAAGATATCCTGGCTCATCACAATGCCTTCCTCAAAGGAGGCATCATAGGCGCGTTCAATCACATAATCAATTTCCTCCTCTTCTAAAGCCCTGATGGCTTCTTCCTCTGTCATCCCCACAACATCTATCATTTTCAAAACTTTTTCTTCTGTTGTCGGCTGCTCTTCTGTCGTCGGTTTCTTCTTTTTGAACACACCAGCCACTGATAATATTCCAATCAGCAGTATGATTGCAATTAAAACGGTTACTGCAATAGCGGAAATGGTAAGGATTTTCTCTGTTTTCAAATCCGCTTCTGCCTTTGGATTCCCGTCCTCTTCATCCTCAAAATACTCGTCGTCATATTCCTCATCATATTCCCCATCATCTTCATCATACAGGCTTTCCAGTGCAGCATTTGCCTCGTCAAGTTCCGCATGATTCTGAACCGGAAACATGGAAATTCCCGCCTGTGCAGGTGCTGCATTCTTAATCTCTGCCAGTTCCTCATCGGATATCTGAATCGTCGGTGAACTATCCGCCATGACCGTTCCTAAAATACCTACCTCTGCATTGGGATCCATTGCGACCTTGCGCAAATCCGAAAGCATGGCATTGGTTGTCAGATATCTGCGTTCCGGCTTCTTTTGTGTCGCCTTTAAGACAATTTTTTCCAGGCTGACCGGAATATCCGGATAATACTCCCGTGGCGGGATAATCTCACTCTGAATATGCATAAGCGCTACCGTTACATTATTTTCCCCTTCAAACGGAACACGCCCTGTCAACATTTCATAAAGTGTAATACCCAGTGAATAAATATCCGATCTTTCATCCGAATACCCACCCCTTGCCTGCTCCGGTGATATGTAATGAACGCTTCCCATTGCGCTTGATGCAACGGTATTGGAAGTCGCTGCTTTGGCAATGCCAAAATCCGTAACCTTTAAGGTTCCGTTTTTTGAAACTATGATATTCTGTGGTTTGATATCTCTGTGAATCGTGTGATGTTCATGCGCCACTTCAATACCGGATGCAATCTGGATAATAAAATCAAGCGCTGTCTGATATGGTAATCTTCCGTTTTGCTGGATATACTCCTTTAAGGTGATTCCTTCCACTAATTCCATCACAATATAATAGAAGCCGTTTTCTTCTCCTACATCAAATACATTTACAATGTTGGGATGTGACAGACCAGCCGCAGACTGTGCCTCAATCCGGAACTTATTTACAAAGCTCGTGTCATCTGCAAATTCCGGCTTTAACACCTTCATTGCAACATACCGGTTCAGCACATGGCACTTCGCCTTATATACAACGGACATGCCGCCGGAACCAACCTCCTCGATAATTTCATATCTATTTTGAATAATCATACCACTCTCAAACATATTCTCACACCTCATTCAATATTTGCTCGACTACCACTACACCTATATTATCTTTTCCGCCATAATAATTGGCTCGCTCAATCAACCGGTCACAGATTTTATCTACAAATGCTTTCTGCATTACAATATCCCGTATTTCATCATCCTCTACCATATTTGTCAGCCCATCCGTACACAATAACACCTTTTCATTCTCTTCCAATTGAATTTCAAAAAAATCCGGGATGGCCTCATTACTGGTGCCAAGCGCTCTTGTTATAATATTTTTTTCAGGATGAAACCGCACCTTTCTTCTATCTAACTGTCCGGTGCGTATCAACTCCTCTACTAATGAATGGTCAAGGGTAATCTGTTTTACCTCTTCCCCCATCACATATAGCCTGCTGTCTCCAATATTGGCAACATACATCTTATCCGGTAACAAAACCGCCGTTACAAAAGTCGTTCCCATTCCTTTCAGTTCTTCATGAGCTGCCGACTGTTCTAATAACATATCGTTTACCTTTGCAATTCCTGTCTTTAAGATCGTAATTGGATTTTGATACTGGCAGCGTTTGACATATTCTACAAACCATTCCACTGCGTGGGCTGACGCATAGTCACCAGCCTTATGTCCACCCATACCGTCTGCCACAATATACAAATTGGGCAAATTACCAATACGCTTATCGGAAAAGAAGATGCTATCCTGGTTCATGCTTCTAATCATTCCAATATCTGTTTTTCCGTAGGATATCATTTTTCTCCTCCCTTCTTATGTGCGCCCTATCCTTTATTGTCTGCATGAAAAATAGTATCCTTTATACCTGATGTTCCATGTAGTCTTTCCGCAATTGTCCGCAGGCAGCATCAATATCTTTGCCCATACCCCTTCTAATAGTAACATTTATTGCATTTTTTTCAAGCAAAACTTTGAATTTTTGTATGGAATTTTGATCTGTCCGTCTATAATTTCGTTCTTTAATCGGATTTACCGGTATCAGATTCACATGACATGGAAATCCCGAAAGCAGGCAAACCAATTGCTCCGCATCCTCTTTTGTGTCGTTTTCACCCGCTACCAGGGAATATTCAAATGTGATTCTCCTGCCGGTTGTCTTAAAATAATAGCGGCAGGCATTTAGCAGTTCTTCAATGCTGTATTGATTGGCAACCGGCATCAGAGTCCTTCTCTTTTCATCATTTGGCGCATGGAGGGAAACCGCAAACGTAACCGCCAGCTTTTCATCTGCCAGTCTGTAAATCTGCGGCACAATCCCGCAGCTTGAGACCGTGATATTTCTCTGACTGATATGCAGTCCGTCCTCATTGGTAATCAGGGAAAGAAAACGCAGCAGATTCTCATAATTATCAAGCGGCTCTCCCGTTCCCATTACCACTACATGGGAAACTCTTTCCTTCATAACCCTTGAAATGGCATAGATCTGGTCAAGCATTTCAGAGGGTGTGAGATTCCTCGAAAGCCCCATCAGCGTAGAAGCGCAGAACTTACAGCCCATACGGCAGCCTGCCTGGGAAGAAATACAGACAGAATTTCCATGCTTATATGGCATAAATACACTTTCAATCACATTCCCGTCCTCTAACCGGAACACAAACTTATTTGTTCCATCCACTTTCGATTCTAACCGCTCTAATATCTCCAGTGATATAAAATCCTCCGCAACCCACTGTCTGATATCCCCGGGTAGATTTGTCATTTCGTCTACATTCCTGCAAAGCTTTACATGGCACCAGTCATAAATCTGCTTTGCGCGGAATTTGGGATACCCTCTCTTTATCACTTCATCCGTAAGCTCATTCAGTGTCATTGATTTTATATCCATTGTCCCTCTATCCTCATCCTTCATTTTTCCCAATCTGTTTTTTTCGGAATTTCGCAATAAAAAAACCATCACATTTATGTATGCCGGGAAGTAACTGCACCATGTTCTCCCCCTGCATGCCATCCCGCAGTTCTTCCGGCAAAAACTCCTCTATGGCATCTTCTAAAAAATCAGAATGTTCCAAAAACCATTTTGCATTTTCGATATTTTCTTCCGGATTTATCGTGCATGTACTGTAGAGTAAAATACCTCCCGGTTTGACATAAGCGGAAGCATTGGTTAAGATGGTTCGCTGCAGATTCGCAAGCTCTGTTAATTGTTCCTTTGAAATATGATACTTAATGTCATTCTTTTTGGTAATGATGCCAAGACCGGAACAGGGCAGATCCGTAATTACCACATCCGCCCATTCCCGCATATCCTCATCCAAAATAAGCGCATCCTTCACATCTGTTTTAATGTTGCAAAGCCCCAGCCTTGCAATATTTTCTTCAATCAGGGAAACCTTGCTCTTTGTCAAATCTCTCGCTGCAATCTGTACCCTGTCGCCAAGCCTTTCCGCAAAATGCGTACATTTTCCACCAGGCGCAGCGCAAAGATCCAAAATGTGAATCCTCTGCCCTTTCTCACGCATGCTGTCACAAAATGCTCCCACTCCCGATAAATGGTAAAGCAGCATAGAACTTTCATCCTGTACAAAAAATTCTCCTTCCTTAAATCCCGGAAGCCGTTTTACATAATTAACATGCGCTAAATGAAGCGCCTCTTTCACATAATTTCCTTCCTTCGCCACAATTTGCTTTTCGGAAAGTTTTGCTTTCAGATCTTCTTTTGATATCCTGTTCTCATTGATACGGATGGTCAGATCCGCCGGCATTACGGAAGCCTTCAGCATATTCTCTGCCACCTCATCCCCATACCAGCCAACGATCTCCTTCGCAAGCCATGCCGGAATGGAATACGTTACCGATAAATAGCCCAAAAAATCTTCTTCCCTGTTCGGATATTTTACTGCATCCTTTTGTCTTGCCACATTTCGCAGCACACCGTTTACGAAACCTGCCAAATTCCCAAACCCTTTTTTCTTTGTGAGTTTCACGCACTCATCACAGGCGGTCTCATCGGGAACACTGTCCATATAAAGCATCTGGTAGACACCCATCCTTAATACACAGCGGATCAGCGGCTTGCATTTTTCCACCTTTGTTTTGCTAAAGAGGTTGATTACATAATCAAGGCGTATCCGGTATTCCGTAATCCCCTCTACCATACGGCTGATAAATGCCCGATCCTGTTTACTCAAAAACTGCTTTTGGAACAACTGCTTATGCAATGCATCCTTGACAAAAATGTTCTTTTTTTCTACTTCCAATAAAATTTCTAAAACCAGAAGTCTTGTATTTTCCTTCTCAGCCATATCTATTCTCCAAGCTTTGTGCCTGCCTTCACCTCATATCCAAGCAAAAACGCAGATGTATCCATTCTCTTCTTGCCCTCAAGCTGCAGGTTTAATACACGCAATGCGCCGCTTTTGCACCGTACTGTAAAACTCTTTTTATCCACACTTAAAACCGTTCCCGGATCGTGCTTATCCGAAAGTGTTTCCTCTAAAACCACCTCCGCCTGATAGATTTTCAGGTTTTTGCCGTTTATGGAGGTATAGGCGCTCGGCCACGGATTCAGTCCCCTGATCAGCCGTTCCAATGCGGCTGCATCACCTGAAAAATCCAGCCTTCCCATTTCCTTTGTCAGCATCTTTGCATAACTGCTCTTACTGTCATCCTGTTTTGTCCGCACCGCAGTTCCACCTTCAAGCTGTTCTAAGGTAGTAAGCAGCAATGCAGCCCCTTCCCCGGACAGCCGTTCAAACAGGGAACCGCCTGTCTCGTCTCCTGCAAGGGGAATGCGGCTCTGGCAGATGATGTCACCGGTATCCAATCCCTTTTCCATGTACATCGTAGTAACTCCCGTCTCCTTCAATCCGTCAATGACAGCCCACTGGATTGGCGCCGCTCCCCGGTATGCAGGAAGCAGGGATGCATGCACATTGATACAGCCATACTTCGGAATCTTTAAAATGCGTTCCGGAAGAATCTGCCCAAACGCCACCACCACAATGACATCCGGAGCAAGCCTGCAAAGCTCGCTGATAAAACTGTCTTCCCGCACTTTTTCCGGCTGGGCTACCGGCAGTCCATACTCCAACGCTTTTTCCTTTACAGGCGTGCAGACTAATTTTTTACTTCTTCCCTTTGCCTTATCCGGCTGGGTTACCACAAGCATTACCTCATGCCCTGCCTTTACAATAGCCTCTAACGTATTCACCGCAAAATCCGGTGTACCCATATACACAACTTTCATTGATCTTCCTGCCTTTCACCCTGTCATTCCCCTTCGCCGTCATTTTCTGCCATGCGAAGCGGACCCTCTGCAACATCCTTATATAAAATACCTTCCAAATGATCGATTTCATGGCAGATTGCCCTCGCAAGCAGGCCTTCTCCCTCAATCTCAATCTCCTCCATATTTTCATTCAGGCAATGGCAGATAACATGATCCGGTCTTGTCACGGTTGCCACCATCCCCGGCAGGCTTAAACAGCCCTCATCCCCGGTCTGTTCGCCGTCACTCTCTATAATAACCGGATTAATCAATACAAGCGGTGTCTCGTAATCCACATCAATTACCACAATGCGCTTCAAAATGCCAACCTGTGGCGCCGCAAGACCGACCCCGTTTGCCGTATACATCGTCTCAAACATATCATCAATCAATGTACGGGTTCTCTCATTCATCTCCTTGACCTCTTTACAGGTCTTTCTAAGTATATCATCTCCATCATAACGAATCTGTCTAAGTGCCATTTCTTTTCCCTCATCCTTCCATTTATATTTCCATCTATTTTTAATATCCATGCACCGGATCAAAATCGAACGTAATAAAACAATCCTGAAAGACCGCCTCCTTCTCGATTGCCTGTTCTGCCGCATTTTTTAATTCCACTAGTGTATTATACTGAACATGTTTAAAATATACAACCCTTCTGTAGCGGTCACTGATTTTTACAATCGTGGCATCAGCCGGGCCAACTGTCAGGATCTGTTTTTGCCTGATTGTTTCCCCTATCCGTTCCACAAAAAGACCGGTAAGCCTTACCAGCTCCTCATATTTGTCATGCTCCATGAAAACAGACAGCACATGGCAAAACGGCGGGTATTTTAACAGACTCCGGTAAGCCTTTTCCTCTCTGTAAAACATGTCATAATCCTGCTTTGCCGCAGCCTCAATACAGTAATGTTCCGGATCATAGGTCTGGATGATAACCTCACCTGAAAGGCTTCCACGGCCTGCCCTGCCTGCCGCCTGGGTCAGCAGGTCAAAGGTACGTTCTGCCGATTTATAATCATTGTCAAACAATGTCAAATCCGCTGCAATCACACCGACTAATGTTACATTGGAAAAATCATGCCCTTTTACAATCATCTGGGTTCCCACAAGCACATCCGCCTCCCCATCCGCAAAACGGCTTAAAATCTTTTCATGGGCATTTTTATTCCGGGTAGTATCCATATCCATACGAAGCGCCTTTGCCTCTGGAAATTCCTTATATACCATTTCCTCTACCTTTTGTGTTCCGATTCCAAAACCCGCAATATACGGTGAGCCGCACTCCGGACAGCCCGATGGACGTTTCTGCTCATAACCGCAATAATGGCACACCAGTTTTTCCCTCGCCGTACCCTTATAATGCTCCGTCAGCGACACATCACAATGTGGGCATTTTATCACATGTCCGCAGGATCTGCAGGAGATAAACCCTGCAAAACCACGCCGGTTGATAAAAAGCATAATCTGTTCCCTCTTTGCAAGCCGATCCTGAATCAGCTCCTTTAACCGGTTACTGAATATACTTCTGTTGCCATTTTTAAGTTCCTGTCTCAAATCGACTACGGAAACTTTTGCCAATGAGGCATTTTCATTTGCCCGCCGATCCAATGTCAACAGTGTATAATCCCCGTTTACCGCATGATAATAGGATTCCACCGAAGGCGTTGCCGATCCAAGCAGCACACTTGCATTCGCCATCTGCGCCCGCTTGATCGCCACCTCCCTCGCATGGTATTTCGGTGGATATTCGCTCTTATAGCTTGTCTCATGCTCCTCATCTATCACAATGATTCCCAGATTCCGGAACGGTGTAAACAGCGCAGAACGCGGTCCAATCATCACTGACACCTCTCCATTTTTCGCTTTTTCAAACTGGTCATACCGCTCTCCCTTGCTGAGCTTTGAATGCATAATCGTCACCCGGCTGCCAAACCGCTGCCGGAACCGTTTCACTGTCTGGTAAGTCAATGCAATCTCCGGAATTAAAACAATTGCCTCTTTTCCCTGTTTTACCAGCCGGTCTATAATTTCTATATACACCAGGGTCTTACCGCTTCCGGTCACACCCTTTAACAGATAGGTATCCGTCACACCCCTGTTAAAATCCTCTGTCACACGGTCAATTGCCGCCTGCTGCTGTGCATTTGGGTACACAGGACTTGGCCCGGAATGCCCATCATCCGATATCTGTCCATTTTCCAGCACATCCCGGTAATATCCCTCCTCTTCCACTGCAATAACCTGCTCTTTCTTTAGGGCAGTCAGGGTGGATGCTGAAATATTCAGCTTGCCCGTCACCAGATTATATGGAATGACCGGCATATCCATAAGCTCTGCCAACAGCCGTATTTTCGCTTTGGCATTCTTTTTCTGATATTGGGAAAGCTTTTTTGATGCCTCTTCTTTTGACACTAACAGCCTCACCTCTTTGCGAACCAGCCCTTTCACTTTTTCTTTGATCGGCATCACTGTTTTTAAGGCATTGATCATCGTGGAGCCATACTGTTCTTTGATAAATGCAGCAAGCTCAATCAATGAGCCCTCCATATCAACCGTGCCTTCCCTCACATCTGCAATCTCTTTGATCCTGTTCTCATCCCAAAGCGCTTTTTCAGAAAAAGACACCACATAGCCGCTTCGCAGATGATTGCCACGACCAAAAGGAATAGACACCTGTGTGCCTATCCGAATCTGCCCACAAAGCCGTTCTGGCACCTTGTACTGGAACGTGCGGTCAATCGCTTCATGTGAAATATCTATTATTATATCCGCATATTTGGGTGACATCCTCTTCCTCCAAAATTTCCCGGATCAAATCCCGTTCATCCATATGGTATTTTTTGCCCTTGATTTCCTGATAATCCTCATGTCCCTTTCCTGCAAGAACAATCACATCTCCCTGCTTTGCATTCATAATCGCAAAACGAATGGCTTCCTTGCGGTCAATAATTTCTTCAAACGTTCCGTCAGTCTTCGCCATTCCAATCTTAATATCATCAATGATTGCCTGAGGATCTTCATCTCTTGGATTGTCCGAAGTAATGATCGTGAGGTCGGCAAGTCTGCCGGACACCTCCCCCATCTCGTACCGGCGGGTCTTTGAGCGGTTGCCCCCGCAGCCAAATAAGGAGATCAGACGCGCCGGATGGTATGCCAAAAGGGTCGTCAGAATGCTTTCCAGGCTCATGGCATTATGCGCATAATCAATCAAGAGGGTAAAGGCATCGGAAATGTGAATAAGCTCTACCCTTCCCTTGACATGGATATCCGTTAAAATATCTAAAATCTTCTCCATTGGAACTCCCATTTCTTTTGCAACTGCTATCGCAGACAAAGAGTTATGTACGGAAAATTCTCCCGGAAGACTTACGGTAACATGTTCCTCATATTTTCCCGTCAAATCATAGGCAATGCCAAGACATCCATCTTTTTGAAACAGTTTAAGATGCTTTGCACGGTAATCCGCTCCCTGTTTCATGCCATACGTTATGACCCGGCAGGTATGCCCCTGCAAAATCTCTTCACAGTAGTCATCATCCACATTAAAAATACCCATCTCGCACAATGTAAACAGCTTTGCTTTCCAGCCTAAATATTCTGCAAAATCCCTGTGTTCATTGGGGCCAATATGATCCTCGGAAAGATTGGTAAAAATGCCATAATCAAAGGAAATTCCTGCTACACGGTCTAACATCAGCCCCTGGGAAGAAACCTCCATCACAACACTGTCAAGCCCTGCATCCACCATTTCTTTCAGTGACCTTTGCATGACAATGGATTCCGGTGTTGTGTTGCTTGCCGGCGTTACCTGATCCCCAATTATCGTTTCAATCGTTCCAATCAGACCGGTTTTGTGTCCGGCAGCCTCAAGCATTGCCCGAATCATATAGGTTGTTGTTGTTTTTCCCTTTGTTCCGGTAATTCCGATTACAGTCAATTTCTCAGATGGTTTTCCATAAAAACCCGAACAGATCATCCCCATCGCATAGCGTGTACTGTGAACCTTTATCACGGTAACCGCAGCATCCGATAAAGAAACATCCCTCTCCACAATCAGGACGGCAGCGCCTTTCCCTGCCACATCATCTGCAAAATTATGTCCGTCAAACACAGCTCCGGCAATGCAGAAAAACAAAAAGCCCTCCTGCACCTTACGGGAGTCATTTGTCACATCTGATACCTCTGTATCCAGGCTTCCCTGCACTAACTCGTATTCTACGCTTTCAAGCAAATCTGCTAACTTCACAAACAAGACCTCCTTTTTCATTGCATATCAACTATAAGCAAATCTCTGCTTTCGCAGACATCCATAGGATAATGTGAAAAAAGGCTGTCACAATTTTGTCACAGCCTTTTCTATCCTATTCTTCTTCCTCGTCCCCGACAATTTTAACCTTGCCCTCGTAAAGTTCATCAACCGCAGCAGATAAAGGCTTTTGACCTTCTTTTTTCACCAATGGTTCCTCGCCTGCAATAATCTGTCTTGCCCTTTTTGCGGTTGCCAACACAATAGAATAACGGCTCTGTACAACCGGGTGTTCTCCCTGCTCCACATCACTGTTCACAACCTCCATTAAATCTGTATAAGATGGGTGAATCATAACATAATCTCCTTTCGAATCTTTAATAATTCATTCTTTGTTTTTTCAATGTATTCTTTATTATTGGATGTTTTAAAGCTCTCTGCGACAATCACTGCATTCACATGTTCCACACAGGTCTCCAAATCATCATTAACCACCAGATAATCATAACATGGCATATCTTCCGTCTCTTCATAGGCGCGTTTTAAACGTTTTGCAATCACCTTTTTCTCCTCTGTGCCTCTGCCCTCTAACCGGCTTTTTAGGCTCTGTGCATCCGGGGCAGTCAGAAAAATCAGCACGGCGTCCGGGTATTGCTCCTTGATGCGCATTGCGCCCTGCACTTCAATCTCTAAAATCACATTGTGTCCTTTTTCAATCTCGTCTTCCACAAATTTTCTCGGTGTGCCATAATAATTCTCAACATACTGCGCCCACTCGATAAAACCGTTATAATCAATCAGATTACGAAATTCATCTATGCTCTTGAAATAATAATCTTTACCGTCTTCCTCTCCCGGTCTTGGTGCTCTTGTGGTAGCAGAAATGGACAAACTATACTGATATTTTTCAATTAGTTTTTTTACGACTGTTCCCTTGCCCACCCCGGAAAAACCGGAAATGACAATCAACACGCCTTTCTTATTCATATGTCTCACCCTCTATTCAATATTCTGTATCTGCTCTCTTACCTTCTCTATTTCCGTTTTCAAATCAATGGCTTTATTGGAAATCTCCAAAGAATTTGACTTGGACAAAATCGTATTTGCCTCCCGGTTCATCTCCTGGGCTATAAAATCAAGCTTACGCCCTACATTTCCACCCTCCGTAAGAATCGCCTTTGTATTCTCGATATGGCTGCGGAGCCTTACCGTCTCCTCGTCAACACAGATCTTATCCGCATAAATCACAACCTCCGCTGCAATCCGGTTCTCATCAATCGCAGTGTTTCCCACTAACTCTTTCACCTTCATCACAAGCTTTTCTTTGTAGGAGGAAACTAAATCCGGAGCGGTATTTTCAATATAATCCACCATTGCAAGCATGCCATCTAATTTTTCTATCAGATCATTCTTTAACGCTTCTCCTTCTTTTGTCCTGGACTCCACAAATTTAGTGGCTGCATCATCTAAAACCGCCTCAACCTCCTTCCAGAGTTCATCCTCATCCTCTGTCTCTTCCTCCAATGTCAAAACATCGGGAAATCTTCCAAGCGATACCGGCGATAAGTCATTGCGCAGGTCAAACTGCTCTGCCATCTGTCTGAAATATTTTATATACTCTGCCGCAATCTCCGGATTATATTTCACGCAGGACTTATCCCCGGAAAAATCCTCATAAGTAATAAAAATATCCACTTTCCCCCGTCCAATATACTTTTTTAAGTTGTTGCGGATTCCTGCCTCAAAGAAATTAAACTTTTTTGGCATTTTAATATTGATATCACAATATCTGTGATTTACTGACTTCATCTCAATTACAATCTTACGCTCTTTCGTCACGCTCTCACTGCGTCCGAATCCCGTCATACTTTTTATCACGCATTCCACCTGCTTTATATAGATTTGAACAATCTTAAATATTATATCGCAGGTATGGAAAAAAAGCAAGCAGTCAGGAAAAAAATCAGCTCTGAAAGGAAAACTTTGTTTATAGCCTGCCAAAATTACGAAATGTTTT
>JAMPFS010000020.1 GCA_023664325.1 Clostridium sp.
TTTCGAGCTTAGCACTGTTGCGAGCGACAAGCAGCGCAAGCGTGCCTGTGTTGATATTGTCTATATTGTACAACGGATGTCTTGAAAAACAGAGTTTCTCAATTGCCTATCGTGTTACTTTGTCTTCAGCAGATACGTAATCGCTTCCTTTAAACCGTCTACGGAAAGGGTATACATATGGAACAGCTTGGACAAAGCCGCCTCCGATTCCATCCAGTGAAAGGAAGAAGCCATATCTTTATGGTATCGGGGATTGAGCCATACACACTTTTTGTATTTGCGGTTCAGCAATTCGCACCATTCATAACCGGAAAGCCCGTCATTCGGTCCCCTGTAATTGCCGTTTTTATCAAAAAGCTCCTCCGGCGCCATCTGTGCATCCCCGACAATAATGACCTTGTAATCCTTATCGTAATGCCGGAACAGATAATCCAAATCCACCCACTCCCCAATCTCACATTCCGCAGTCTTGTAGACTTTGGAATAGATGCAGTTGTGGAAATAATAGGTTTTCACATCCTTGAAATGGTTCGCCTTGTGTACTGCCTGAAATAATTCGTTACACAGCTCCATAAACGGGATCATCGTGCCTCCACAGTCAAACAGCAGCAAAAGCTTGACGGTGTTCTTTCTTGGTTTTTCAAATTCAAGCTGCAAATAGCCGCCATTATTGCAGGTTTTATCAATCGTCTGGTTGATATCCAGTTCTGTCTTTGGCACATCCAGCCTTGCAGAATACTGCCGGAGCCTTCGGAAAGCAACCTGGAACTGGCGCATATTTAATACCCTGTCGTTGCGAAAATCCTGATATTTCCGTTCTCCCATAACAGAAAATGCACTCTTCATGCCGGACTGTCCGCCAACCCGGATGCCGCCTACATTTCTGCCATGATGCCCAAAGGAAGATCCACCGGATGTTCCAATCCAGTGATTGCCGCCGTTATGTTCGGAATTTTGCTCAGAAAGCCGTTCCCTGAACATCCGCTTTACCTGGGTTGCATCTTTATCCTGCTGATAGGCATAAAGGGCATTGTTTGCATCCAGTTCCATGTCCTCACCCTTGTCAAGCCATTCTTTTAATTTTGCAAGGGCTGCATCCTCGGACTGTACATCCCTGAAATATTCCATAAATGCCATATCGAATTTGTCATAATCGGACTCGGATTTTACTAAAATCATACGGCTTATATAATAAAAATTAGAAAAATCAGATCCGTGAAGCCCTTTGTCCAATGCCTCCATCAGGGTCAGCCATTCCGTCATGGAAATATCAAGCCCCTTATTTTTCAAAGTATAAAAGAAATCAATAAACATCTCTTGCCCCGCCTTATTCTAATAACCTAATATAGTTTTGCCTTATTCAGCGCCTCTAAGTCCTCATCTTTTTTCAGCAGCACGCCGATAAACGGCAACTCCTCCCTGAGATGTTCGGTATCCATGCCGCTAAGCAGCAAGGCACGGATCCAGTCAATCAGTTCCGAGGTACTTGGTTTTTTGCGGATATCTTTGAGGGAACGGATCCAGTAAAAGGTATCCATCGCATTTTTGAGTACATGTTCCTCCAGGTTTTCAAAATGCGCATTGACAATCTCTGCCATCTGCTCCCTGTCCGGAAAGCTGATATAATGGAAAATGCATCTTCTAAGGAACGCATCCGGCAGCTCCTTTTCTGCATTGGATGTGATAATCACAATCGGCCGTTCCTTCGCCTGAATGGTTTCCTTTGTTTCATGGATATAAAATTCCATTTTGTCAAGCTCCCACAATAAATCATTCGGAAATTCCAAATCCGCCTTATCAATCTCATCAATCAAAAGAATGATCTGTTTGTCTGCTTTAAAAGCCTCCCCAAGCTTGCCAAGCTTGATATAATGCCCGATATCGTCTACCCCTTCTTCCCCAAACTGGGAATCATAAAGCCTCTGGATGGTATCATACACATAAAGCCCATCCTGCGCTTTTGTGGTGGATTTGATATTCCATATAAACAGTTCCTTATCCATAGACTGGCTGATTGCCTCTGCAAGCATTGTTTTTCCGGTTCCCGGCTCTCCCTTTATCAGAAGCGGCTTTTGCAGGGCAATGGCAACATTTACTGCTGCCATCAATTCTTCACTCGCCACATAATCTTTGCTTCCTGTAAATTTCGTTTCCATCTTATATTCCTCTCTCCTGCTCTTACGGTCTGACCTGCCCATCACCGTATATAATATATTTGGTCGTTGTGAGCGCTTCTAAACCCATTGGCCCTCTTGCATGGAGTTTCTGGGTGCTGATGCCGATTTCTGCGCCAAAGCCAAATTCAAAGCCATCTGTAAATCTTGTGGATGCATTGACATAGACTGCCGCCGAATCAATTTCATTTAAAAAGCGCTGTGCATTTTCATAATTCCCGGTGACAATGGTCTCGGAATGTCCGGTAGAGTTATCGTTAATATGTTTGATTGCTTCGTCTATGGAAGCTACTACTTTGGCAGATATGATTTTAGCAAGATATTCCGTCCTGTAATCTTCCTCGGATGCGGGAACGACAGCAGGATCAAATGTCTGAACCACTTCGTCTCCACGCACTTCACATTCATTTTCGTGAAGCATTTCAAGGATTGCAGGCAGCGCTTCCCGGGCAATGCCGCTGTGTACAACCAGTGATTCACAGGCATTACATACGCCAAGACGCTGTAATTTTGCATTTTTCACAATCGAAACCGCCATGTCCACGTCTGCCGTCTCGTCAATATAAATATGACAATTACCGGTTCCTGTCTCGATCACAGGCACCGTTGCATTCTTTACCACCGACTGGATTAAACCGGCGCCGCCCCGTGGAATCAGGACATCTATATAATCATTCATCTGCATCATTTTTGTCGCAGTCTCACGGCTTGTATCCTCTAACAAAAATACAGCGTTTGGTGTCACATGGTTTTCCGTTAAGGAAGCCTTGATGACATCCACAAGCGCCATATTGGAATAAATGGCATCGGAACCTCCCCGCAAAATGACGGCATTGCTTGTCTTAAAACAAAGGGAAAATGCATCTACCGTAACATTCGGTCTGGATTCATATATCATTCCAATCACACCCAAAGGCACTCTCTTTTTGCCAATCATCAGACCATTTGGACGCTGTTTCATGGAAAGCACTTCTCCAATCGGATCCTCCAAAGCTGCCACCTGTCTCACACCATTGGCAATCGCTGCAATCCTCTCTTTTGTGAGGCATAAACGATCCAATAATGCTTCCGGCATATGGTTCAGACGTCCGTTTTCCAAATCTTTTTGGTTTGCCTCAATAATCTTTCCTGCCTCCTGTTCCAAATTCGCAGCAATACTGAACAGACATGCATTTTTAACCGGCTGGGTTAAACATATCAATGATCTGGCAGCTTCTTTTGCAAGTTCTCCCATTTGTTCTAATTCCATAAATCTATCCTCCATTAAACTAAAATATTCCCTGTTCGGTCACAACATAATCCGGCAAAATATCATGCTCCCCATAGGGCAGATCATCCTCTGTCACCTGAAAATCAAAACAGAGCGCTGCCGTCTTATGCTCCGGGTGCGCTGCTAAATACCGGTCATAATAACCGCCGCCATATCCAATGCGGTGGCGGTTCCGGTCAAAGGCAAGCCCCGGCATCAAAATAAGCGCCGGTTCCGATAACACCGGGCTTTTTTCTTCGATACACGGCTCCAAAATCCCATATGCCCCCGGTTGATAACGGGTGGCTTCCTGAATCGGATAAAAGGAAATGCTTTTTGTTTCCATGTCTGTCACCGGTGCATAGACATGCTTTTTTTGATGGAACGCATCCATGCGTATTGTATCACAAATTACCTCGCCGCGGAATGCCTGATAGATACAAATATGCAAAAAGGCATCATACAGCGGGCTTTGTATCACCTGCATGGCAATCTGCTCGGAACGCAAAAGGCGTTCCGCATCTAATAATGCATTCCGTTTTGCAAGCATTTCCTCCCGGATTGTTTTCTTATTCATATCCCCTCCTGTGCCACTCGATTTTCTGCATAATCTCATTGTATGTTCCGGTTTTTTACCTTTTGAACCGGTGTAATGCTGCCATCCGGTCTCTTTATTTTCACACTCTCCAACGTCTGCCGCATATTATTGCGTATAGAAGCGATATATTCCTCACGCAGAGCCTGCTGTTCGGCTTTCTCCTCCCCGGACAGCCCTTCCGCTTTTGATTTATGATATAACGCATTGATTCTTGCTATCTTTTCCTCTGTCATATGCCCTCCTTTTCTATGGTGCATTTAGGTAATTGCGAAACTTCCAATTTCCAAAATCCAGTTGTGCAATGTAGACAATATCGCAAGCAGGGCATTGGGGAGCCGTCGGTGCTTGCATTGAGTACTTGGCGAGGTACTCTCGAGCCTAGTACGAAAGTACACTTGCACACTTAGCGAAGTTCTATTGAGCTTAGTGTGCATAGTGTTACATTGCTTAGCACCGTTACGAGCGACACATAGCGAAATGCCTGAATACTTAGCGAGGCTTAGCCGAGCTTAGTAGAAAGGTATGCCCTGGCTCGTGCCTGCGTTGATATTGTCTATATTGCACAACGGACGGTTGCAAAAAAAATTTCACAATTACCTAATGCCGCATCATACATTCTTCTTTGGCGCATACTCCTTCATAATCGCCTCCGCCACCTTCATTCCGTCTATCGCTGCCGACAGGATTCCTCCTGCATAGCCTGCCCCTTCACCACATGGGTATATTCCCTGAATATTGGATAAATATCTGTCATCCCGTTTGATGCGGACTGGGGAGGAAGTGCGGCTTTCCACGCCGGAAATCACGGCATCTCCATTGGCAAATCCCTTGATCTTTTCATCAAACGCATATATTCCCTCACATAATGCCTCACCCATAAAATCCGGCAGACATTTTCTGACATTTCCAAGCACATAACCGCCCTTTATTTGCGGAAGGATTGTGCCAAGCTCCTTTGTCGGTCTGTTTTCGCAAAAATCCGCAAACCGCTGGGATACCACTTTCCCATGTCCTTCCTTGAAGATATTCCGTTCTAACTGCCTTTGCAGCTCCATCCCGGCTAACGGATGATCCAAACCGAAGTCACTTTGCCTGACTGTTACAATGATAGCCGAATTGGAGTTTGCGCCATCCCTTCCGCTGTAGCTCATGCCATTTACAGCCGTCATGCCCTCCTCAGAGGATGCATTTACCACATACCCGCCTGGACACATGCAAAAGCTATAGACACCCCTGCCGTTTTCTGTCTGATGTGTCAGCTTATAAGGCGCTGCCGGCAAAAGCTTTGCTGCCCTTCCATCTCCATACATTGCCTGCTGAATCTGAGCCGCCGGATGTTCAATGCGCACGCCCATTGCAAAATCCTTCGCCTCCATCGAAAGTTCCCTGTCATACAACATGGAAACGGTATCCCTTGCGCTATGACCGATGGCAAGCACCACCTGGTCACATGCCACCCATGTATCCATACCCTCATGCCGCAAACAGATCTCGGTAATTCTGTTATCGGAAACTTTAATGTCTGAGGCTTTCGCATGAAAGATAAAAGTACCTCCATAAGATTCTATCTCCTTGCGGATTCCTTTGACGACATTTACCAGCAAATCCGTACCGACATGGGGCTTGCTGTCATATAAAATCTCTTCCGGCGCGCCGTGGCGGACAAATGTCTCTAGCACATAACGGATTCTTCCGTATGAATCCTTAATCTGGGTATTCAGTTTACCGTCACTGAAAGTTCCGGCGCCTCCCTCTCCAAACTGGACATTACACTCTGTATCCAGCCTGCCATGTTCCCAGAAATCGTTGACTTTGGAAATCCGCTCCTCCACCGGAAGACCACGTTCTGCAATAATCGGGATATATCCCTGTTTTGCAAGCTGCAATGCGCAAAATAACCCTGCCGGTCCTGCCCCAACGATCAAAGGATGATGCTTCATTTTCTGCGAACCGGGTTGTGGAAACTGATAAACCGCCTCGTTAGTTAACATAATATCTTTATTGTTAATGTTTTTCAAAAAAGAAGGGTTTTTATCATCCAAAATCCCTACCGTATACACATAAAACAGCTGAGGCTTTTTTCTCGCATCAATCGAACGTTTTAAAATACGATATTCAGGAACCTTTCCTGTATGCAGCTTCCTCATAATCTGCTGTTCTAAATGCTCTTTACCATATTCAACTGGAACTTTTAAATTATGTATTTCTATCATATGATCCTTCCTGTGAGAGAATGTGCCGCCTGTAAGCCCGACAAAACGGCAAAAGTCAGGTTATAGCCTCCACATTCTCCATTTACATCCAATAATTCACCTGTAATATACATACCCTGATATTTTTTACACTCAAAGCTTACCGCACTCACCTCATCAACGGATACACCGCCGGCAACCGCTTGGGCTTTCTCAAAATCCGTCCGCTGCTCCGGCGTAAAAGGCATCTTTTTCATAAGGGATGCCATACGGTTTATTTCCTGTTCCGTCAGATGTCCAAGCAAAAGCTTTTCTGCGATACCAAGCCGTTTTAACAGGTATCGTCCAAACTTAAACGGAAACAGGGCTTCCAGCATGAAAACAACTGATTCTTCCGGCATCCTTCGACTCTGGTTTTGGATATATTCCAAAAGCCTGTCCCGGGTCATAAACGGAAAGGTGTCAATCTGCAAACATGCATGCCGCTGTGCGCCTGAAAAATGGTTAAATATGCAGGATAAATTCATCATGGCAATGCCGGATATGCTGTCCTCATTGATCTGTAGCTGCCCCCGTTCTTTTCTTATCAGCCGCCCGTCTTTTAGAAGGGAAATCACAGCCTCTAACCGAACTCCTTTTGCAAGCTTCAAATCCGGATCCTTCACATATGCCGGTGTCAGTACCGGAACCACAGCCTCCTGTGCCAAAGCAAGATTTTTTGTAATCCTGTATCCTGTATCTGTTCCGCCAAGCTTTGGCGCCGCCATACCACCGGTACACAAAACCAAATATCTGCTCTGGTATTTCACCGGCATGGTTACAGAAGATGGTTCTGATTCTTTTTTCACTGCCTTTACTATGTATGTCAAGCTGCTTTTTCCCTGCCCGTTGTCTTTTGGGGTAACTGCTGTAATCTCTGTCTGAAAATGAAATTCTACCCCCAGCTTCACACATCTTGAATATAAAATATCCGTAACCTGCTTTGCCTGGTTGGACACCGGATAATAGTACCCATTCTTTTCATATAGTAAAATTCCCATTTCCTCGGCAAATAAAACCACTTCTTCATAACTGTGCATGGAAACAAACTGCTCAATAAAATCTTCCCGTTTCGAGTAAAAACATTCCCTTCCAAATCCCTGATTTGTCAGATTGCACTTTCCATTTCCCGTGGCGTTCAGTTTTCTTCCCGGAATCTTTTCTTTCTCAAGCACTAAAATATTCAATTGGCTGTCCTGCCTTGCAAGCTCATATGCCACAGTGAGACCGGAAGCACCGGCACCGGCTATAATCACATCATACTTCACATTCTATCCTCATCTTTGACCTTATCATGCCATCTTCGCTTTTTAACTGGAATAGTTTTCCAGAAAACTATATAAATCTTCTTCATTTTCAATATAATATCCGGCATTTATCTTTTCCTGCATCTCCTCCGGAAGCATATGAATCATAATCTGCGTATATTCATATACGGTTTTATCATCACTTTGCAAAATCACAATCGTACCATTAAAGGATCTGGCATAAAATCCCGTTTTTTCCTCCTGTCGGTATGTTTTGCGCAAAGTGATTTCCTTGTCGTTGTATGCTGTCAGTTCATAGGAGACAAGCCCCTCATCCTGCTCTTTTTTTGATAAATGTGTCATATAGTTGGACAAATACTTCTCCACACCTTCTTTATCACATCCCAAAAGCATAGGAAACTCATCCATACGTTCTGATAACAGCCGCTCCTCCTCCGGATAATAATACTCTATCACAAAACTTGTAGCCTCATCAATAGGAAATGCAGTTCTTTTCGCTGCGGTTTCGATATTCACATACTCCCCGCTCTCTGTCTTTTCATAACGTGCCGGATAAAAATAATGAAAACAGCATACACTGATTCCCGATATGGCTCCCACGAGCAGCGCAAACACCGCAAATAACAAATTTCTTTTCATATAACCCTCCTATTGCTTCGTATATGAAAAGTTTGTCCGAAATCATCCGCTTCTATTCATTTTTTGCCAGCCGAAAACCATAGGGAAGCAAATCGCTTACCCTGTAAACAGCAATTTTTTGCTCCTCCTCTAACAGGATTTCTGCTTCCGGCATAAATTCATTCATCACCTGTAAACAGATCCCGCATGGATATGCAGTACTGCCGTCTTCTGCCACGACTGCAATCATCTGAAATTCATGCACGCCCTCTGAAACCGCTTTAAATATGGCTGTCCGTTCTGCGCAGTTTGTCGCGCCATAAGATGCATTTTCAATATTGCAGCCCGTATAAACTGTTCCATCCGCTGCAAGCAGCGCTGCGCCTACATGATAGCCGGAATATGGCGCATAGGAATTTTTACACGCTTCCCGGGCTCCTTTTATCAAATCTTCCCTTGTCATTTGTCCTCCATCTAATACTGCAAAAAGGAGCTGCGACGGCAGCCCCTTGTGTGTCTGTTCTATTCAAAAGCAACACCTGCATTCTCACCGTCCCCGATAATGGATATCCATGTTTTACCAGGATTTAAGGAAAGGATTTCCCCATCCTCTGTGTAATATTGCGTCGGTGAGCTGCCGGAAGCCTTTTTCCATGTAATTGGAATGGATTTACCATTCGTACAGTAGTATCCCTTTCCTTCACCAACCTGGGTAAGCTCCTGCAAGTCATTTTCAGGATTAATGCACTCATATTTTGAAATCATCACAATCACATTTTTAAAGGTTAATACATTATCATCCTCCGCAGCTAAATTGTCAATCTGCGGCGCATCATATTCATATCTCTCATAAATTTTCTTATCTGCATTATAGATCAGATAAGGCTTTGAGTAATTGCTGAAATTAATATGAACGGTATTTGCCGGTGTGCCATTTTCCAGTTCCTGCTCCTCCTCATTAAATGTCAATACCTTCTGGTGGTCGGAAGCATATTCAGAAGAATATCCCAAATCTTTAATGGCAGCCACTACTCTCTCTCCGGTTGTATAAGCATTATGCGGCGCAACTCTGTCATTATCCCTGTAAAATGCAGGATCATATACATATCCATTCACCACATCAATTGCGCCCTTATCCAGTAATGTTTTTGCCGGCTTTGACTGTCCGTAGCATACATAGATTGCATCATATTCATTTGCAATATGAATATAATAATGGCGCGCGCTTCTGACGGAACCAACCTTTTCCAATTCGTCATAATCGGAATACATAGCGAGTAATCTGGTAATTCCGCCCTCTACCATACATTCATAAATAATATCTGCCTGTTTTGTGCTGGAAGACGGCAATGCCTCTTTTATGTTATTAATCATAACTGCAATCGGACGTTTTGGTTCATATTCTTTTGACCACTCACCGGTCAGTTCATTGTAATTCTCACCGGCATGAAGATCCTCTGTTGTTGCCTCTGTCGTTGCAGCCTCTGTTACAACCTCCGTTGCAGGCTCTTCCTTTTTGCCACAGGCAGCAAGGAAGGTCAGAGTAATACTCATAATTACCAAAGTTAATAATGTCTTTCGTTGTTTTTTCATACGCTCTCTCCTTTATTCTATGTCTCTTGTATAGCCTATACTCTGTAAAATTGCCTCCTGCATTTCCTCCATACGGATCTGTTCTTCTGGTTCCATATGGTCAAAACCTGATAAATGCAGCATGCTATGGGCAAGTAAAAAAGCATATTCGCGTTTGACACTGTGATTATACTCCCTTGCCTGGCTCATCATCCGTTCTAAGGATATCATAATATCCCCAAGCAAAAGCTCGCCGCTGTCAGCATCAAAATAAGCAGTGACATCTGCTTCTACCATCGAAAAATCCGCTTCTGACTGAAACGGGATCGCCGGGAATGACAGCACATCTGTCGGCGCATCCACTCCTCTCATATTCTGGTTCGTCGCCTGGATTCCGGCATTATCTGTCAATAAAATATTAACCTGACATTCATACGGACATCCCACATAATCAAGTGATGCCTCAATGACCTGTTTTGCTATTCCTTTGTAATCCAGTTCACAGTCAAGATCTGCTTCATTTTCTAATAGTATTGTCATATTGCCCTCATCATATAAGTATATTAAAACATATAAATGCATTATATACGATATGTCTTTATAAATCAAGTTTCACACGGCTGTGGCTCACTTTCTTCTGGGATTGCCGGTTTGGGAATTGCCGGTTTTGCCTCTTTTTACCTGTTTGGCTTCATAGTCGTCATAAGCTTTTACAATACGCTGTACTAACGGATGCCTGACTACATCCTGGTTTGTCAGGGTGCAAACTGCAATTCCTTCCACGCCGGACAATACCTTAAGCGCCACATCCAATCCGCTCACCGCATCCTTTGGGATATCTTTCTGTGATAAATCGCCGGTTATAATTGCCTTTGAGCCAAATCCGATACGGGTTAAAAACATCTTCATCTGGGCAGGCGTGGTATTTTGCGCCTCATCCAATACAATAAATGCATTATCAAGGGTTCTTCCTCTCATGTAGGCGAGAGGCGCTACCTCAATAAGCCCTTTTTCCATATTCTTCACAAAGCTGTCGGCTCCCATAATTTCATACAATGCATCATAAAGCGGCCGCAGGTACGGATCCACCTTGCTTTGCAAATCCCCCGGCAAAAAACCAAGCTTCTCCCCTGCCTCTATCGCAGGTCTTGTTAAAATAATTCTGTTGATTTCATCATTTTTAAAGGCGGTAATTGCCTTTGCCATCGCAAGATACGTCTTGCCCGTGCCGGCAGGGCCGACGCCAAATACTACCATATTTTTATCAATCGCCTTTAAATACTGTCTTTGTCCAATCGTTTTTGCCTTGATTGGTTTTCCGCTTACCGTATGACAGACAACATCCAAGTCTAATTCCACAACCTGTTCTGTCTGGTGAATATCTGACAGGGAAAGCGCATAATCCACATTCTGTTCCGTAATCCGGTTTCCCCGTTTTGCAAGCATAATCAGCGAATTTATAATCTCGACTGTCTTTTCCACATGCGGCTTATCTCCCATAATCTTTAACTGTTCCCCACGCATAATCATGGTAACTTTCATCACCCGTTCAATCCGCTTTACATGGCAGTCAAACTCCCCAAATATATTCGCCACACAATCTGCCGGAACCATTATATTTACTTCGTAGCTTTCCATCTATTTCTCCTTATCCTCCACCGCCTTTTCTGTATTGCCTGCGGCTTTTTTCAGTTCTGTGATGGATTCTGTCACGGTAAAGGTTCCCGTTGCTGTCATCTTTCCATCCACTTCCTTTATTGTAACATCATTTTTTATGATTTCTACCCCTTTTTCTTTAAAAGAAGCTATTTTTTTCTGCATCCGCTCCTTTAAGATTTTTTCTGCATCTTCTTTTGCGCGTTTTTTCAGCTCCAATGTATAGCATGTGCGTTTCATGGTTTTATATCCAAACGGAAGATAAAAATAGTCGAGAATCCGCGCCTTGTGAATCTCTGTATAGGTATCATAATCCTTCGATTCCGCTTTCGGCATATACGGTGTAAAACAATAGTCCAAAAAATAAAATGTAATATATGTATGGGATTTTTCACTGTATTTTTTCTGATAATACTGCAAATCCACATAATCCTCATATGGGTGGACTGTTGTGCCATACACATCACCATCCGCCGCAATATAGCTGGTTTCTAAAACCTCATTGCTATCATCATAAATATATATCGTTCCGGAGATTAAAATATCCCCCTTTTTGACAGAATCCTTTACCTTGACGATCGGTGTTCCTGCCCGTGTAATCATTTTTGTGATAACCGCATCCTTTGTGGCGACAATATCACCGGTTTCAATATCTGTACTCCTTTTTTGTGGCGCCATGCCCTCCTCTAAATAGACAGTAAGGCCGGTTCCCTTCAACTCACAGCTCACCCATGAAATCTCTTCAAAATCCTTGCGGAGCTGTTCTTCGAGTTTGGCACAATTCACATCCGTTTTCTTTGTTCCCAATGACACATATTTTTTTTCAATCTGTTTTAAGATACTCTCTGCCACTAAATGATCTTCGCCTATCACCTGTACTTCCCATATAAACAGTGACAGAATGTATAATAAAAGACCTGCCAGAATAAATCCCGCCAGAAAAACGGCCCTCTTTTTATTTTTCTTAAAAAAATAGGGCAATCCTCTTTTTTCCAGAATTTTTAATTTCATATTGGTCTTTTGAAGATATTGCCGCATATTTAAAAGGTTTCTCCGCCCGGTATAAAAGATATATCCCTTTTCCGTATGCTCCACATCCCAGACTACAATTTCATTGTGAATCAATAAATTCATGAAACGTTCCGGCGCAAAACCATATATCTCTGCCTTTACATATCCAAAAAAATAGCGCAATAATTTTAACAGCATAATTCTCCATTCGATACATATGTTATTGTTTTAATTTCCCCTGTAACTTTCATATCTGTTCCTGAAAAATAATGAATATGCAGATTGCATCCATAGATTCGCAGAGTTACCTTCTTACAGGCAATGACAACCTCTTCATTGGTGTAGAGTAAAATACCTTTATAATTTTCTATTATCGCCTGCCTGTTACCGGAAAGTCTGAGCAACACATCTCCATACAGGACATCCTTTGGAATTTCCAACGCTGCACCACCTAGAAGTTTTCTATTCATTATATGAATCCGCAATATGAATTATTACCCGGATATATGGGAAAATGACATGAAAAAACAGATATCGAACGAAATGATTGTATATGTAAGAAAGTTCCTGTCTACGTAGACAGGAACTTAATAATACCTAATATAAATTATTTAAATTTTCTTTTTCTAGCTGCCTCAGACTTCTTCTTACGTCTAACGCTTGGCTTCTCGTAATGTTCTCTCTTACGAATCTCCTGCTGAATACCAGCCTTCGCGCAATTTCTCTTGAAACGACGAAGAGCGCTGTCTAAAGTCTCGTTTTCTTTTACTACAACATTTGACATCTTTTCACCCGACCTCCCTTCAGTTGCATATTGTGTCTGCCATACAACCTTGGGTTATTTAAAACACAAGTTAGATTATAACATATTTTCCCAATACGTCAAGCATAAAATGTAGACTTTATAGTGCTAATACACTTTTTATGATATCTGCTATGCAAATTATGTCCGTATCACCGATACTTTTGATTCTTTATCCAAGCTGTGCTGCCGCTGCTTCTCTGGCTTTTGCCACCGCATCTGCCACACCGGCAGGATTCTTACCGCCAGCCTGCGCCATATTAGGACGCCCGCCGCCACCGCCGCCGACAAGCGGGGCAATTTCTTTAATCAGGTTGCCCGCATGGGCTCCGTTTTTCACAGCTTTATCCGTTGCCATTGCGATCAGATTCACCTTGCCATCATTGGAAGAAGCAATCACAACGATTCCTTCTCCTACCTTTGCCTTTAACTGGTCACCGAGATCACGGAGACCATTCATATCCACACCTTCCACCGCAGTCGCAATGACCTTGTAATCACCGACTGTTACCATATCCGAGGTGACATCCCCCAAAGAATCCTGTGCCAGTTTTGCTTTGAGCGATTCATTTTCTGACGATAATTCCTTCACCTTATCTAAGGTATGGCTGATTTTATCCAAAAGCTGTTCCGGGCTGGCTTTCAAGAGCGCTGCCGCCTCAGACAACTTTTTCTCGATATCCCTGTAATACCGGAATACGCCCTCACCGGTAAGCGCTTCGATACGTCTTACACCGGAAGCCACACCGGACTCTGATATAATTTTAAAGGTGGTGATAACACTGGTATTCTTGACATGCGTGCCACCGCAAAGCTCGATAGAGAAATCCGACATATTGACAACACGGACTACATCACCATACTTTTCACCAAAAAGCGCCATGGCGCCTGTTTTCTTCGCTTCTTCAATCGGCATCTGCGCAATATGAACCGGCAATGCATCTGCAATTGCCTTGTTTACAATCTCCTCGACTTTCGCAATCTCCTCTGCTGTCATCGGAGAAAAATGCGAAAAATCAAACCGCAGCCTGTCCGGCGCAACCAGGGAACCTTTCTGTTCTACATGATTGCCAAGTACCGTCTTTAATGCTTTTTGCAGTAAATGGGTTGCGCTGTGGTTTTTACAGGTAGCGCTTCTTCCCTCTGTATCAATGCTAAGGCTTACAACATCACCAACCTTGAACATTCCCTTTGTTACCGTGCCGACATGCCCATATTTTCCGCCTTTTAACTTAATCGTATCTCTTACCAGAAATTCTGCATCAGCCGTGGCAATCACGCCGGTATCCCCCTGCTGTCCACCCATTGTGGCATAAAATGGAGTTTTCTCTACAAATACGGTTGCCTCATCCCCCTCTGCGATTGCCTCCACTACAGCATCTGTAGTAAGCACTGTGATTTCCGACTCACACGCATCCTGGTCATATCCCACAAATTCGGTCGTAATCCCTGCATCAATCTCATCATATACGGTTGCATCTGCACCCATATAATTCGTTGTTTTTCTAGCATTGCGGGCATTGACACGCTGCTCCTCCATGCATACCTTAAACCCTTCCTCATCAATGGAATAGCCCTTTTCCTCTAAAATCTCTTTGGTAAGGTCAACCGGAAATCCATAGGTATCATAAAGCTTGAATACATCTGCCCCTGCCAATGTCTTTCCACCATCCGCTGCTAAAGTCTCCTCCATCTCCGCAAGAATCGCCAATCCCTGGTCAATGGTCTTGTTAAACTGGTTTTCCTCCTGTGTCAGCACACGGAAAATAAACTCTTTTTTCTCTTCAAGCTCCGGATAGCCATCCTTTGAACCTTCAATCACTGTCTCGGAAAGCTTTGCTAAGAAAATGCCATCAATTCCCAACAAACGTCCATGCCGCGCTGCACGGCGGATTAAACGGCGAAGCACATATCCCCGCCCCTCATTTGATGGCATAATACCATCCGAAATCATAAAAGTGGCAGAACGGATATGATCTGTAATCAAACGAATGGACACATCCTTATTCTCATCCTCTTTATAGACAGCCTTTGCAAATTCACACACCTTATTGCGGAGCGCTTCAATGGTATCTACGTCAAAAATAGAGTCCACATCCTGTACAACGGAAGCTAAACGCTCCAAGCCCATTCCTGTATCAATGTTCTTATTTTCAAGCTCCGTATAATTCCCCTTGCCGTCGTTATCAAACTGGGTAAATACATTATTCCAAATCTCCATGTAACGGTCGCAGTCACATCCTACGGTACAGTCCGGCTTACCGCAGCCGTATTTTTCACCACGGTCATAATAGATCTCGGAACAGGGACCACAGGGACCGGAACCATGCTCCCAAAAATTGTCCTCCTTGCCAAAACGGTAAATACGGTCTTGCGGAATCCCAATCATTTTGTTCCAAAGCTCAAATGCCTCATCATCCTCCTGATACACGGATGGATAGAGTCTGTCCGGATCCATCTCAAGCACTTGCGTCAAAAACTCCCATGACCAACTGATTGCTTCCTTCTTAAAATAATCACCAAAGGAAAAGTTTCCAAGCATTTCAAAAAATGTACCATGCCTTGCTGTTTTGCCAACGTTTTCAATATCACCGGTACGGATGCATTTCTGGCAGGTGGTTACACGGCGTCTTGGCGGTATTTCCTGCCCGGTAAAATATGGTTTTAACGGCGCCATACCGGCATTAATCAATAATAGCGAATTATCATTATGTGGAACTAAAGAAAAGCTGTTCATCCGCAGATGGTCTTTACTCTCAAAAAACTCCAGATACATTTTTCTTAATTCATTTAAACCGTATTTCTTCACGTTCTCGTCCTCACTTAAATGTTATACTAGTTACACTTAATATTTGCCGAAGGCAAATGTTTCGTGTAACTGCATATACCGCAGCGAATAATTGGAAAAGGCAATTAACTTCGTTTGCGAGTATAATATAGTCGTAGATATGCAGATTCCTATTCCTCCGTCTCTACTGAGGCTGCATTTTCCTCATCTGCCTGTGCCGCAAGCTTATTCTTTTTGTACTTTGCGCCGAACATAACTCCTGCTACCGCAATCGCTCCTAATACGACAAACTTGATTAAATAAGTTACCAATTCTTGTAAAAACAACATACTCATACCTCCATATATTATATTAAGTTTCTGATTATAATCAGATATTTTAGTTCTTCTATACTGTTACGAAGCCGTCACACGGACAAGCGGCGTAAAAAAACAGGTCGGATTTCCCGTGTGGCAGGCAGCCCCCACCTGAACCACTTTTGCCAGAATCGTGTCCTTGTCACAATCAATGATAAGCTCTTTCACATATTGAAAATGACCGCTGGTCTCTCCCTTCAGCCAGAGGGACTTCCTGCTTCTTGAAAAATAAGTCATGCAGCCGGTCTCTAACGTCTTATGAAAAGATTCCTTATTCATGTACGCCAGCATTAACACCTCATTTGTCTCCGCACTTTGTACAATGCACGGAATCAAACCGTTTGCATCCAGTTTAAATTCATCAAAATCCACTGCGCTTACGGCAGCTGCCTTCCTCTCACTCATATAGACCATCCTCCTATAAAGTGCCTTTTGTCGAAAGCACTGCATCTTTCATTCTCGGATCAATCTGGGTTGCCTCATCCAAAGCCTTTGCAAAAGCTTTAAAAGCCGCCTCTATGATGTGGTGGTTATTACTTCCATCCAACTGTTTTAAATGGAGATTCATGCCTGCCGCATAGGAAACGGCATAAAAAAATTCCTTTACCATCTCTGTATCAAAGTATCCCACCTGATCCACGGTTAAATTCATATCATAGGAAAAATATGGTCTGCCGGACAAATCAATTGCGCATAGCATCAAAGTTTCATCCATTGGGAGAATCCTCTGTCCGTATCGTTTTATTCCCTTCTTATCGCCTAATGCTTTCTTAACCGCCTCGCCGAGAACAATTCCGGTATCCTCAATCGTATGATGGGAATCCACATATAAATCTCCTTTTACTAACAGCTTCAGATCAAAAAAACCGTGTCTGGCAAAAGAATTTAACATATGGTCAAAAAAACCAATCCCCGTATCAATCTTTGTCTGACCGGAACCGTCAATATGCAGTTCCAGTTTAATTTCCGTTTCATTTGTCTTGCGCTCCACATATGCAATTCTGCCTGCCATCCTGCACTCTCCTTATCCATCCACACATAATTGTTAATATTTTAACACATTTCTAAAAAAAATACCATATCCTGTGATAAAAACAAAAGACTGATTTCACACATCAACACGATTCAAACCGTACTTTAATGGAATTGGCATGTGCCGTAAGCTGTTCACTGGCGGCAAAATCCATAATATCCTGATGAATCGGCTCCAATGCTTCCCTGGAATAATAAATGATGCTGGATTTTTTCACAAAATCATCTACGCCCAGCGGTGAAAAGAATTTCGCCGTGCCGTTGGTCGGCAGCACATGGTTTGGCCCCGCAAAATAATCTCCTAACGGTTCCGAGCTATACTCTCCAATAAAGATAGCGCCTGCATTTTTAATCTTCATCATGACCTCAAAAGGATTTTTTGTCACAATCTCCAAATGCTCGCTGGCAATATCATTTGCGGCATCAATCGCTTCTTCCATGCTGTCAGCAACCAAAATATAGCCATAGTTATCAATGGATTTTTTAATAATTTCACTGCGGCTCAATTCTGCGGTAAATTTATCTATCTCTACGGATACTTTATTTGCCAGCTCCTCGGAGGTTGTTACCAAAATGGCGGAAGCCAATTCATCATGTTCCGCCTGGGAAAGCAAATCGGCTGCCACATATCTCGGGTTTGCGCTTTCATCTGCCAGTACCAGAATTTCCGACGGGCCTGCAATGGAATCAATGCTGACATAGCCATAAACGGCACGCTTTGCAAGCGCCACAAAAATATTACCCGGTCCGACAATCTTATCTACTTTCGGAACAGACTTTGTTCCATAAGCAAGGCTGGCAATTGCCTGCGCCCCTCCTGCCTTATAGATCGCATCCACGCCTGCTTCCTTCGCTGCCACTAAAGTGGTTGCATACACCTTCCCCTCTGCATTGCAGGGGGTAGTCATGATAATATTCTTTACGCCGGCTACCTTCGCCGGTACAATATTCATCAGTACGGAGGACGGATATACCGCCTTGCCACCGGGAACATATACACCGACTGACTGAAGCGGCGTAACTTTCTGCCCCAGCATCGTTCCCTCTTCCGTCGTGTCAAACCAACTGTACCGCTTCTGTTTTTCATGATAAACCCGAATATTCACCAACGCTTTACGGATGACCTCGATTAAGTGTCCGTCCACCTCTTGGTAGGCTTCTTTGATCTCTTCCTCTGTTACCCTGATATTCGCTTCGTTGATATCTGCTTTATCAAATGTCTTTGTATACTCAAATAATGCCTGATCACCATGTTCCCGAATATTGTCCACAATCTCCTGCACAGTGTCCGCATACTCCGTATAGTTATTTGGACTCCTCTTTAGCAGATCATTTAATAGATTCTTTTTTGTTTCCGCTGTTAATTTTACAATGCGCATGGTTCTATCATCCTTTCCTAACATTTTGATTCTCCACTGTTTCTTCCACTAAATTCTCCGTCAGAAATTGTATCACTTCTGCTTATTCATAAAGCAATTTCTTTAGATCATTCACAATCTGCATGACTCTTGCCTGCTCCATTTTCAGGCTGACCTTATTTACCACCATACGGCAGGACAATGGACAAATTTCCTCTAATACCTCTAAACCATTCTCCTTTAAGGTTGTTCCCGTTTCCACAATATCCACAATCACATCTGATAAATCCACAATCGGCGCAAGCTCTACCGAACCATTGAGTTTGACAATCTCCACGGTCTGGTTTTTCTTTGTATGAAAATATTCCTTTGCAATATTCGGATATTTGCTGGCGACACGAATAATTTCGTTCTTCTGTAAAATCTCCTTTGCGGAAGCCGGCCCACAGACACACATGGTACATCTGCCAAACCCTAAATCCAACACCTCGTAAAGATTGTCTCTTCCTTCCTCTAAAATGGTATCCTTTCCTACCACGCCAATATCCGCTGCGCCATATTCCACATAGGTCGGCACATCTCCCGCTTTTGCAAGGAAGAAACGGAGTTTTAACTCTTCATTCGTAAAAATAAGCTTTCTGGTATCCGGATCCTTCATCTCCTCACAGGTGATACCAATTTTTTCTAAATATGACAGCGTTTTCTTTGCCAGGCGTCCCTTAGCAAGCGCGAAAGTCAAATATCTCATATTTTCCCGTCTCCCTTACATAATATCTTCAATGTTTGCTTCATTTGTATGATCTGTCACAAAATCATATACCGTGACCGCTGCGCTGGAAGTCAGTACAAACATGCCGGAAAAATGATTTTTTCTGCCATAGGCAGCATAATCTTCTACCGTCTTTTTCTTTGATTTACGGATCAGTTCAATCTTACGTCCATTCGCTCTTAAGCTGTTTGCCATTTTGACTGCCGCCTCCTGATGAGCTATTTCATATAAAATAATACTATCCGAATTATCAATATGCACCTCTATCTTCTGACGGCTGATTGCCATCATCAAATCATCAATATAAAAAGCAAATCCAATAGCAGGCGCATCTTTTCCATACTGTTTTAACAGGTTATTGTAGCGTCCGCCTTTCACGACTGCATCTCCGGTTCCCCTGGTATACCCCCGAAACACAATACCGGAATAATATTCATAACGGCTAAGCAATGAAAAGTCAAAGCTTACATACTGCTCATATCCTGAATATGCCAATGCCTTATATACCTTTTCCAAACGTTCAATCGCTGCTATGGATAAAGGATTTGATACAAGGCATTTTGCGTGTTCTAACATCTCATATCCACCAAAAAGCTGATCAAAGCTTAACAGTACTCTCTTAATCTTTTCATCTAAATCAAGTTCTTTGATAAATGTCTCCAAGCCGAAAAAATTACGGTTATGGATATAGTCCCTGATGATACTTCCTGTCTTTTCATCCAAATGCGCTTCTTTTAAAATCCCTTTAAAAAAATCCACTTCCCCAATCTCAATCTGAAACTCTTTCATACCGGATGCAAGAAAACAGTCAATCACAGTCGTAATCACTTCTGCATCCGCCGCAGAAGAATCATCATTAATGAGTTCTGCGCCTAACTGTGTTACTTCGTTTAATTTTCCCTGGTGGTTTGGGGTGTTAAAAAAAGTATTCCCCTGATAACAGAGACGAATTGGCAACTCCTCATCCTCATAATATTTTGCAATACACCTTGCAATGCTTGGTGTCATATCCGGCCGCAGGACTAAGGTGTTATTCTCTCTGTCAAAAAGCTTATACATCTCGTTAGAAGCTGCGGAACCCTTATCCCGATTAAATATATCAAAAAACTCAAAGGTTGGTGTCTCAATATCATTATAACTGTAAAGGGATAACACATGATGCATTTTTTGCAGAACCTTTCGTTTTTTCTTACATTCATTGCCGTAAATGTCCCGCACTCCCTCCGGAGTATGTAACAGTTTTTCCATTTTGTACGCTCCTTTTTACATAGTCTGTTTTGAATACGGTCAGCAAAGAAACCTACTGCTCCTGATATTTTGCAATATGACGGGCAATCAGTTCCTCATCCTCAAAATAGTTAATCCGCATGGCAGCTTTTACATCCCTTAATGTCTGTGCGGCAACTTTCTCCGCTTCCTCACTGCCCTTCTTTAAGATATCATAAACATAGGCGATATCTTTCTGATATTCCTTTCTGCGGTTACGGATTGGTTCCAGTTCCTCCTGCAGCACACAGTTTAAGAACTTCTTCACCTTGACATCCCCAAGACCGCCCCGGGTATAATGGTCTTTTAATTCCTGTAAATTTGCATACTCCGGCAGATAACGCTCAAAATGCTCCTGCCTGCTGAATGCATCCAGATAGGTAAATACCGTGTTGCCCTCTAACTTTCCGGGATCGGTGATTTTGATATGGTCGGGATCGGTATACATGCTCATGACCTTTTTCTGGATTTCCTCCGGTTCCTCTGCAAGATAAATGCAATTTCCCAATGATTTGCTCATTTTTGCCTTGCCGTCGGTGCCTGGAAGCCGCAGACATGCCTCATTATCCGGCAGCAGAATCTGTGGATCGACTAAAGCCTCGCCGTATACCGAATGAAACTTGTGTACAATTTCCTTTGTCTGCTCAATCATCGGCATCTGATCCTCGCCAACCGGCACTGTGGTTGCCTTAAATGCTGTAATATCCGCTGCCTGGCTGATTGGATAGTTAAAAAATCCAACCGGAATGCTTGCCTCAAAGTTACGCATCTTGATCTCATTCTTCACCGTGGGATTGCGCTGTAAGCGGGATACCGTAACCAGGTTCATATAATAAAAGGTCAGTTCGGTAAGCTCTGGAATCATGGACTGGATAAACATGGTGGATTTTGCAGGGTCGATCCCGCAGGCAAGATAATCTAACGCCACCTCGATAATATTTTCCCTTACCTTATCCGGATCATCTGCATTGTCCGTCAGTGCCTGCGCATCCGCGATCATAATATAAATCTTTTCAAATTCACCGGAATTTTGTAACTCCACACGTCTTTTTAAAGAACCCACATAATGCCCTACATGAAGCCTGCCGGTCGGCCGGTCTCCGGTCAAAATAATTTTTCCCATATTGAAATTTCTCCTGTTTTATTCATGATTAAATTGGTATGTTGAATCCATTCGTATCTATCACCGATTCTTCCACCGATCGAAATCGATTTACCTGCACAAAATACCGTGGAATATTATACTCTATCCCGCATGGATTTGTAAAGCAAAAGAAAGTTTGCTTTCCCTAATGGTCATTCACCACTACAATCCCCTCATATCGATAATCCAGCTCCAAATCATATGGTTCAATCATAATTTCATCCGATATGTCCTGCTTCCCATAATAAAATTTCTGGGAACGGGTTCCGTCTTCATTTTCCAGCACACCGGAAGAAAAAATGAAATTATCCCATCCTCCGGCAAATAGCGGGTAATCTGTTCCGAACTTAAATCCTGCACGGTGAATTCCATATTTTCCCACCACATGTCAGAAGCACCAGGCTCATATGCGCAAACCGCCGCAGATACCTCCAACTGATCTGCCGTATTTCCTTTGCTTCCAAATACCATGATATCCATGACATCATCGGAAACCCAAACATGATCCTCGGAGCCTGTATACATGTCAAGCATATCCATATCCAGCCCGGCACTGACATACAGCAGGGTAAGACCTTTGGAATCCGCATATTCCTGAACCGTCTGCTCTCCCGCAAGCCCGATATTTTCAAGCGGATCATCGGGTGTATCCTCCCATCTTAAAAATCGTCTCCTGATACTCCTTTTCCAGCAGTTTTCTGGCTCTTGCCAGCCTTGTCAGAACCGTATTTTGATTGGTATCCAACAGCCTGGCAATTTCACGCGCCGTAAACCCCTGCGCATAGTAAAGGATAATAACCTCCTGATATTTTGCATCGAGCATATTCGTAAGCTCTTTCCACTCACAGTCCGTATACCCCTCTTCCTCAAAGGGTACGCTAAAACGTTCCTCCGAAAAAGATTCCGTAAGCTGTAAGCGGCTCTTTTCCCTCTCATTTCTATCCACCTGCCGCTTCCTCCTTTCCTGCTGTTTTATCCTTTCCATACATTAGACGGACTCACCCCCTGAAATATTTCACGAAACCAAAATCTTTTCGCACTGGAACATTCTCCAAAAATCTGCTATGATACAAAAAAACATGGAGTTTCATAAAGATGGATACACAGAAGCTTTTAAGCTATTTAAGACAATGTATACAGAAATATAATATGATACAGGACGGCGACCACATTGCCGTAGGGCTGTCCGGCGGCAAGGACAGTATGACACTGCTCTATGGTCTTAGGCAATTGCAGCGGTTTTACCCGAAACATTTTGAACTGTGCGCTATTTATGTGAATTTGGGTATTCCTGATATCCCGATTCCCAAACCGCAGGCAGCGGAGAATTTATCGGACACCAAAGCGGTACTTTCCAACTACTGTAAGGAATTAGGGGTGCCGTTTTATGCCGTTGACACGGATATTTACCGGATTACCTTTGAGGAACGGAAAGAAAAAAATCCCTGTTCCCTCTGCGCGAAAATGCGGAAAGGCGCTTTAAATCAGAAAGCATTGGAACTTGACTGCCCCAAAATTGCCTATGCCCACCACAAAGACGATTTTATGGAAACCAGCCTGATGTCACTGCTGTTTGAAGGACACTATTACTGCTTTCCGCCTGTCACACATCTTGACCGAACCGGTCTTACGGTAATCCGCCCGATGCTGTATATAAACGAAAAAGAAATCTCCGGCTTTGTGAAACGCTGCCACATTCCGGTGATGAACAATCCCTGTCCCGCGGACGGTGCGACAAAACGGCAGGAAATCAAGGAATTTATTGAAAAAAGTTCCGAACAGTTTCCGGATATCCGCAAAAATCTAAATGCCGCACTATTGGACTACTTTGAAAACAATACCCCGTTAGGCAGATGATCCTTAATCTTCCTTTTCCCTGTTCTTCCGCTCGACCAAATCGGTATTAATCCCCTCTAAATAGTGAAGCAGCGCCGCACCCTCCCTGCCAATGCGGTACTTTTCCTCAAGCTCATCTGCCCGAAAATATTTTGCATGCCCTTCCTTTGTCCGTTCCAAAAAGAACTGAAGGGTTCGCAGCGGGAGGTAATAGCACGCATTTCTTGCCGTAAAATAAACCAGTAAAAAGCTGATGCCGCCCTGCACTTCAAATTTTTCCATAAAATCCACCTGATGCCTGTGGATATTTTGCAATGGGAATTTATCTACACTGCATTCCTTTGCATCAAAGCATACCGGAATCCCCTGAACAGCCCCGATATAATCTACCGTGGAATCCTTTTCAAAATATGCCTTTGTAATCTGTCTGCTGCCTTTATCAAACTCCACCGGAGTAATGGGGGTTGGAATTTTCTGAACCAATGCCAGGTTCCGTTCCCTGTAAAAATCATTTGTCATGTTTATCAACTCCTCCAGGGCAGAACCCCGAAGGCCTCTTGAATTCCACGTTGCCATCTGCTTTCTCCTGTTTATCCGACTTACATTTCAAATAACTGCTGCTTTATCTTTCCAAATTCTTCCGGCAATTCTGCACAAAAAACCCTGCCGGCTGCCGTCTTATTAAGCTCCGGTTCTGTCTGTCTATCCGGAAACCGGATCTCATATGCATGCAGCAATTGGTGTTTTAATCCAAATTCTCTGCGCAGTTTATCATTTACCGGCTTATTGCCATATTTGCCATCCCCAATAACCGGGTATCCTGCCGAACATAAATGCGCACGGATTTGATGGGTCTTACCGGTGATCAGCTTCACTTTCAGAAGCGTAAACTCCATATTCATAAAACACCCATATGCAAGCGGCTCGTACTGTGTCTCTATGTAAGCAGGCGTTTTCATTCCCGCTTGTGCTGCTTCCTCCACTGTCTTATGGATAGTGACCTGATTATGATTTTTCTTTTTTGTCAGGAAACCTTTGATAACGGAAGTTTCCTTCACCTTCCCACAGACAATCGTCAGATAATATTTTTCAACTGTCCGTTCCTTTAATATCCGGGAAAGCATCCGGGAACCCTTTAAAGACATGCCTGCCAAAATGATTCCGCTGGTATTGCGGTCTAAACGGTTGCAGACAGAGGGGGTAAACAGGATATCACCATTGCGCTTTTCCCTGTAATAATCGACAATCTGCTCATTTAAAGAATAATCCTCCGGTTTTGCCTTCTGCGATAAGACGCCAACTGGCTTATTCAGTATCAGGATATCCGCATCCTCATATAAGATTTCGACATTTCCTAACGGGCTATGGGAACTGCCGCCCCATGCAGCCTGTTCCGCCATGTTGTTTTTCACCGGCTGCTTTTCTACCTGCCCAGGCAATGGCACCTTTCTATCCTTACGAAAATTTTCAATTGTTTGATCCGTCATATAAACAGTAACGGTATCGCCAACTGATAAAATCTCATTTCCATTTGCCTTTTGTCCATTCCATTTGATATTCTTTTTTCGTAACATTTTGTACAAAAAGCTCTGGGGAGCATCATCTAAATATTTGCCTAAAAATTTGTTGAGACGTTGTCCTGCCGTATCCTCTGATATGATAATCTGCTGCATATTTTACTCCCAAATATAAATCATTTTGTTATTGATCCTGTAACAGACCAAGTATGCTTAAAACTACGCTGCTTGGCAGTAACTTGCCCGCCACATGAACGGCTTTCATCGGAAGCCCATATACTGAAATTCCTTTCCCCTTCTTGGCATCCCGAAGCGCCTTCGATACGACCACATCCGGACAAACCATTGTAAATTCCTTTAATGGATTTTTAATTCCAACTCCGTTTGAAATCTCCAAAAATTCAGTATCGACCGGTCCCGGACAGACAACCGTTACACGAATGCCTTTGTCTTTCAATTCAAAGTGCAATGCCCTGGCAAACCGCAGCACGAAAGCTTTGGATGCTGCATAAACTGCAAAACCTCTCTGCGGAAAAAAACCTGCTGCAGAAGCCATCTGAATGATATTACTCTTTTCCTTCATATAAGGAAGTACCATGTGGGTAATGGAAACAAGCGCCACATCATTTAAAAGAACCATATTCTCTGCCTGTTTTCTTGTGATTTCTGCAAATTTTCCAGCCTTTCCCATACCAGCCGAATTAATCAACAGCCGCACTCTCGGCTGCTCCTCCTCTAACAGTTTTTCCAGACTGTCAAGATCCTCCTGCTTACAGATATCCAATGCAAGGATACGCAGGTTTAAATGCTGCACTTCTTCCTGTAAAGCCTTCAGCCGGTCTTCACGCCTTGCAATCACCCATACTTCTTCTAACGTTCTTGTACATGTATCTAACTGTCTCACAAACTCTCTTCCCATCCCCGAGGAAGCCCCGGTAACAACCGCAATTGTCTTATTCATATCAAACACCTCTCAAATCAATTTTAATATTGCCCGACCAAAATCACCATCAGCGCCTTTGCCCATGCTTCGTACCGCTTATTTAGTCACATCCATCGCCAGCCCGGAAGATATTTATTCTTCATCATACCACGGCTAAGCTTTCCAAACCCTAAGGAAAACCCATCCACACAGATTAAACAGATTCCTTCTTTGCAGGTTTGTTCCTCCTCCCCGTTCAGTTCAATTGTCTCCCCCTTTAAATACTTGATAACCCGTTCATCGCATACCGGCAGGTCTAAGACATTTGAAAAATGTTCCTTTTTCAGAAACATGGCAAGCGACTGGCTCGGCTCAAAACGTTTTTTCTTCATGTCTCCCAGATAAAGCCCACAGCGGAGAATCCTCAATCCTCCTACATCCGGCATCTGTTCCGGTATATAAAATACTCTTTCTTTTTGAACATCCATCCTCGACATATCAAACGGATATCCCAGATTTTTAATAAAGCTCTCAGCCTCTTTGCTTAATCTTTCCCGTGAAAATGTGTACGTTGGAATATCAGGAACCCGGTCGGATGATGCCTTTTTGTGAATCATAGCCACAAAATGCCCCTCACCCTCAATCCGGTGCGGCCATAACCTCCGGCATTTTACAAGATCCGGATTTCCCGTAAGCCCCCACTTAGGATGTCCACAATCAAAGCCCTCAAACAGCGGAAGTTCTGCCAATTCCAGGGAATCATCTAAGGACAGCAGATATTCAATGGACTGTTCATTTTCTTCCTTTGAAAAGGTACAGGTAGAATAAATCATCATTCCACCCGGCTTTAGCATCCCCACTGCTTCTTTCAGAATGGAACGCTGTAAGTTGACAAACAAATCCACGCCGTTATTTTCCCATGCCCGCATCATATTATTCTGTTTGCGGAACATTCCCTCGCCGGAGCAGGGAGCATCAATCAAAATTTTATCAAAAAATGCCGGAAACCGTTTTGCAAGCCTGTTTGGCGGCTCACTCATTACCAACGCATTACAAACTCCAAATACTTCTATATTCTTAAGAAGCGCCTTTGCCCTGGAATTACTGATATCATTCGACACCAATAGGCCGGTTCCGTGAAGCTTTGCTGCCAATTCGGTAGATTTGCCACCCGGCGCAGCGCAAAGATCGAGTACAACATCCCCCTCCTCAATTGGCAGAAGACTTGCCGGTGTCATTGCGGAAGGCTCCTGGATATAATACAGCCCTGCAAAATAGTATGGGTGCTTGGCAGGCTTTTCATTCCTGTCATAATAAAAACCGTTCTGACACCAGTTCACAGGCTTTAATTCATAAGGAGATAGCTTCCGGAAAGCATCGACAGACAGTTTTGCGGTATTTACCCGAAGTCCCTGGTAAGCATCCTGTTTCAAAGATGCCAGATACTTATCGTAATCCTCTCCTAACATTTCTTTCATTTTTTCTTCAAACGCTGCCGGTAAATCTATTCTTTTATCCACATTTTCTTTTTCCTTTAATATGTAATTTGCAAAGCTTTCTACCGTAAGCTCTGCGCTTTATAACCCTCTGAAATGATATCAAGCTGTTTGGAAAACCGCTCAAGCTGCTCCAAATTTTCCGTCTCGTACACCTTGAAAAACTCATCCTGGATCTTAATCACTTCACGCTTGCTTGCCACCTTAAACAAATTCTGGATATTTACCAGAATGTCTGCCACAAGCTGGGCTTTAAACTGGAATATATTCTGTGCATCCATAATCTCATCCCGGACAGTACTCATTTCCTGGTCAAGAGTCGTAATTGCATCCGAAGCGCGAAGCAGTTTTTCCTTGATATGTTCCGGCATATTCCCCTTGTATTTATATTGCAGGGAATGTTCAATCGTAGCCCAAAAATCCATTGCCAGGGTACGGATCTGAATTTCTGCCTGAATCCTCTTTGTTCCATCTAATGTATAGACATCATAATAAATAATCAAATGATAGCTTCGGTAACCGCTATCCTTCATGTTATTGATATAGTCCTTTTCCCTTACAACCTTCATATCCGTACGGCTGTGAATGATCTCAACTACCTTTTCGATATCTTCTACAAACTGGCACATAATACGGATTCCCGCCATGTCTGCGATCCGGTCTTCAATCTCCTCAATTGCAATATTCTTTTTCTGCATTTTATCCAAAATACTGGATATTTTCTTTACCCGCCCCGTAACCTGCTCAATTGGTGAATAGAGTCCTGCATTATGATATTCTTCAATAATGTGAGTAAACTTTACCACCAGCTCATCTACAGCTAAACGATACGGATCTAGTATCTCCCTCCAAAGCTGAATTTCCATACCTTTCACTCCATTTCTTTAAAGCCGCCACGTTCAAACCCCATATTTATTCACTGATGGCAGCTTTTTCTATTATTCCCATAAAAATACATAATATATAATGCTATGATACCACAAATCTTTATAAATGGAAAGTAATCCGTGCCATTCAATGTTCTATTTCCTTTAAATACGGATAAGGATTCACGGTCTCCTCACTTCCATTTCCCTTTATATAGATTGCAAAATGCAGATGCACATCAAACTGTCCTTTTGTTCCTTCCTCCCCTTCCCCGGTATTTCCCATAAACCCAAGCAATTCTCCTGCCTTTACATCTTTTCCCACATATATATTCTCCGCATAGGAATCAAAATGCGCATAATAGTAGTAAATACCGCTTTTCGATGTGATTCCAATCCGGTAACCGCCAAGATAAAGCCAGCCAAGATTCGTTACGCACCCATCTGCCGCGCTTACAATTGGAATGCGCCCTGCCTCATTTTGAATATCCATCAGATCGCAGCCCTCATGACTTCCACCGTTCCTGCCGGCTCCATAAGTATCCTCGTACAAAATCTCATCCATGTACTGCCTGGCAACCGGAAAATATTTTAATTCATCATGGATTGCTATGGATTGCTGTTTTTTATCTTTGCTTACATCATCATTGGCTTTTCCCTTCCACAAAAGAAAACTGCCAATTCCCGCTATACAGGCTGCCGCTGCTATAAGAAATGCCAGGACAGTAAAGATGTACTTTGTCTGCACTCTCATAGACGAACCTCCACAATCAAAATACCTGTTTGCATGAAACCGCAAGCATCCTGCCATAACAGACACTATTTAAATATATGTGTAAATCTATTCAAATATTACATAGAACATTCAATTCGCCGGATAATATAATTCGCTTTTTCATATATATTTAATGGATTCACATTCATCTGATATCTGCCGTTTACATAAACAATCTTTCCGGCAATCATAGTCATAATTACATTTTCGTTGCTTCCGCTATATACCAGATTATTTACAAAATGATTCATCGGCTGCATATTCGGTTTCAGTAAATCAATCATAATGATATCTGCCTGTTTTCCAACAGCAAGACTGTCACATTCGGTCAATCCTAACATCCTTGCGCCATTGACACATGCCATGCGAAGCACCTCATATGACGCCAGCGCTGCGGCATCCTGATATTTCACTTTTTGCAAACCGGCTGACAAATACATTTCCTTAAAGAAATTAAGGCTGTTATTGCTCGCTGGTCCATCGGTTCCTATCGCAACCTTTATCCCACGCTCTATATATTCCTTAAGCGGAGCAATTCCGCTGGCAAGCTTCAGATTGGAAGACGGATTGGTGACTACATAAATATTCTTCGCCTTTAAAATCTCCATATCCTCTTCGTTGATATAAACCATATGATGACCGGCGCCGCCATATTCAAAAAGCCCTAATGCATCCATTACCTGAACCGGAGTTTTCCCGTACCGGTTTATGCACTCCATAACCTCCTGCCTGGTCTCGCTGTTATGCATATAGACAGGTTCCTTTAACTGACCGCATAAAGCAGCAATCTCCTTCAGCAGAGTCTCGCAACAGCTATATTCAGAATGAAATCCCAGTTTATAGTCCACCAACGGATGGCATTTGTGGAACTTTTCATAATCAGCAGCCAACATATCAACTGCTTCATCCACCGGCTCGTCTGCGCCAAAGACCGTGCCGGAAATAACAACCCGAAAACCCATATCCATGCATGCCCTGGCAATCATTTCCGGATGGAAATACATTTCAAAGCTTGTAGTGATGCCGCCTCGTACATATTCAAGCACAGCTAACTGCATTAAGATATAAATATCTTCTTCCCTAAGCTTCGCTTCTGCCGGAAAAATCTTTTGATTTAACCATTCCTGTAATGGCAAATCATCTGCAAAAGAACGAAGAAATGTCATTGGACCATGCGCATGACAATTTTTAAAACCCGGCATTAACAGATTTCCCATGCAGTCAATCTGTTCATCAAATACCTGTCCACTAAGATCCGCTGCTGTCTCCCCGGGATTCTCCACTCTGATAATCTGTTCAATACGATCCTCTTTGACCCATACTTCTCCTTTAAAAATATCTTCCCTGCCTGCCATTGATAAAATCCTTGCATTATGCAGCCGTATCCTCATCTCACCACCCCAGCTTTCTGATCCTGGCACATCTGCCCTATTGCTGTTTCCCCAAAATCCCCATAAAACGGTCTTTGGCATTACATCCTGGATATCGCAAGCTTCACCAATGCCTGAAATTTTGGTGCTGCAGCATCCGCTGCTGCCTTTACCTCCTCGTGACAAAGAGGCGTTTCACTGATTCCGGCAGCCAGATTGGAAATCAAAGAGATTCCGCAAATTTTCATCCCCATATGCTTAGCGGTAATTGCCTCGACCACCGTACTCATGCCAACAGCAGACGCTCCTAATATCCTGCACATACGAATTTCTGCCGGTGACTCATAACTTGGACCGGTAAACTGTACATATACGCCTTCTTTCATTGGTATGGAAAGCTCGTTGCCGCATTTTAGAAGAAGCTGCTGCAAATCCCTGTCATATATTTCACTCATATCGGGAAATCTTACCCCAAAAGCTTCCTCATTTTCACCGATCAGAGGATTCTTTACAAAACTGCTGATGTGATCCGTAATCAGCATCAGATCACCACACTGAAAATGAGCATCCAAACCTCCGGCGGCATTCGTAAGAAACAGCGTGTCGGCTCCTAACTCCCGCATCAGGCGGATCGGCAAAACCACATCCTCCATATCATACCCCTCGTAATAATGTACCCGTCCCTGCATAATCACAACCGGTGTGTGTTCGATACAGCCAAATACAAAACGCCCTTTATGCCCGGCTACCGTGGACTGTGGAAATCCTTTAATTTCTGAATAATCCATCGTGTACGCAATCTCAATCTGCTCCGCTAAGTCTCCAAGACCGGACCCCAATACCAGCGCAACTTTCGGAACAAAATCCGTTTTTTTTCGGACACACTCAAAACATTGTTTCACACGTTCATATTTCCTGCCCATCTAACCCCCTCCTTTGTCTTATTTACGGTTTTCATTGTCCCAGAAATATACAATAACCGGATCCCCTATTTCAAAATTTTCATATAGAGTGGATGCAAGATCATATGGAAGATTTACGCAGCCATGAGAACCGCTATAATAGTAAATACTGCCACCATACTGGCTTCTCCAGCCCGCCGCATCATGAAGACCGATTCCCCCATTAAACGGCATCCAAAAAGTTACCGGTGATTCATAGTCATACTCATATGTTGTTGTTTCAACTTTAACCTTTTTCCCTTTTTTCTTTTTGGTGACAGTCTTTGTTACAGGCTTCTTTTCTCCTCTTAACACAGCAGGGCTTTGCTTTCCCTGTATCGCATAAAGCCCGATGCAGGTGCCGTGTCCGGCTGCTTCATTACCGGATACGCAGTCACCTTCGGCAATTTTCCTGCCATTTTTATATGCATAAACATGCTGTTCGGAAAGATTTACTTCAATATAAGTATCTCCGATATCATTTTCACCCTGTAAGGTATAACCCTTGCTGTCAAAAGAAGCCTCGACCGTTGCAGGCTTCTTTGCTTTTAATGCCCTGCTGAGCGCCTGCGCCGTCTGCTCCTTATTCATAACATAACCTAACGTCTCACCATGTGTTGTGATCTTTCTGTCATTCCATGAGGTAGTAAAGGTTCTATCCGTGTCCAGGGTATCATATTCCTTCGCCAGATCTTCTACATATTTTTTGACCTTCTGATCGGAAACCTCATACTGATCTCCTTTTTTTTCTAATACATCCTCATAGAGTTCCATGCCAGGCTCTAATGTCAAATCATCTAACTGTAGTTTGATATCATTTTCGGCATATTCATTCTTGGCATTCAGTTCTGCCTTTAACTCCTCACTGTCTCCATAGACAGACGGCAGCTTATAGCATCCATGATCTACCAAGTTGACCTCTGCCATAACGGTCGAAAGCCCCTCCTCTACAGAGTTTCGGAATGTCTCTTCAATAATTGTTGTACCCATTACTTCCTCGACAATGGCAAATTTGCCATCCACAACACCCACATATGCATCCTCCGGTTTTTCCATATTACCCTTTTTTAATATATCCAGGGATGCGTAGACCTCTGCAAGCGCAGCTTCGTCATAAACACTATCCGCGCCAATGGTAAAATCATAATGTTCAAATAACTTCACAAACCATAAAAATGCTTCCTGTTCCTGAAAACAGCGTGAAAATTCATCCTTTAACGTTATGGCAGCAGATATATCCTTTCCGTTAATGACCTCTTTGGAGCCATCAATCAAGACAAGTGTCAGTTTATAGTCCTTGTAAAAATTATCAAGCACCTGCTTTGCGCTTTCCTTATTCATCCCTGACACATTTACGCCATTCACTGCAACATCCTGATAAAAATGACCGGAAAAATATGCAAATCCTGCGATATAAACGATCAAAATCACACCAAAAACAGATGCCAGCGCAATCCACAACCCTTTTTTGCTCTTCCCGTTCTGTGGAACCGCAATCTCTTTTTTCTCCTTATCAGAATCCTTCTTTGTCTCAGACTCCTTCTTCTCCTCTTCTGAATCTTTCACAGCCGCAGATTCCTTTTTTTCCTCCGAATCCTTCTTTGTCTCAGACTCCTTCTTCTCCTCTTCTGAATCTTTCACAGCCGCAGATTCCTTTTTTTCCTCCGAATCCTTCGCTGTCTCGGATTCCTTCTTCTCCTCTTCTGAATCCTTCTCCGTCTCGGATTCCTTTTCATCCTTCTCTGAATCCTTCACAGTTTCAGATTCCTTTTTCTCCTCTTCTGAATCCGTGCCGGAATCCTTCTTTTCGGATTCCTTTTCATTCTCATCTATATCTTTCTTCGTCTCGGATTCCTTTTTGCCCTGCTCTTTATCCGAATCAGTGGATATCTCCTCATTCTCAGCCCGTAAATCCTCAAAATCGGTAACTTCCGTATTATTCTCTTTTCTCATTTCCTCTTTCCGTTCATTTTTCTTCTCGTTCATTTTTGATCTCCTAATCTATTTTGGGATTCAGCGTTACTGACACAATTTCCGGCAAATTGTTTACCCGAAATTTGAATGTATGATTGCCAAGTCCGCCGCTTAATACCATATATTTACCGGAATGTTCAAATAATCCTTTATCATACCTCGGAAAAAAATGTACCATTGGTGACAGTACACCACCCAGGAATGGAAGCCGCACCATTCCACCATGCACATGACCGGAAAATGTCAGGTCTGCGCCCCAATCCGCATATTGAATAAAATAATCCGGATTATGCGCCATAAAAATATGATATATCCCATCTTCACATTCGCCAAATATCCCGGTTAAATATTCCGGTTCCATCGGCGTATGTCTAAACCGCTTATAAAAATCCGGTGTCAAATCAAGCCCATAAAGCGCAATTACCTTTCCCTTGCGCTCTAAAAAGATTCTCTCATCCCGCAAGACAGTAATCTTTTTATCCAGCAGGTCACAAAAATCCTGCCACATCGTTTTGTAAGTGTCTGTGTATATGCTGGCTCGAAGCTCATGATTCCCCAGACTCATATAAACCGGCGCAATGGATACCAGTTGATTCATAGTAGCAGCCGCAAAAGACACATCTGTACCCGGTTTTCCCACAATCATATCACCCGTGATTAAAATCACATCCGGGGCGAGCTTTTTAAGTTGCTCCATTAAATCTATATTATTTTCTCCAAAGCTTCCATTGTGTAAATCTGAAAGCTGTATGATGTGAAAACCCTCAAATTCCTTTGGCAGTTTTGCAGAACAAAGTTCAAACCTCGTCACCACAAGTCTTCGGTTTTCAATGCAGCTTATCACACACACTATGATAAAACAACCAACAATTAGTATACTAATAATTTGAAAGATGTTCAAGCACAAATTCATTGGTAACTCCTTAATTTTTAATAAATGTTTATATATTGTTCAAAAATCTTCTGCAAGGCATGATGATACTTCTGTTTATCAACATTTTCCACCGCTACAATATCCATGCTTCCCAGCTCTTTTCCACCCTGGCTGTACACTGCTTTCGCTACAACATCCCCTTTTTTGATTGGCGCCTGATCCTTCAGTATTTGAATTTCTTTCTCGACGTTGTCTTTCTCCCCGCCATTGACAAACACATAGCGAAATGGCGACCTCGCCTCCACGGAAACCGATTTTTTCACTCCATCCTTTACCGCAATCTGATTATTGCCATCTAATACTTTAGAATCCTCATAAATACTGCAATTTGCAAATCCATAATCTAAAAGCTTTGCAGCATCTGCATAACGGATATCCTTCGTCTTCGAGCCCATTACAACCGCAATTAATGTGGTTCCATTTCTTACGGCGGTTGCCGACATGGAAAACCCTGCCGCAGATGTATATCCCGTTTTCAGACCATTTGCTCCCTCGTATTTTTTTAAGAATTTATTGGTATTTGCCAGACCAAATTCAGATTCACCCCGCTTCGTCTTATGAATAATTGTATCCATCCAGATTGTAGTATATTCTGTCACCTCCGGATGATTTAACAAAAGCTGTCTTGACAAAATTGCAATATCCCTGGCGCTCATCTTATGCCCTTCCGCCTCAAGACCGCAGGCATTTTCAAAATGGGTATTCTCCATTCCAAGCTCCTTTGCCCGTTCATTCATCATGGCAACAAAACCTTCTTCACTGCCTGCAATCGCCTCCCCTACAGCCGTAGCAGCATCATTGGCAGATGATATAATCATACATTTCAGCAAATCTTCAAAACTTTGCTGTTCTCCCTCCTCCAAATAAACCTGGCTGCCTCCCATTCCTGCCGCATTCGCAGAAACAGTAATTATATCGTCAAGCTTTAGTTTTCCACTATCTAACGCTTCAAATGCCAACAGCATTGTCATAATTTTTGTGACGGAAGCCGGTCTCCTTGCAGTATCCGGATCCTTTTCATACAATACCTGCCCGCTGTTTAATTCCATCAAAAGAACAGATGGCGATTCCAATTCAAGCGTTCCCTGGTTCTTTTTGTCGTCCTCTTTTGCCTGCGCGCAAATCCCAGCAGCAGACAGCATTGCTATTATCAGAAAGAATGTCAATATAAATGCAAAAAATTTTTTCACAAAAATGTACCCTGTCATCCTATTTACTATTAGTGTATTATAAACCTTTCATAAATATACCTCGATCACGACTGTGAAGTTATCACCTCATAGATGACCGGATTCCTTTGAGGTTTTTCCAACGACAGCGTATAAGCATTGATAAAACGCTTTTTGGCAGTCTGTAGCCGTTCCTCGTCATTTCCATATAACATTGCAACACAATCATCTTTTTCTATGCTGTCACCTAAATGCCTGTTAAGATGGATTCCCACCGTTAAATCAATTTCGCTTTCCTTTGTTTCCCTTCCACCGCCAAGTACAAGGGAAACCATTCCAATTTCCTGATTATTACACGCTGCAAGATACAGCGTTCCGGCATGACCTGATAAATCCGTTTGTTCCATCAAATCCTTTCCGGAAACCTGCAACGCATATTTTGCCCTGTCAAATTTTTCAAAATCATCGAGATATTCCGGATTCCCACCCTGTGCTTTTACAAATTCCTTCATTTTATCAAACGCTGCGCCGGACTGTAACACATCATTTACCATTTTTTCCGCCTCTTCTATGGAAGATGCCTTCTTAGCAGATATCAGCATATAAGATGCCAATGTCTTTGAAACCTCCATCAGACGATGTTCACCTGTTCCCTTCAGACATTCCGCAGCCTCTTCCACCTCCAAAATATTACCAACCGCATTTCCCAACGGCTCATTCATATCGGTAATGATTGCCGTAGTCTGTTTCCCTGCCAGCGTGCCAATCGCAACCATTGTCTTAGCAAGCAGCCTGGCATCCTCTAAACTCTTCATAAAGGCACCTGTTCCTGTCTTTACATCCAGTACAATGGCATCTGCGCCAGCCGCAAGCTTTTTGCTCATAATACTTGCCGCAATCAGAGATACATTATCAACGGTTGCCGTCACATCCCGCAAAGCATAGATTTTCTTATCTGCCGGCGCAAGATTCGCAGTCTGCCCAACGATTGACAGCTTAATATCATTGACCTGACGGATAAACTGCTCCTCTTCTATAGATGTCCGGAAACCCGGGATCCCCTCTAACTTATCAATCGTTCCTCCGGTGTGTCCAAGCCCTCTTCCACTCATCTTCGCTACCGGAACACCTAAACTTGCCAGAATCGGGCCCACAATCAGGCTCGTTTTATCCCCTACGCCGCCCGTGGAATGTTTGTCAACCTTGATTCCTTCTATTCCCGATAAATCAAGCCGGTCACCGCTGTCTGCCATTGACATGGTAAGCTGTGTAGTCTCCTCATGATTCATTCCTTTGAAATAAACTGCCATCAGGAAAGCTGCCATCTGATAATCCGGAATCTCTCCCTTTGTATAGCCTTCCACAAGATAACGGATTTCCATTTCTTCAAGCACATGTCCATCCCGCTTTTTCATAATCAGATCATATGTATTCATATATCAGCGCTCCCTCCCGTATTCTGCTGCAAATATCATGGTTTTTAAAGATCATTTTACGATGGTTCATATTATATAAGTTTCTCTTTTACACTCGTTCCAATCGGTAATTTTTTTACCCCGAAATTGTCCGCAATGGTTGCGCCAATATCCGCAAAAGTATCGAGAGTGCCTAAATTCACTCCCTGTTTCATGCCCTTATGGTACATAAGCACCGGTATATATTCCCTTGTATGATCCGTACCCCGAAAAGTCGGATCACAGCCGTGGTCTGCATTGATAATGAGGAGATCATCCTCCTTCATTTTGGAAAGAATCTGCCCTAACCGGTCATCAAAATCCTCTAATCCCTGGGCATAACCCTCCACATCCCTTCTGTGTCCCCAAGTCGAATCAAACTCCACAAGATTCGTAAAAATCAAACCGTCATGCTGTGTCTCCATAAAATCGGCTGTTTTATCCATGCCATCCAGATTACTTTTCGTGTGAACCGCATCTCCAATGCCAACACCGGAAAAAATATCTTCAATTTTACCAACTGCCGTTACTCGGTATCCCGCCTCTTTCATATAGACAAGCAGGCTCTCATTTGAAGGTTTTAAGGAAAAATCCCTGCGGTTTGCTGTCCTCACATATTTTTCCCCTTCCTTTACAAATGGTCTTGCAATTACTCTTGCAACTCCATGTTCCCCCTGTAACAGCTCTCTTGCCGTCCGGCACATCTCATATAAATCTTTAATCGGAATGACATCCTCGCAAGCTGCAATCTGAAACACGGAATCTGCTGATGTATAAATAATCGGATAACCGGTATGGATATGCTCATTGCCCAACTCATTGATAATCTGCGTTCCACTGGCTACAATATTTCCGAGAAAGCCCTTACATCCTGTGCGTTTCACAAATTTGTCCATAATCGACTTTGGAAAACCGTCCGGATAGGTTGGAAATGCCTGTTTCGTATGGATTCCGATCATTTCCCAGTGTCCGATTGTAGTGTCTTTGCCATTTGAAATCTCCCTTGCCTTGCCATAGGCTCCAATTGGCATCACATTTGTTTTCGGAAGCATTGTCCCATCAATTTGAAAAAGCCCCAGACGTTCCATATTGGGAACCCTTAAATGCCCCCTCACTTTTAAAATATTGCCAAGCGTATCCGCACCCGAATCTCCAAACTGATCTGCATCCGGCGCTTCACCAATTCCCACACTATCTAAAATAATCCAAATCACTCTCTTAAACATACTTTCTCCTTTCTCACCCTTAAAAAACCGGGTAATTGTGAAACTCCTAATTTCCAAAATCCAGTTGTGCAATATAGACAATATCATAAGCAGGTGCTTTGACGCCGCCAGTGCTTGCAGTGAGTACTTGATGGGTTTCGCAACTGCCTGCCTCAAAAAACAAGTGATGCCATCAGCGGTGATTTCCTTGATGCTGCATGCGATATACATACTGTGCATCTAACAGCGTTCCATACCGGAACCGGCTGCAGGCGGCTTCAAACAGCATATAGATATGTCCGTCATAAAACAGGATTTCCTCTGACTTGGGAAGAATTTCCTTTTTCGCAATCAAACTTTCCGTATCAACATAATACAGCGGTATTTCTTCCCCACGGACAGACAGACTGTCTTGCTGCCCCTCTAATACACGTTCAAAATCATAATAATAAAGCTGTGACCCCTGAAATATGCTGGAAGCAGATAAAACCAACTGCCTATCATCCGTCATGCACATCCCCTGTATCCGCCCGGTGATGGATAACCCCATCTCCGGACTTTTCCTCACCCCGTATTTTTTATGTTCATCCAATGCAAACACCGTTATAATGGCATTGTTTGCATCACCGCAGGGGGTTATCAAATGGTGGTCAAACCTTGTTACATATTTAAATCGGTAATAATATTCACCCACATACAAATATTGATCATCCGTATAGCAGAAAGAAGCAGTATTACCCGTCTTAAATTCTCCCGTCACGGTAATGTTAGTTTCTGCATCATTCAATAAATCTGCTTTGTCAAACACATAACATTTTCCATTGCCCCCGGCCAGATATACATATTCCCCATTTTCACAAATTCCCCCGGAATGACTGTGCAGCACATTTCCATCCTCCCGCATCACTGCAACACAACGGTAATCACCGTCCGGTTTCACTACATATATCTTTGATTCATTGCTTTCATATATATATCCGCTAATCAGAAAAACATCCTCTTCCTCGCAATATGTTAATCCCTGCGGTACAAATTCCGATGCAAATTCCGGTAATTCAAAGAGCTTTTGGGCATCCCGATAAAATGGATAATAACACAATTTGATGCCATATTTGAAAATCCCTGACATGATAAGGAAAGCAGCTGCCGTTTCCAAAAGAGCCAAACAGACTATCCGCAAATACCACATAAATTTGTTTCTTTTTAATTGCCTCCCCACCATTTGTAATCCTTCCTGTTTCATACTATGATATCACATAATATAATCTGCAATTGCTCGCACTGTGTGCCTGTAAACAGGCACGGCATTGTTTTGCTTGCAGAGATTATTATATCATAAAATCCGCAACATTCGTTGCGGATTTTACTGGCAGTCTGAACAGATGCACCCCGTAACCTGCCATTTGCCTTACAAATCTTGTCCTGTCAGGGGAACAACTAAGCAGCTGTTTTCCTATAACAAATCTGCCATTTCAAGCAGCAATCTCTCTGATTTTTCCCAACCGAGGCAGGGATCTGTAATGGATTTTCCATAGCAGCCTCCACCAACCGCCTGATTGCCGTCTTCTATATAGCTTTCTACCATAACGCCCTTTACAAGTCTGTTTACCTCATCACTATGCCGCATACTGTGAAGAATCTCTTTTACAATTCTAGGCTGCTCGTCCCATTTCTTACCGGAATTGTTGTGGTTTGCATCCACAATAACAGCCGGATTTTTCAGCGTATCAAACTGCTCATATGCCTCTGAAAGCCTGATTAAATCTTCATAGTGGTAATTTGGCACTGATACACCATGCCGGTTTAAGGAACCTCTTAAAATACAGTGTGTCAACGGATTGCCATCCGACTTAACCTCCCATCCTGCCGTCATAAAGGTATGCTTTGACTGACCTGCGACACAGGAATTCATCATAACAGAATAATCTCCGGAGGTTGGATTCTTCATGCCGACCGGAACATCAATGCCGGATGCTGTCAAACGGTGTGACTGGTTTTCTACCGAACGCGCGCCGACAGCAACATAAGACAAAATATCGGACATATATGGCCAGTTATCAGAATAAAGCATCTCATCTGCCGCTGTTAATCCTGTCTGTTCAATCGCATCAATATGCATTTTACGGATTGCTTTCAGTCCTTCAATAAAGTTTGGCTTCTCCTCCGGATTCGGCTGATGCAGCATTCCCTTATATCCGGAACCATTGGTTCTTGGCTTATTTGTGTAAATACGGGGAACAATCATAATCTTATCCTTAATCTGTTCCTGTACTTTTGCAAGACGTGAAATATAGTCCAATACTGCATCTTCATTATCTGCGGAACACGGACCGATAATTGCTAAAAATTTATTTGATTCGCCGGTAAATATTTTTGCAATTTCCTTATCTCTGTTTTCTTTTGTCTTTTGAAGTTCAGGGCTCATTGGAAACAATTCCTTAATCTCTTCCGCTGACGGCACCTGTGAAATGTAATGTAAACTCATTTTCCTCTAATCTCCTTCTATAAATAACCTAAGTGTAATGGTGAAATATCACCACGTCTGACAGTTTAACACGTTGAAGTAAAAAAATCAACCGACTCATATCATTCCATTCTAATTTTTCAAATATGATAAGGCATTTTCCCGTTGCCAGCCACAAAGACCAACCAGAAATCCGCCATCTCATTTTTTGTTATGCAGTACAACGCACAATAAAATGATCAGCAGAATAATCAGTAGAACAATCTTGCCCGGCATCCCCAATGAATTGCCCAAACTTACAATGATACGCCTAATTACCATACTTTTTCCCTCTCTGACAGCCACCATACGTTTTCGTCTGGCAGATATCTATCACCTGCATCCTTTAAGATGCCCATTTATATCCTTTATTCTTTTTATCCCCTGCGCATTTTTTCTATATAATTTATTACCTTTCCACAGGTAAAAATCAACTGCGTTTTCCAGTAACACATCCTTTAACACCTTTAAAGAACCTGTTATATTTTCCTCACATAATTGATGTTCAAATTTTTTAATGTGATAAAGATTCGCATGTGCTTTATCTCCATCTTCTAAAATAATCGTAAAATGCTCTCCTTCATTTTCTACAAAAATGCGATATCCCAGCGGTATATACACATAGACCAGCAAAAAGCTTCCCATAAATTCAAAATTATGATGCTCTTCTTTCAGAATAACTGTATTCGGAAAAAACTCTTGAAATGCATTTTTAAAATCCGCTATCGCCTGGTTATAAAAAGAAACATCCATCGCCAGCCAAACCTCCTGTGTATTCCATCTTCTTTCGCACCTTCCTTGTATCATTGTGCGAGAAATGCACTCTTAAAGTCTTCAAACATGGCAAAGGCTGTCCTTAAAATATCTTCTAAATCATCATAATCTCCGATTACAGGCATGGGAATCCTGCCGTCATGAATCTCTTTCACGCAGGCTCCCCACGGGCAGCCAAGCAGCACTTTTTCCCCCTCTTTTACCACCCAGATTAACTCTGCCAGTCCGTATTTTAAACAAATATGAAAGCCGAATGTATATCCGTCCTGTTTTTCTTCCTGTAATTTGTAAAATCCTTCTCCTCGGAGAAACTTCGCATGATATCCTAAATCCTCAATCGTTTCAATAACTTCCTCTACATCAATATAGATTAATCTTTCCTCCTCTTTGATTCTTTCTTTGCTATACAGATTGGATAATGCCTCATACCGTTCCACAAAATTTATTTTTTGCAGAGCCTCTTTCACTTTTGGATTAAATTCATACATTTGCGTTCTCCTTTCGCTTTTTTTCTATTGTGCTTTGTGATTTTAAAAAATTATTCTTGTCCATTCAGATTCTTTTCCCTAATATTAGAATCCCCTGTCAGAAGAACAATGTCTAATTTTCTCCAATCATCACACTCATCAAAAAAAGATTCCTCTTTTCTCTTCTTGTAAATGCGGTAAGGTCTGTCCTCTGAATTATCATAAATATGGCATATGTCACAAACATCAACGATATCTCCCACCAAAGCCAATGCTCGGTCGTAACGAGTGATAATTTTGTCTTCCGGAACATCATGACCACCGGTCTCCACCCGTGCTTTAACACGAAAAACATTAATCAGCGGATCCGTAGTAAGGATATAGTAACACCGAATGAAATATCCTTTTTCCTTTGCTCTTCTTAGTAAATTAAGGTTTCTTTCTGTAGACATAACTGTTTCAAAGCAAAAATCTTCCATATTTTGTAAATGCAGCTCTCTTTGCCTCTCAGCCAGTTCTGCCGCCTCATAATCTGAACATTTTAAATTTTTCTTAATTTCATCTGCATTAATATAATCCATAGAAGGTTTTAGCAATGCGGTAAAAGTACTCTTTCCAGAACCGTTTGGACCGGCAAATACAACAATTTCAGGTTTCTTTTGCAACTCGCTCACTATAATGCCCCTTTCTCAACCGCTTTCCCACCTCAGTTTCCGTTCCATCACTGTTACGTCTTACGACAACCTGTCTCTTCCTATCATAGACAATAACAGGAGCGTCTAATGCCTTCAATTTCTCTATTTCAAGTTCTACAGCCGCATTTGCTCGTTTTATGACCTGCTCATCTGTTATATAATTCTGCTCCACAATCAGCACCACCTTTCCTTTACATATAGGTTAATCTTTTTCCTCATAGCTGCATGATAAAAATCGCTATCTTCGTTAATTTCATTTATTTCAAAATACAGCACTATCCATTTTGATAACCCCTTTCTTTTATGGCAAATGATAATTTCATGTCTGAGTCTTCCACTCCATTTGGTGATATTTTGATATCGTTTCATGAAAACCTAATGATTTATATAACGGATATCCATCTTCTGTTGCTTTGAGTTCTACCACGCTCAATTTCATGTTCAAGGCATCATCTAACAGCATATCCATCAGTTTCCGTGCATAACCATTACGGCGGTATTCTGATTTTGTATATACATTTAAAACCGTTCCTGTTTTTCCGGTCATAAAAGCAGGACTCATTGGTTTTTCGACAACAAGCAGCAGCGCACAGGCGATTATTTCTCCCTCATTTCTTGCTACATAGCCAAATATCGTTTTATTCAGGTTCCGCATAAAATAATCCGACAAATTGCGTTTTATTGCCTCTAAATCTTTATCTTGCAACCCGCCATAATCTTCTGTTAAATAGGCAATCCGTAACTCTGTCAGTTGTTCCATATCATCTGTTGAAGCCCTGTCGTAGACCATAAATTGCCCTCCTTCCATCAGGCTTGAAGCTGTCTACTTAAACTCTTTACTGTAAAGTAAGCACTAGTTCTATTTGCATATCCTCCGACAAACGGGAAGTTATGTATTATTTCTCGTTAAGGCATTTGAAACAAAGTACTAATCCAGCCACAATCAAAACTACACAGACAAGAAAAGGCAGCATTAAACCCAATCCTAAAATATTACCTGTTATTCCTGTAATGCCATTATAATCCCAATCATGAGGAGCCGCAGAACACAAGATAATGATTGCTCCTAAAAAACCCATGACTTGCCATGCAATGCCTAAAATCATTTTTTTCATAGATTCGTCTCCTTTCAAATTTTCATTCATTACTTTATTTTATATCGTTTCCCGCATGATTACAAGTGCTGATAAAGGAAAAACGGTAATAAAGCAGATGAATAACTTTTGGAAAAAATGACCATACTATCCAGGAAATCATAAATATAAGCAAAGCGTTTCCAAAGCATTTTGAATGTATTCCAAAACATTTTTTAAGCAGAAATAAATGCTGGTAGAAATCGGCTTGCAGACAGGAGGATGATTATATGGTATTAAACCAAAAAGAAACGGATGCAATTTCAGAGTTACAGACGCAGGAAAAAACTTGTGTGGAAAAGTACCGCAGATACAAGGAGCAGGCAAAGGACCCGGTGTTAAAGGAACTTTTTGGAAAAATCGAGCAGTTAGAGCAGAAACACTACGATACCTTAGGTCAGGTATTGAAGGGCAATGTTCCGTCCTGTGATTGTAACGACTCTTCCGGAAGGGATTATGATCCAAAAGCAACCTACACTGCACAGGGGCAAAATGCAGACAAGCAGTCAGACAATTTTTTGGTTACGGACTGTATCGGCACGGAAAAACTGGTTTCATCTGAGTATAATACAAATGTATTCCGGTTTGCAGATGCAGCTCTTCGCAAGCTGCTGGCTGATATACAGATTGAGGAGCAGAATCATGCGGAAATGCTGTACAAATATAAGACTGCAAATGGAATGGCGTAACTGACATTTCCTTTTATGACGTGATTTGTATAGCTGCAGGGAGGCGTTATTTGGCGCCTCCTTTTCTGTTTGCCTTTTGGTCTTTGTTCTGCTATAATCATTTCAGTTAGCGGTTAGAGATGTAAGACTGTTTTTGAGGGTGAGAACAGTTGCTTGATATGTTTCTTCAAAGGATAAAATAATGAAAAAGATTGTGCAAAAAATAAAAACGATATCCGGAAAATTATTTCAATGGGCAAAGAAAGCAACCAAAGGACCGGCACGCTTCCTGAGAGACGGCAGACCCGGCGGCATGCTTTTGTGCGCGCTGTTGGCAGCCCAGTTTGTATATGGGTTCATACTGCATATATGCAATAATATCATGCCTGCATTTATGGCATTCCTGCTTTCGTTTTTGCTGGTGATAATCGTGACAGAGCTTATGGCATTGCTGCTCAAAATTCTTTTCGGCAAAGTGACACGGGCAAGGGTATACCATCTTCTGGCAATGCTTGATTTGATTGTGGTTAATCTTATCGGCACACAGCTAAACGGTGTGGTGTCGGGTATTTTCATCAGCGTGGTAACGGTTACTGCTGTAGATGTGTTGGGAAGATGCATATGGAGCATAGCTGTAGGTAAAAATAATAAGCAAAAATTCGGATATGCCGCCTTAACGGTATCTCTGGGAATCGTGGTTTTATTCGGTCTGTTCTTCCATATCGACAATTTTGGCGAAGACCGGATACAGAAGTATCTTGCATTATCGGAAGGTAACAGAGAAGAAAATGCAGGTTCTGCCGCTGATGATGAAACTGCGGGCTTTGCCGGTTATATGGAAAACGGAAATGCGAAAACAGCGGTGGTCGATTACGGTCCGGATTCTGCTTCAGGGATTGTCACCGATTACATCGATATTTCAGACCTCGTTGAAGGGAACGAACCGCAGGCATTACTGTCAAAGCTGTATTTCAAAAGGGGATTAGACGAGGCGCCTTTAGCCGGGCGCATCTGGTATCCGCAGGACGGACTTAATTGCCCGGTAGTATTTATTGCGCACGGAAATCATGATTTTGGCGTTCCATCGTATCTTGGATATGACTACCTCGGCGAATATCTTGCATCAAACGGATATGTCGTGGTATCGGTTGATGAAAATGTAGTGAATGAGCTGAATGGTGAAAATGATGCCAGAGCTGTTCTGCTGTTAGAGAATATGAAAGCAGCTCTGGCTGAAAATGAAGATCCGCAAAGCGTTCTCTACCGGAAAATAAATCCGGATGGGATTGCCATAGCGGGACATTCCAGGGGCGGCGAAATGGTGGCAGCCGCATACCTGTTTAATGCACTTAGCGCATATCCCGATAACGGCAAGAGAAAGTTTGATTATCATTTTAATATCTCCTCGATTATTGCGATTGCGCCTACCGTTGACCAGTATATGCCGGCAGAACATGCAGTGGAGCTTTGCGATGTCAATTATCTGTTGCTTCACGGCTCAAACGATCAGGATGTAAGCAACGTGATGGGTGAAAAGCAGTATAACAACATACATTTTTCTCATGCAGACGATACCTTATACCGTAAGGCAAGCGTATATATAATGGGTGCGAACCACGGGCAGTTCAATACAAAATGGGGACGCTATGACGGTGATGCGGGAACAAACGGCTTTTTAAATACCGCTAATTTTTTGGAAGCGGACGGGCAGCAGCAAATAGCAAAGGTTTACATCAGGGCATTTTTAGATGAAACGCTCTTGGACGGCTGCGATTACAGTGACCTGCTTAGAGATAACACGAGGTATACAGAAGCGCTTCCGAAAACAGTGTACATAACAAATTATATGGATTCCGATTTCGTAAGGTATTGTTCGTTTGATGAAAATGCTGACATTGCTCATGGCGATATGGAGGATGTTACCATCAGCTGCCCGGGCATGGCGACATGGAAGGAACGTACAGATGTATACGGCACCAATAAAGGTGGAGAAAATCATGTTTTAAACTGTACATGGGAGAAAGATTCGGAACCGAGGATTGAGATAAATATCCCTGCAACGGATATGTCGGCAGGAGAAATCACATTTAGAATGGCGGATATGCGGGAGGATATCGCTGATGAGATAACTGCGCTGCATTACACAGTGGAGCTGTATGATGAAGCGGGCAATATGATAAGGGCAGAAAATCCACAGCTTGTCTATCCGTCGCTGGCAGTTCAGCTGTATAAGCAGGATGTGCTGTTTGGTTCCTATGAATACAAGCATCAAATGCAGACCGTATCACTGAAAGCAGATATGTTCCCAGCAGATACAGCGTTTGATTTCACATCTGTTCATAAAATTTGTGTCGTTTTTGACGGAAGCGGGAATGGCGAGGTTATCATGGATGATGTAGGATTTGCAGGATAACCTTATGTCGGATTGCAGTGAAAGTATGAAAGTTTTTCTGTAAATAGCTACCAGCAATAGGTCTTCTATGATAAAATCAATATCATTTATCTAAAATCCATTTGCCGTCGGCCTTTACAAAAGCCAGTTCAAAATCCGTGTTGACATAGATGCCGACATACCCAACAATCACTCTGTCGGGTGAAATTTCAACCCACGATGGTTCAAACTGATAGCTCTTCATGCCTGACTGCGTATGTTTTTCATACTCTTTTTTACTGTCATTTTGGGCAAGGTTGTCCAATTCGTTAAAATTTTCAAGGAAACGAACCAACTCCTCCCTCGAAACAGTATTCCCACCATAAAATTCTATTCCAGTCGCACTGTCCGTAATGACTTTTGGCAGCAGTTCGCACTTTTGTATGCTTTTTGCCAAATCCGAAAAGTCAAACCGGTTTAACGGAAAATCTTCTAATGCTTTCTTTAAATCCGCAATAAATTGTGTCTGCTGTTTCTTTAAGTACGATTTTATAAATGGTTTCATAAAAAACTTTTTCACGGTTACATCCTCTGTTAAATCGAGCTCTGTTTCGCTGCCTTTTGAAATAAAAATGCCAGTCCAGTGTCCTCTCATATTGCTGTTTTCCATATCAAACTCCCATCGTTCATATGGCTTTACATCCGTGACCGTAAACATAGTAGAGTAGCCCTCTTTCGTATATTCAATAAACTGTTTTTCATTTACGGTTTCTGTCTTACTCAAATCACTTCGCCATGTGCTATACTTGTCAACAGCTAAAACAACTTCCCAGACTTTATGAATATCACTATGTATCATTGTTTTTATATTTGAAACTGCCATCTCTAATACTTCCTTTCAACCTTTGATTTGCCATCTTCCACAGTATATCATAATGAAGCTCGCTGATGCTCGCGCAGGTCATCAACCTCGCTTTGCTTCGGTTGGTAACATTTTATCATATCTTCTCTCTCCAGAGCAAGAAATTCAATAGCGTAAATCCCAAAGTCAAACTATATTTTACAGAACCATTACCAATGTTCCAACACCGATTAAAATACAACCGATTAAAGATTTGACTGTAAACTCCTCGTGCAGGAATACAAATGCTAAAATCAATGTAATCACTACGCTGAGTTTGTCTATTGGCACAACTTTAGAGGCAGCTCCCATTTGTAAAGCCTTATAATAGCAAAGCCAGGAAGCACCCGTTGCAAGACCTGACAGGATTAAAAATAACCAGCTTTTATGGCTTATTTCGGAAAGTCCTTTCTGTGCATGTGTAAGGAATACCATCCCCCATGCCATAGCAACGACAACAACTGTTCTGATTGCTGTTGCCAGATTGGAATTAACGCCATCTATGCCAATTTTCGCAAGTATAGAAGTAAGTGCTGCAAAAACAGCCGACAGCAAGGCAAACACAATCCACATTTACCATTACCTCCTCATAAGCCTGGTTTTCCGTCTTCCACAACATAAAACAGTATATCATAATGAAGCTCGCTGATGCTCGCGCAGGTTATCAACCTCGCTTTGCTTCGATTGGTAACATTATATCATATCTCCTCTTTTCAGAGCAAGAAATTCAATTTTGTTCATTACATCATTACCTCATAATTAACAAGTTGCCGTATATTTTCATTGTTTCCTGCACAAAATTATGCTATAATTATGCCACAGAAAGGAGTGAATATCATGCCGCTTATTATGCCTATTAAAGATTTACGCAATACGACCGAGATTTCTAACATTGCACACAAGGAGCAGGAACCTATTTTTATTACCAAAAATGGATATAGCGACCTGGTTGTAATGAGCAGTGAATTATATGATAAATTTGCAAGAATGAACCGCATCGACCAAGCCATCTACGAATCCGAGCAAGAGATTGCAAACGGATCCAAAGCGGCTGATGCTGAAACTGTTTTTGCAGAATTGGAGAAAAAACATTTTGGATAAATATAAAGTCAAAGTCAATCCTAAAGCAATACGTGAATTAAACAGCATTTACAAATATATTGCAAGTGAGAAATCTGCCCGCGAAAATGCGAAAGGTCAGATTGACCGAATTAAGAAAGCTGTTTTAGGTTTAGACACTTTCCCGCAAGCCCACCAGGAACGCAGCGAGGGCAGATATGCCAAAAAAGGTTACCGACAACTGCTGATTGATAACTATATTGCCATTTTCCGCATTGATGAAACACACAAGACCGTATATGTTATAACGATCCAGTATCAGGGACGGAGTATTTAAGTCGTTTTTGCTAAATGTTCTTATAATAATATTGTCTCGCAAAAGCCAAACTGTAATGTTACAGAACCATTACCGCCACTCTAAATATTGATTTTTCCAGTTTTATAAACCAGAAATCTATATATTTTCCATAATCGATTCCCTGCCCTTCCATTCTTCACCCAGAACACAATATTTTTCAGTTGTATCAAACACTACATCACGAAAGCCAACTGCTTTATAATTATAACAATTCCAGTTTTATCGAATGCAGTAAACGGCATTAGAGATTCAACAAAACAAAGAAGCAATAAATTATTTGTTGATTGAAGCCGAAACCGATTGACATAAAGTAATGTACTGATGTAATATTTCTTTGAGGTCGCAAATTGCGACCTCAAATATAGAGTCAGAAAATGTTTCGTCTAAAGGCGGTAGAAGATATTTACCATATGTGTTTACTGAACAGGGAATAGCAATGCTTTCGGCGATATTGCGAAGTGATGAAGCAATACAGATAAGCTTAAATATCATGAATACCTTTGTTAAGATGAGGAAATTTCTGGCAGAAAATGCATTGATGTTTGAACGATTAAGCAGCTTAGAATTAAAACAACTGCAATATCAAAAGGAATCAAATAAAAAATTTGATAAAATCTTTGCATATATTTCAGAACATGAAGAGGCAGATCAGCATATATTTTTTGACGGTCAAATATATGATGCATTCAGTTTGTTGGTAAGTCTTATTCAAAAGGCTGAACAGTCGATAGTCCTGGTAGACAATTATGTTGATGTAGGAACATTGAATATCCTTGCAAAAAAACGAGAAGCGGTGGATGTAACGATATATACAGTAAGAAGAACAAGACTTGCTACTCAGGATATAGATAATTTTAATGCACAATACCCCACTTTGAAAGTAAACTATACAGGGGTATTCCATGATAGATTTCTTATTATTGATGAGACTGTAGCATATCATATTGGTGCATCCATTAAAGATGCAGGTAAAAAATGTTTTGGAATTAATTTAATTGAAGATATCGGGATTATTACAGATATACTTCAACGGTTAGAAATTGAAACGGAAGAAGCGAATAGCTAATATAAAGTCTCCTTTTCGTCATTTTATCCTTTCTTTAAGTGCGAATAAATTGTTTACAAAAAATTATATATTTTCCATAATCAATTCCCTGCACTTCCATTCCTCACCCAGAACACAATATTTTTCAGTTGTATCAAACACTACATCACGAAAGCCGACTGCTTTATAACAGTAATATCAGAATCCTTGCGTACCCCTAAAGCCAATAATCATGAATATAGCCATAATGCAACAGGCTAATCCGTGGTCATGGTGCTTTTCATCTAACTTTTGTCCATTCGCTAATACATTAACAACATCCCGCAAACGCTCTATTTTGCAGCCACGCCTTCTTGCAAGTTTCAAATCCTTTTTAAATTGATTAGACGGAACAATTTTAAGCATCAGTAAATACCTCATCTAACACTTCGTCAAATGATTCGTAACGCTTGTAATTACCAGGATTCTTTTTCATTTCTTCATATTCATCTAAGGCAGCTTTTGTTTCTGCATTTGGTGCAGGACGTTTGATTTCAAACGGTATACCGTTATGATTGATAGCAGAACGCAAAAACATATTAATCGCAGAAGACATATTTAAGCCAAGATCATTAAAAAGAGTCTCTGCTTCCTGTTTTAATGCAGAATCCACACGCACATTAATATTTGTAGTAGCCATATTGAGATCACCCCTTGTTTCAGTTTGATTTTATTATATGTGCGAACGCAAGCATTGTCAACAAAACAAGTGATTTTGTGTTGCAATGTTTTGCATTGTGTTGCACCAAATTAAGAATACTGCTCCATCAGCTCAATGATATCTGCATTGCCGCATTTTAAGGCGACATTCATTCCCATTCACCATTGCACGGACATTCACGATTAATCAAGCAGCTTACACTCTTCTTTTCTGCTTACTGTCCACACATCCTCCTCGATATTGCCGGATACCTCAATATAATCATCATCCTCGCCGGGTATGTCATACCAGAACGAAACTTTATGCGCCGATTCCACGAAAAATCCAAGCAGCCCGATCTCATTTTTCCGGTAAGCCTTCTCTCCTTTGCCTGTCTTTTGTTCAATTAAGGGCAGCAGTTTCTTATTCCATGCGGCTGTATCACGCATAATCGCCAGGAAATCTGCTTTTACCTGTTCCATATCTTCATCCTGTAAGGTTTTCGGTTTCAGCCTCACACAGCAGTCATAATCTTCATCCCATGTTATATTTTCATTGAAAAAGCAATCAGAATCCCAATAAAATACAAGCTCTTTCTGCCCGAAATGCACTTTGGCAGCCTCCCGGTATGCCTCGATCTCTTTTTTGATACCGTTATCCCAGTCATACGCCGGAACCAGTATCTCAAACTGCCCGTTAGAACCGTAGATTTGTATGCTTCCATATCCCTCTATCTTATAATAACCGGGGATAAAACAGGATATCCCCGCTGTGTCAGATCTCGCCGTACTATTCGCCATATAGATTATGCCTGCCGTGTAGGACAATTGGAGCTTGGGGATTTCCATTGCAAACAAATGCAGATGATCCGTAATGTACAATGTATCATTTTGAAAAAAGCACGTCCATGTCGATGCCTTATACCGATGCTTATATTGTTTTTCCCGCACTGTTTTCCCATATTCTACGGATAATACATCCAGCGGATAACAATCAATATCGGTTGGAATATGTAACCCTTGAAAAATTTTTTTCTGTATGCGGTTTTTCTCTTTCCGCAGCCCGGTATGGTCTTTTTTGCTGTTAAGTATTTTCATGATGATGAGATATAACACCAGCAAAATGGTAATGCCAAACACGCAAATGCCAAGCCCTATAATCAAACCCCACAGGGCATCCGGCGAATTTTTCATGATCTCGCCTATATTGGGCAAATGCACAAGCAGCGGAATATAGGGAACCAATAAAATCATCCCCAACACGGTTAAAAACTGCAGCGGGAACGGCAAAATCGAAAAGGGCAGATATCCTGCATAATTGGTTATCTGTTTTTCGTATTGCTTGTTTATGTCCAGCCATTCCTGCCATAAGGCTTCCCCGGTTCTTGCCTGCTCATAAGCCGAGCCGTCATACTGTCTGATTTCTGTGTTGTAATCAAAAAAATTGTTCATCTTAATCTCCTTTATCCTGCGAAATCGTTACTCATATAATTCTTGACAGGCTTCTCCCGTCAAACCGGTTTCCCCAGCCTTTATTCTCCTCTATGCGGAATCTCCTGAAAGCATCGATATCCGGCAGTGGTATCTGTTTTTTCGTCATATAATCAATCAATTTTGTGAGTTCATAAAAACTTTCTTGTCCGTAGCCCACTATCACGCTGTAGGAATGGCTGGCTCCGATAGCGTAGACAGCCGACATCACATCATCTATCTGCTCATCAATGTTCTGATATAATTGATAAAGATATTGAAACGTATCCTCATCCAAATATTCAAAATCGTGTTCTTCATATGACCTAAATTCCAACAAATTTTCCGGGATCATTTCGGATATGATTCCATTCCAATCATCTAAATATTCGATACTGGTAAAACTCCAGAGGGCTTCCAGTACGATTTTCCAATCCTGCACCCGGTAGCCCAAATGAAACAGGGTGTTTTCAAAACAGCAGATGCCATATGACACCCTACCCATTAATGAAACAGTTTTTAGTATTTCCATTTCCAAGCCTCCCCTATCTGACTTTATCGCTTGTTAATTCTTCTTCCATATTACTCATAAGGTATTTGTCCTTTACCAAATCATAAAATTCATTTTTGATATGGTATGCGTATCCTTGTCTTATTTCCATGATTTCTCCTTATAAAAAATCCCCATCAAAACTGATGGGGATTTTTACGAACTATACTACTTATATCCCACCTGTATAGCAAGTGGCAATCATTTACA
>JAMPFS010000021.1 GCA_023664325.1 Clostridium sp.
AGTCGGGACGGGTAGCTCCTCTCTATCGCCGCAAAAGCACTGAAGCTTTTCATTGCTTATAATCTAACATACCGTTTCACTGTTGTCAACTGATTTTTCTCTGCGTTTATTGCTAATAAATAAAAGACAATTCAAATGAACTGTCTTTTATAAAGATATTTAATACCATTGAAAAGCAAATACAATTTAGGTCACGATTATTCATTCGTTATGTATAATTTCTCCCAACTCCATAACACATTTTTTGTTACTATTTTATTTTCTTACTCCTAACAGTCCATTTACCATATGCTTTTTCTGTTATCCCATTATCTTCATATGTCTTATATGCTCGAATACGAACATAATACTTTTTCTTAGATTTCAAACCCTTCTTAGTATATGCTTTTTTTGATTTCCCTAAATTGATTTTTTTTGCACCCTTAAAATTCGATTTAGAGCTTATCTGTACCTGATAACCTGCAACGCTTGAATCTTTTTTCCATGACACTGTCAATTTTTTCTTTCCTGCTTTAACTTTCATTGCTGAAACTTTCGATACTTTAGGAATTTCAATCTTCCCCATGACTGGGTTTGTATCATCAAGATCTTTATTATCAGCAACTTTTGGACTAACAACAATAGGTATATTCACTTCCTTTTTTATCCCACCTGCGATATAAGACACAATCCACGATTTATTTGATACTAAAAGTGGGGATGTAGTATTTACAGAATATGCAACATTTTTTTCTGTCGTATATTCCTCATAGCCATTCGACCACTTAATCAAGAATTTCGCATCAACCAATAATCCTGTTTTATCAAATCTCTCACCCTCAATATATGTTAGTTTTTTCGGATTTGATACAACAACAATACTATCTAATGTTGTTGATACAATATACGATTCAACCAGGATTCCTTGTTGTGTCGTTTGGGTGATTCCATCATCTTCAAATGAAATAGTTACAGAGTTATTTTGTGCTGAAAGCGGAGTTGTAGTATCAACTGTATACGCTACATTTTCATATTCTCCCATATCACGCGAACCATCTGACCACACTTGTTCATATATAGCATTAACCCTCATACCTGCCTTGCTAAAAGTTTCGCCCTCTTTATAAACAGTCTTTGTAGGCGGTGTTACAATTGAAATGCTTCTTAATAATTTAGCTACTATAATCGGATTAACTGTTATAGTTTGTGTTGCCGTTTTTATAACACCATTTTCTTCATAAGAAACAGTTACAAATGTATCATCATAATTTAAAGGCAACATTTTATCCACAGTAAAATTTGTAATTAACTTTTCTTCTATATCTGTTGAATCATCTGCGTATGTATTCAAATAAGTTGCCAATACTTCCATTCCCGAAGTCGAAAAAATCTCACCTTCCGTATAGATTACCTTTGATGGTTGTTTTTTTATACATATTCCTTGTAACTCTGTTGAAACTGGAACCTCATTATACAACAATGTTAAATCTGCTAATATTTGAGAATCAATATTAGTTGTGGAAATACTTGAGTATCCTTTGGCTGAATTACATTTGCTCTTTATATCCGAATATACACTGGATGTCGGGAATTTTTCATTTGTTTTTAGTACATCTATAACCCATTTATATGCATCTTTACTTGCCTTATCACGCAATGTATTTCCTGAAACAATTAGCTCACGAACTGTTTGTTCACTCACCCCATCTATCTCGTCCTGCTCAACACTTAAATATCCCAGTATTTTATTTGCACAATTACTTGTAGATATACTTGAATATCTCTTAGCTGAATTGCATTCACTTTTAATATCATTATAGACAAATGATGTGTTATACTTTTCATTTGTATTTAACACATCTACAAGCCACTTATAAGCATCAGCAGATGCATCATCAGCAATGGTCTTTCCGTATTCCAACAAATCATTAATTGACTTTGCATCATTTTCATTTATATAGTCCTCAAGATTTAATAAATAACCAATTATCTTATTTGCACAATTACTTGTAGATATACTTGAGTATCTTTTAGCTGAATTGCATTCACTCTTAATATCACTATAGATGAATGATGTTTTGTACTTTTCATTTGTGTTCAACACATCTACAAGCCACTTATAAGCATCAGCAGATGCATAGTTATTTATGTTTTTTCCATATTCCACCAAATCACAAACCGACTTTATATCATTGTCATTTATATAATCCTCAAGATTTAATAAATAGCCAATTATCTTATTTGCACAATTACTTGTAGATATACTTGAGTATCTTTTAGCTGAATTACACTCGCTCTTTATATCGTCATATACATATGAATTGGTGTATTTCTCATTGAAATTGAGCACTTTAGTCACCCATACATACGCATCTGAGCCAGAATAATCTGTAATCGAATTACCTTCACTAATCAATCCTTGAAGTGTAGACAAATCTGTCATATTATCAACACCTTCTGCCTGAACCGATATACTATTTGGAATAAGCATGATTACTGCTAATAAAATAGCCAAAATCTTTTTCATTGCTAACCACTCCCCTTCATATATTTTATATAACTAAATTTTAATATATTGTACCATATCTGGCATACAAAGTCCATCAAAACGTGTGGATATTGCATTTTTATTTCTGATACACTGTAAAATTTAAGAGGACTAAGATTCCTTTCAAACCTTAGCCCTCCCTGTTTTAAAACTGCCTGTGTGCCGACAGCCTCTTTTTTAGATAAATTCTCCAAACCTATACCGGATACACTCCATTTTCCGTATCAGCAACCGATGCATCCACCTTCGTCTGCTGGGCTTCCCGATACTTAAAGAAGTCCGTTGCAACCTGTGGGAACAATGCGTAAGAAAGCACATCCTCATCCTGCTGCTTATACTGCGCCATTTCCTTCTCTAACTGCTCAAGCTGCGGCTCAAGATCATCCGCCGGACGATAAGTAATCGGCTCCTTCATTCCCAGGCTGTCAAGCGCTTTCTTCTGCACCTCTTTGTTAACCGGCTTTGTCGTTGCTCCGTATTTGCCGACTAATAAATCCTTTGATTCCTTCGTCAGCATTTTGTAGCGCTCACCCATAACCACATTTAATACCGCCTGTGTACCGACAATCTGTGAAGACGGTGTTACGAGCGGAATCTCACCGAAATCCTTGCGGACACGTGGGATTTCCTCTAACACTTCATCATATTTATCCTCGGCGTTCATCTCTTTGAGCTGGGAAACCATGTTGGACAACATACCACCCGGCACCTGATACAATAAGGTCTTGATATTGACACCCATTACCTTCGGACTAAGCAGTCCGGACTCTAACCACTCCTCGCGCAGCGGGCGGAAATGGTCAGCGATTTCAGCCAATAAATTCTGGTCAAAGCCAGGATCATATTCTGTTCCCTCAAATGCCTTTGCCATAACCTCTGTTGCCGGCTGGGAAGTTCCCATCGCCAATGGCGACATTGCCGTATCAATCACATCACAGCCTGCTTCCACAGCTTTCATATAAGTCATGGCAGCCACGCCGGATGTATAGTGTGTGTGAAGCTGTACCGGAAGCTTGGAACCATCTTTTAACGCCTCCACAAGCTCCGTTGCGGCAGTCGGAACCAGAAGCCCCGCCATATCCTTGATACAGATAGAATCTGCACCCATATCCTCAATTCTCTTTGCAATATCTCTCCAATACTCTAATGTATAAGCATCTCCCAATGTATAAGAAAGCGCAACCTGCGCATGTCCCTTTTCTTTGTTTGCGGCTTTCACTGCGGTCTGTAAGTTCCGAAGGTCATTCACACAGTCGAAAATACGGATAATATCAATACCGTTTGCAATCGATTTCTGAACAAAATACTCAACCACATCATCTGCATATGGCGCATATCCTAAAATATTCTGCCCACGGAATAACATCTGCAATTTTGTATTCTTAAATCCATCCCTTAATTTTCTAAGTCTCTCCCACGGATCTTCTTTCAAGAAACGAAGGGAAGCATCAAATGTTGCGCCACCCCAGCACTCCACGGAATGATATCCAACCTTGTCCATCTTATCAACAATCGGAAGCATCTGCTCCGTTGTCATACGGGTAGCAATCAATGACTGATGCGCATCACGTAAAACTGTTTCGGTAATTCCTACCGGCTTTGCTGCTTGTTTCGCCATATTTTAATCCTCCATAATCATATAAAATCACAATATTCTCTCTGATCGGTACAGTCTCTAATGAGAAGCTATACTGCATAAAGCTATCTTAAAATACTCCAAAGATTGCCATAAATGTACCGGCTGCTACAGCAGTTCCGATCACACCTGCCACGTTTGGACCCATTGCATGCATTAATAAGAAGTTGGTAGGATCCGCCTCTGCGCCAACCTTCTGCGATACACGGGCTGCCATCGGCACAGCCGATACTCCCGCAGAACCGATGAGCGGATTCACCTTGCCCTTTGTAGCCCAGCACATCAGCTTACCAAACAATACACCTGCACAGGTTCCGATAACAAACGCAATCAGACCTAACGCAACAATCTTCAGTGTATCTACATTCAGAAATGACTGCGCAGTTGTCGTTGCGCCAACTGAAGTACCGAGTAAAATTACCACAATATACATGAGTGCATTGGATGCCGTCTCTGTCAACTGTTTTACAACACCACATTCTCTAAAAAGGTTACCCAGCATCAGCATACCCACCAGCGGCGCTGTTGTAGGAAGGATCAACACAACAACAATAGTAACAAGAACAGGGAACATAATTCTTTCAAGTTTGGATACCGGCCGCAACTGTTCCATTTTGATTTTACGTTCTTTTTCTGTTGTTAAAAGTTTCATAAATGGCGGCTGGATTACCGGCACCAATGCCATATAAGAATACGCCGCCACAGCAATTGGTCCCATCAGGGTTCCACCCATTCCAAGCTTACCTGCCAGGAAAATGGAAGTAGGCCCGTCTGCACCACCAATGATGGAAATCGCTGCTGCTGCCCGGTCACCAAATCCCATTAAAATTGCAAAAAAGTATGCAGAGTAAATACCAAACTGCGCTGCTGCCCCCAAAAGAAAGCTTTTCGGATTCGCAATTAGCGGCCCAAAATCCGTCATTGCTCCAACGCCTAAGAAAATCAAAGAAGGTAAAATACTCCATTCATCTAATAAATAAAAATAATGTAATAATCCGCCATCTGCTATGATACCTGGAAACATATTTGCCAGTAACATACCAAAGGAAATCGGAACTAATAAAAGCGGCTCAAAGCCAAATTTAATTGCCAAAACCAAAAATACACAGGCAACTGCAATCATTACAAAATTACCCCAGTAAAGATTAGCAAATGCAGTCTGTCCACCCAGATTCTGCAATGTAGTCCATATATAATCCATTTGCACTGCCTCCTGTCTAAAACAAATCTTCTACATCAATTAGTTTAATGAAGCCAGTGTATCACCAGATTCTACACTATCACCAACTGCAACATTGATACCTGCAATTGTTCCATCTTCCGGAGCTGTAATCTCATTCTCCATCTTCATAGCTTCAAGAATCATGATTACATCACCTTTTTTAACTGCCTGTCCCGGATTGATTTTAATCGTTAAAATCTTACCAGGCATTGGAGCTGCAACCTTAACCGAACCCTCTGCGCCACTTGCCGCCGGAGCCGGTGCTGCTGCAACCGGCGCTGCCGCTACTGGAGCTGGCGCTGCTGCCATCGGAGCCGCTGCCGGAACTGTGCCTGCACCTAATTCTTCCACTGCTACATCATAAGCTGTACCATTTACTGTAATCCTATAATTTTTCATTATTATATCCTCCTAATCATCTCTTTGCTTTCTTAATGGAACGAACAATCAGTCCGTCACTTCCTGCGCCCTGTGCTGCCATGATTGCCGCTGTAATCACTGCCACTAACTGCGAATCATTCATTAAATTCTCCGTTGGCGGTATTGGTGCAGCCGGCGATTCCGTATCCGAAGCTTCCGCGTTCTCAGTTGTAGCTTCGGATGCTGTGTTCTTTGCTGCACGCTTTTCCTTCATATTGGCAACTATATTACTAACTTTATCAGATGCCGCCATAATTACTTTGGAAATTTTTTCAAACTGCGCTATAATCACTGAAATGAAAATCAGGATTACAAACACGGTACCCATGCCCATTAAAGTATTCATAGCAGCTTTTGCCATCTTCTCACCAAATGTATAGATTGGTGAAACAGTGAGTTCTGCAATTTGGAACGGAACAATGATCTGTCCTGTTGTCTCATCCACAGATGTCTGTGCCGGCGCCGCTTCATATACAAAGCTCATCTCTGCATTCCGATCCTCATACACTGCAATTATGGTTGCCTTTACATTTGCGCCATCTTCTTCAATCTCACAATCTATATCCATCAGACACTGCTGATATGTCTCATCTGACTGGGAGCTTTCCAACACCGTGGCTAAGGAAATGGTACTGCCATCTTTTGCACAAAATCCAAGCAGTTCGCCACACTCTTCATTTGCTGTCTCAAAATTGGCAATTGCGGTCTGTAAAACTTCCTGCCCCTCTGTATTGTTAATGATAATTTTGGACGCCTCGTCAATCTGGCTAAAATTATAAGTCAGATATACACTATTATTCAGAATAGAAATATCTGTATAATTAAAATCGACTTTCTCCTGTCCATCACTGCATGCTGTCATTGAAAACGTAAACACAAGCACGGAAAGAAGTAAAACAATCTTTTTTATTTTCATCTGGTTACCACCTCTCTATACTGCACCATGCTTTTTTAATGGTCTGTCTTCACGCTTTGTATAAAGCATTTCAAATGCAGCAATCAAACGCTTTCTGGTAGCTGCGCCATCAATGATATCATCTACATATCCCCGTTTTGCAGCAGCCACTGCACTCGCCATCTGTTCTGTGTATGCTGTCTTTGCAGCAGCCACCTTATCCTTGTCATAACCATCCTTCACAAGCTCGTCCGCATACATAATCTTAACTGCCTGGTCTGCATCCATCGTGCCAATCTTTGCCGTATTCCATGCGTACTCAATATCTGCTCCAATTGACTTTGAATTCATTGCAAGATATGCGCTGCCAAATGCATCACCCATTACCAGATTTACTTTCGGCGTTGTGGCATTGGCAAATGCATAAGTAAGCTTAGCAACTGCCTTTGCGATGTTCTTCTCCTCAGAAATGGTTGCCTTATATCCCTTGACATTCGTCAATGTAAGAACCGGAATATTAAATGCATCTAAAAAGTTTACAAACTCTGCTGCAATATATGCACCGCTCGTTGAAAGCACATCTCCACCGTCAGTTACCTGGTTTGCAACACACCCAATGGTTGTTCCTCCAAGCTTAATGAAACCAATTACCATATCCTTTGCATATTCCCGCTTAAGTTCTACAAACACATTATTATCTGCAATGTGTGTAAGCACTGACCGTGCATCCCCTGCAAGACCTTCTAAATTCGGAATCTCCCTGTTCAGATCATCCATGCAGTCTGCATAATTCGCATCATCCTCATTGTTGGAAGGAAGCATTGTAATGACCTGTCTGATTCTTCCAAGCAAGGTAACATCATCCTCTAACACTTCATCCGCCAAAGCTGCATTTGCCTCCTGGTAATCCGCAGCCGAGGTATCAAGCTTCTCCTTATAATTGCCATCTAATGCATTCGGGCTGTTTACAAACAATTTTGCCTGATCCCGTACCATAAATGTGATGTCCGAAAGCGCCGGAATCATCGCTGCGCCGCCACCGCATACGCCAAACACTCCTGTAATCTGCGGTATCACGCCGGAAGCCATTGACTGCTTTAAATAAATGCTTCCAAATGCATTCAGGGAATCCGTTGCCTCCTGCAATCTAAGTCCTGCACAATCTACTAATCCAACAACCGGAGCACCCATTTTAAGTGCCATATCGTAGATTTTTGCAATCTTTGCTGCATGCATCTCACCAATGGAACCACCTAAGACAGTTGCATCCTGGCTGTATACATACACTAATCTGCCGTCTATCGTACCGTAACCTGTTACGACACCATCAGCCGGTGTTTCAAAATCCTTTGTGTTAAAGTCAGTTGTTCTGGCATTTACTAAAGCCCCAACTTCAACAAAACTTGAGTCATCAAGTAACGATGTGATACGGTCACTTGCTGACAACGTAAGTTTATTGCTCATTTTTAGCCCTCCGTTTAATTTATTATACGCTTACAAAGTAAGCCAAATTTTAGCCAATTATATTGTAGTACTTTTAGACCATTATTTCAAGGAAAATTTACCATAAAAAACACGGGAATTGCGAAATGATTCCTGCAATCCCCATGCATGCATCTTACTTATTATTCTCTGCTAAAACACCTTTATTATGCACAAGATAATCAACCATTGAAACAATTGTAAGAATCAATGCGAGATAAACCAATACATCCTCAAATATATAGATTCCATCTGCCGGAACAATACGCCCAAAGTCAGCAATCAGTATGCAAAGCATTACCATTTGTTCCGCTGTCTTGATTTTTCCCCAGATGCCCGCCGCAATCACAATTCCGTTGTCGGCTGCGACAAGACGGAATCCGCTGATAATAAACTCCCTGGCAATAATCACAATCACGATCCATGCCGGAATCCTGTAAAGTTCAACAAATGCAATCATGGCAGAACAGACTAGCAGCTTATCCGCTAATGGGTCCATAAACTTTCCAAAATTTGTAACCAGATTATATTTCCTGGCAATTTTCCCATCTAACATATCGGTAAGTGATGCAACCGCAAATATCGCAAGGGCAATCCAGTTTCCATAAGGGATAAATCCCCCATAATATTCATCAAATAACAAGGCAACCAGAAAAAATGGTATTAATATCGTTCTTAAAATCGTAAGCTTGTTTGGTAAATTCATTGTCTCTCTCCTATCAAATCATATTCATTAAAATCGGTAATCCTTACATCAATAAAATCACCTGTCAAAAGCTCCTCCTTGGAAGCGACAAACACGCAGCCGTCAATATCCGGCGCATCCATATAAGAACGGCACATATACATCTCATTCTTATAAAGATACCCTTCCACAATCACTTTAATCGTCTTTCCCACCATAGCGGCATTCAAATCATAGGAAATCTCCTGTTGGAGCTCCATAATTTCCTCCCGCCACTGTTCCTTTACAGTTTCCTCTACCTGGTCGGCAAATCCTGCTGCGGCAGTTCCCTCTTCCGGGGAATAAGGAAATACTCCAAGACGGTTAAATTCCATTTCATCAATAAATGCCAGTAACGCCTCATGCTCCTCTTTGGTTTCTCCCGGGAATCCGGTAATCAGTGAAGTACGGAGTACAATATCGGGAATCTCTTCCCGAATATGCGCAATCGTACGTTTTATCTCATCTTTTGTGGTTCGCCGCCCCATCCGTTTTAAGATGCGGTCTTCCGAATGTTGCAATGGCATATCAATATAATGGCACACCTTTGGATTATCCCTGATTTCCGCAACCAATTCATCTGTAATTTCCTCCGGATAACAATACAGCAGGCGAATCCACTGAAGCTCCTCAATTTCAGAAAGCCTTCTAAGCAGATCGGGAAGCTTTTTTTCACCATACAAATCAATGCCATATAATGTTGTCTCCTGCGCCACCAGACATATTTCCGTAATTCCATTGGAAGCAAGATACGCTGCCTGTGCCGCCAAATCCTCCATTGGAACACTTCGGAAACTGCCCCGGACTTTGGGAATCACACAATATGTACAATGTTTATCACATCCCTCGGCAATCTTCAGATATCCCATATATGTTCCGGACGTAATCACCCTTTTCTCGTGACTTGGCGGAAGATAATCCACATCTTCAAAGTGTTCATAATGCTTACCCGCAAGCGCCTCCTCTACCGCCTCGGCAATGGCTTCTGTACTCATAGTACCCAAAACGGCATCCACTTCCGGCAGCTCTGCTTCTATCTCATCCCTGTAACGCTGTGCTAAACAGCCCGTCACAATAAGCGCCTTGAGTCTGCCATTTTCTTTGAGCTTTCCATACTCTATGATATTTTCAATACTCTCTTCTTTTGCATCATGGATAAAGCAGCAGGTATTAATCACCACTACATCCGCTTCCTGTTCCTCGTTTGTAATGCTATATCCCTTTTCCTGTAAAATTTCAAGCATTACCTCACTGTCTACCAGATTCTTGTCGCATCCAAGAGATACAAATAAAATTTGAATCATATAAAGACTCCTGTCTTAATCAAACGTGCATAATATGGTGTTCAATTATTTTTCAAACATGTCTGCCGCTTCCACGCAGTTGTTCATCAGCATCGCAATCGTCATCGGACCTACGCCGCCCGGTACCGGAGTAATGGCAGATGCAACCGGCTCCACGCTTTCAAAATCCACATCGCCGCAAAGTTTATTATTCTCATTCCGATGGATTCCCACATCGATTACGACCGCTCCCTCTTTGACATAGGAGGCATCGATCATCTTCGGCTTTCCGACTGCCACTACCAAAATATCTGCACGCCTGCAGACTTCCTTCAAATTCTTTGTCCTTGAATGGGCAATGGTAACCGTTCCGTTTTCTCTTAACAAAAGAAGCGCCATTGGCTTTCCAACAATATTGCTTCTGCCGATTACGACACATTCCTTCCCCTCTATCTCTACATTGCTTCTCTTCAGCAGCTGGATAATGCCGGCAGGCGTACAGGAGACAAAGCCCTTCTGCCCAATGCTTAATGCGCCTACACTTTCCGGGTGGAAACCGTCCACATCTTTTTTCGGGGAAATGGCTTTAATCACCGTATCTTCATCAATATGCTTCGGAACCGGAAGCTGTACTAAAATGCCATGTATTTTATCGTCTTTATTCAATCGGTCAATTAAGGCAAGCAGTTCTTCCTGCGTTGTTTCTTCCGGCAGCTCATAGCTTTCGGAACGGATACCGATATATTCACAGGCTTTTTTCTTATTGCCTACATACACAGAGGATGCAGGATCATTTCCTACCTGAATCACTGCCATGCCGATTTCTTTCCCCTCTGCCTTTAATGCCGTTACCTTTTCCTTCAACTCATCTTTAATCTGCTTACTGATTGCTTTTCCGTCAATTAAATCTGCCATTCTTATCCTCCTTTTTTTCGTTCACCGTATTAAAACAACCCGACAATCCGGTTGTCCACTACATCAATATTTTCTGCCGCCGGAACCTTTGGAAGCCCCGGCATTGTCATAATAGAACCCGTAATGGCAACTACAAATCCGGCTCCGGCATTGACATACGCCTCCCTGACACTGATATCAAAATCAGCAGGTCTTCCAAGTTTTGTCTGGTCGTCCGATAAAGAATACTGTGTTTTTGCCATGCAGACCGGGAGATTTCCATAGCCGAGAGAAGTAATCCTCTCTAACTGGCCCTTTGCCGCTGCGGTAAAGTTTACCCCGTTTGCGCCATAGATTCTGGTCGCAATTGTCTTAATTTTATTTTCCAGAGACATATCGTCTTCATAAAGCATTTTGAAATCCGCCTTTTTATGGTCCAAAACATTTACGACCTTTTCGGCGAGTTCCAGACCGCCCACGCCGCCTTTTTCCCAAACGCTGGCAAGCGCAAAATCACAGCCTTTTCCTTCCACAAATTCCTTCACAAAGGATAATTCTGCCTCTGAATCGGTCATAAACTGATTTAAGGTCACTACAATCGGCACACCGTACTGCTGTAGGTTCTCAATATGTTTTTCCAGATTGACAATTCCCTTCTTTAACGCCTCTACATTTTCACTGTTTAAATCTGCCTTCGCCACACCGCCATTGTATTTTAAAGCACGCACAGTTGCCACCAATACAACCGCATCCGGTGTAAGACCGGCTTTTCGGCACTTGATATCCAGGAATTTTTCCGCGCCTAAATCTGCGCCAAAGCCTGCCTCTGTCACCACAATATCGGAAAGTTTCAGGGCAAGCTTTGTTGCCCGCACAGAGTTGCAGCCGTGTGCAATATTGGCAAAAGGCCCGCCATGTACAAAAGCCGGCGTCTGCTCCAATGTCTGAATGAGATTCGGTTTCAGCGCATCCTTTAACAGCGCTGCCATGGCGCCAACCGCCTTTAAATCCTTTGCCGTTACCGGCTTTCCCTCCACAGAGTAAGCCACAATTATTTTTCCTAATTTATCCTTTAAATCCTCCATGTCATCTGCCAGACAAAGAATCGCCATAATCTCGGAAGCCACGGAAATCACAAAATGGTCTTCCCTTACATAACCGTCCAGCTTACTGCCAAGCCCCACTACGATATTGCGGAGTACGCGGTCATTCATATCCAGGCAACGCTTCCACACAATCTGCCTGGTGTCAATATTCAATTCATTTCCCTGCTGGATATGGTTATCCAGCATTGCAGCCAGTAAATTATTGGCAGAAGTAATCGCATGAAAATCACCGGTAAAATGCAGGTTCAAATCCTCCATCGGCACCACCTGGGCATATCCGCCGCCTGCCGCACCACCCTTAATTCCGAAGCAGGGACCAAGAGAAGGCTCACGAAGCGCAACGGTCGTCTTTCTTCCCAGCCGGTTCAAGGCATCCCCAAGGCCTACGGTAACGGTCGTCTTTCCTTCCCCCGCCGGAGTCGGATTGATTGCCGTCACCAGCACAAGCTTCCCATCCTTCTTGTTTTCAATACGCCTGATCAGCTCATCCGATAGTTTCGCCTTGTATTTACCGTAAAGATCCAGTTCATCCTCTGAAATATCCAGCATTTTAGCAACCTCTTTGATGTGTACTAATTCTGCCTCCTGTGCAATCTCAATATCTGTCTTCATTTAACTGCCTCCTCACTCTTCCTTTTCACTATTAGGCAATTGCGAAACTCTTGATTTCCAAAATCTAGTTGTGCAATATCGACAATATCATAAGCAGGTGCTTTGGAGCCGTTGGTACTTAGGTGCCGTATTTTGGCACCTTATGTACCATTACGTGCGACAAGCAGCGCAAGTGTGCCTGCGTTGATTTGTCAATATTGTACAACGAACGTCTTGAAAACCTGAGTTTCACAATTGTCTACCTGTTAAAAATACTCGTCTACATATTCTTCAAACTGTTCCTCACTCATCAGCACCTCTCTCGGCTTCGTTCCCTCCTCAGGTCCTACAACCCCGGCTGCATGCAGCTGATCCATAATCCTTGCCGCACGGTTAAAACCAATTTTAAACATCCGTTGAAGCATCCCGATTGATGCTTTATTTTTATCAATAATAAATTTACCTGCCTGGACAAAATATTCATCCCTGTCATTGTCCGAAGGCTCGTTTGCTGCAGTGCCACTACCGCTTCCTCCCGATGAAGTGATTTGATTCGTAATCTCCTCACTATAGGTCGTTTCACCGTTTTGCGCCTTTAAAAACTCTACTACATTCATAACCTCATCATCCGAAATGTATGCCCCCTGCACACGCAGCGGCTTCGGATACATGGTTGGATAAAAAAGCATATCACCATTTCCTAAAAGCTTTTCTGCTCCGACCGTATCAATAATCGTCCGTGAATCAATGCCGGAAGATACAGAAAGGGCAATACGGGATGGAACATTCGCCTTAATCAGACCGGTCACCACATCAACAGACGGCCGTTGGGTTGCAATCACTAAGTGAATACCAGCTGCGCGGGCAAGCTGCGCAAGGCGCACAATTGCTTCCTCGACCTCAGCCTTTGCCACCATCATAAGGTCGGCAAGCTCGTCCACAATAATGACGATCTGCGGCATTTTTTCTAATGTCTGTCCGTCTTCCGGAACCTGTCCGGACTCCCGTATCTCATCCAGTTTGGAATTATATCCCTGAATATTGCGCACATTACATTCTGAAAACATCTGGTAACGTTTTGTCATCTCAGCAACTGCCCAGTTTAGTGCGCCTGCCGCCTTTTTCGGATCTGTCACTACCGGAGTCAGCAGATGTGGAATACCATTATACACTTTAAGCTCTACCTGCTTCGGATCCACTAAAATAAGCTTAACCTCATCCGGGTGCGCCTTATATAATATACTCATAATTAAAGTATTCGTACATACAGACTTGCCGGATCCGGTAGCCCCTGCTATCAGCAAATGCGGCATTTTGGCAATATCCTCTACCACAACATTTCCCTCAATATCCTTGCCGCAGGCAAAGGCAATCTTTGACGGATGCTTGATAAATTTCTCGGTATCAATCAGCTCACGAAACCCTACACCGCTTCTCTTTTCATTGGGAATTTCGATGCCAACTGCTGATTTTCCGGGAATCGGCGCTTCAATACGGATGCTCTGAGCCGCCAGATTCATCATAATATCATCTGCAAGCCCCGTAATCTTGCTAACCTTAACACCCTGCTCCGGCACCATTTCATACCGTGTCACAGAAGGGCCACAGCTATAATTTGTCATGGTAACATTGACACCAAAACTCTTTAGCACCTCCTGAAGCTTAATGGCATTTTGCCGGATTGTTTCTTCCTTTGCCGCCGTCTGGCTCTTTCCCTTCTTGAGAAGTTCCAGCGGTGGAAATTTGTAATTGGACTCACTCGTTCCCACCACCTTAGCTGACACATTTTTAACCTCGGCGGCCGTTTTATTTTCCATATTCATCACATCCAAAGATGGGGTGCCTGCTGCGCTTTTCTCCGTTTGGTCTGCCTGCTCTTTTCCGTCTTGTCCTGATTTCACTCCTGCCATATCCTCATCTGCCAAAGTCTCCTGTGGAAGCACCGCCGGCACAATATTCGGCTTTGCCTTTTTCTTTCGTGTGCGTTTGGCGGCATTTTGCCTGACCTCTTCCTTCGTCACCTCAGACACGGCAAAATCATCCATATGTTCACCCGGTAAATCCAGTTCATACTCCATCGTAATCTCATGGACTTCCTCATTCTCAGGCAGTTTGCCAACGGTTTTAGACGGCAAAATCCCCTTGTCAGCATCTGCCGGCAGCACAGAAATGCTGTCTAATACTGAACTCTTTTTCCTCTCCTTAAACACATCATCCCTGTCATTTTGAAATTCCTCTGTTGCAGCTATGGCAAAATCCGAACTGCTCTGTTTTTTCCTTGCCCGTCTGGATGATTTATGTGTTTCAAACTCTTCCGTCTCAAAATCATCCTCCACCCGGTCAATGTTGTCCTCCCTGCCTGCTGCTACAAAAGATTTCAGCAGATCAATAACGGAAATCTCTGCAAATAAAACCACACAGAGAATCATTACAAGAACAAGGATAATGTAAGTTCCAACAAGACCGACACCCTTATGCAGGAGATATGCAATGCTTCCGCAGAGGATTCCACCACCCATCTTATTCTCGTATCCATCCATATATGCATTCAAAACGGAAAAATCTGACATTCCTGCCACCAACTGACCAATCATGCCGATACAAAGCAAGGCGCAGGAACCAAATATCACCTTTTGCACCGCTCTTTTTTTATATTCGTTGATATGTAAAAAAAATACGGAAAAAACAATCACCAATGGCAATATATACTCAATAATTCCGAAAATTCCAAACAGAAAATTACTGATCACATTGATGAATCCGCACAGCCCAAAATTGCCAAGCTCTATAATCAACATCACTGCACACACAATCCAGACTGCAATTTCCGGCGCATAGGACAATTCTTCCTCCTCCACGCTTTTTAAGGATCTGCTGCCATTTGGCTTTGTTCCCCTGCCTGCCTGCTTCTTTCCGCTGCCTTTGCTCTTTGCAGCGGAAGATGCGGAACTTTTTTTATTTGAATTTTGTTTTGCGTTCTGATTTTTACTACCAGCCAAGCTGATACCCTCCTCTTTGTCTTCATATGATGTGCGAAACATTTGCAAAACTTCCATTTTATATATGAGTGATGCATATTTTCCATAAGCGAAAGTTTCGCAATCCTTTATATACTACTATTTTTTTTCTGATTAATCAAGCCATATAAATAGCAAAATGCATCCTTTATTCCCCCGACCTCATCAATCAGCCCTTCTTTTACCGCCTCCTCGCCTACCAAAATACTCCCCACATCCTTCGCAAGCTCACTGGTATTAAACATAAATTTCTTTAACACTTCACTTTCCATGCCTGTCTTGCGGCAGGTAAAAGAAATAATCCGCTCCTGCATACGGTCAATATACTCATAATTATGTTTGACCCCAAGCACAGTTCCATTCATACGGATCGGATGCACCAGCATGGTTGCAGTTGGCACAATAAAGGAATGATTACCGGAAACGCTCAACGGCACACCAATGGAATGGCCTCCCCCTAACACGAGTGTCACAACCGGCACGGACAGGGATGCAATCATCTCTGCAATTGCCAGCCCTGCTTCCACATCTCCACCCACGGTGTTAATCAGTACAATCATGCCATCAATCGTATTATCCTCCTCCACCTTTGCAAGCTCCGGTAAAACATGTTCATATTTGGTGGTTTTCGTCACCGGGCCTAAGCACTGATGCCCTTCAATCTCACCAATAATATTTAATAAATGAATCTTATACCCATAACGGTTTGTCTTTAAATCAATCTGACCATTTTCCCTAATCTGTTCCTGCTCCTTGTCTTCCATAAAAAACTCCTTCCCATATGATGCCTCCAATGGCAAAAAAAGAGGAAGACTGCTCTCCCTCTTTTGTAAACACTATTATTATCCCTAAAAAAAACGCTCTTATTCTATAAAATTACACACATCAGATATCCAACCAAAATTCCGATAATAATACCGGCAAGTACCTGGGATGGCGTATGTCCGACATACTCCTTTAAAATAATCTTTGGCCACTCTCCCATACTTGCATCCTTTAAATGTGTCCGTATCTCTTCATTGTTCAGGAACAAATTCAAAATGACTGCCTGTTTTCCAGTCTCCATCCTTACATTCATCGCATCATACATGACGATAATCGCAAAAGTAGCTGCCATTGGAAATTCAAATCCGTTCACACCCTTACAGTATATCGTGGCAACCAAAAGCGCAATCACCGTTGCAGAATGACAGCTTGGCATGCCGCCGCCTCCCACAAGGCGCTCGGGATTAAATTCCTTTGTCACGATAAAATTAATCAATGTCTTTAAGATCTGCGATATAAGCCAGCTCAGAAACGGAGCAACAAACATCGGATTGTGAATTATATTGTGTAATGTTTCCATTGTGACTCCCTCACTCTAACCGGATGCCCGCTTCAAGCTCTCTCCTGCTTATTTGTACGGCAGGCATCCGTATAATATTTCTCTTCTTACAGTTCAACAACTACATCATTTTCTGCTAACAATTCACTTGCTTTCAAATAATTGTCTGCTAAAACCGTTCCATTTAAGGTAACCCTGGTGACACCGGATTCCCTGCCGTTCGGATTCTTCACTGTGATATGGAGCTTTGTTCCACGGAAATCTTTCTCCATTGTAAATTCCTTCCAGTCAGAGGAAACTGCCGGATCAATCCGCAGCCCGTCAAAATCAGGACGAAGACCCAGGATACCCTCCACGCAGCCAACCATGACCGTAGATGCCGTACCAGTCAGCCAGTGGACATGCGCACGTCCCTCAAACGGTGAATCCACACTCTCCGTAAACTGTCCGTGGCAGTATGGCTCAAGTTTGCGAATCTCTGCTTTGTCATTCATGGAGGCAGGTGAGGACTCCGTAAAGTACTCAAATGCGCGGTTTCCATGTCCCATCAGTGACTCGGCAAGGATAATCCAGCCCTGCGGCTGTGAAAAAATTCCGCCGTTCTCTTTCGTTGACTCATTAAACAACAGCATCAATGCCCCGTCAAATGCATGCTCCACATAAGATGGCGCCATCACTCTGACACCATATGGCGTGTTCAGCTCCCTGTGTACGGACTCCAAGGCAAGTTCTGCCTGTTCCTTTGTCGCCAGCCCGGAAATCACAGACCATGACTGTGGATTCAGCCACATATTTGCTTCCGGATCTTTCTTTGAACCGATGACCTGTCCATCCTCCTTGTAACCGCGGACAAAACGATCCTCTTCCCAGCAGGTATCCTGTATGATATCCCCAAGCTTTTTCTGGTTCTCATCAAGATAGCGGATATATTCCGTATCTCCCTTGTACTCTGCAAACTTACGCAGCACAGTAAATGCATAATAAAGCTGCATGGCAACAAAGCTGGATTCGCCCTGCTTGCCAAGCCTCAGGCAGTCGTTCCAGTCTGCATGAAGCCCTGCCGGCATTCCATGACTTCCAAGACGGTTCATGGAAAAATCTATGGCTCTCTTTAAATGCTCATAAACCGTATCTTCCCCACCGTTCGCATAGAGGATGGTTTCATCCATAAAAGCCACATTCCCCGATTCCGCAATATACTTATACACGGTCGGGAACAGCCATAACGCATCATCTGCACGGTAGGCAGGATGCCCGGTTGCCTTCACATAGGAAGCATCATCCGGTGTATCCTCATGCCCGGCATTATGGGTAAATTTCACAAGCGGCAGTCCGCCTCCATTATCTACCTGCGCTGACAACATAAAACGGATTTTCTCCAATGCCATCTCCGGGTTTAAATGAATGATACCCTGAATATCCTGTACTGTATCACGGTAACCATATCCGTTGCGCAGCCCGCAGTAGGTAAAGGATGCCGCTCTCGACCAGATAAATGTCATAAAGCACTGGTATGCATTCCATGTATTAATCATACTGTTAAAGCTGTCTGACGGCGTCTTGACCTGTAAATGCGATAACTGTCCATGCCAGTATTCTTTAAGCCCTGCCAGTTCCGCCTGTGTTGCAGCCTCCACATCCCGGTAATCTGAAAGGATTGCATCTGCCTCCTCATTGTTCTTCATTCCCAGAACAAAACAGATCGTTTTGGTTTCCCCCGGTTCAAGCGCTATCTTTGTGTGCAGCGCCCCGCAGCCGTTAGAATTATAATTAAGGGTTCCGTCACACTGTCCATTTTCTACCGCAGCCGGATTCCCATAGCCGTGGTAATTTCCGAGAAAGCTCTCCCTGTCACCGTTGTAGGAATCCACCTTCGCCCCGGCTAACCCAAAGAAGCGGGAAGTATTCTGGTTGCCGTCCACATCATTCTTAATATGCTCATTGAGCGTCTGATAAATCTTATTCTCTTTAAAATAAGTTTTCGTAATAAATAACGTATATTGGAGGTTTACCTGATCCTGCTCATAATTGCTGTTATTGGTAAACTCACAGTAGCCAAACGCAGAAATGTTTCGTTTCCGGTCGGATGTATTTGTCACTTTCAGTCTCCACACCTCATAGGTCTTATCAAGCGGCACATAATAAAGCGCCTCTGACTTAATATCTGCATATTCTGCAATCATATTCGTATATCCGATCCCATGATGGCATTCGCTCTTATAAACAGACAAATCTTTGCCAACCGGCTGCCAGGATGCCGACCAGTAATCCTTTGTATCATCATCCCGTAAATAGATGTAACGCCCCGGCTGGTCAAACTGATTGAAGACATAACGGATAATTCTCCCGTTTGCCCCGCTCTTTTCAAAACTGTAACCTCCTGCATTGTTGGAAATAATGGCTCCATATGCCGGTGACCCCAGATAGTTTACCCACGGCGCCGGCGTATCCGGCCGGGTAATCACATACTCTTTTGCTGCCTCGTCAAAATAACCATAATTCATACTGTTCTCCTTTTCCTTTCACTATTATAGGCTATTATTTCTTTTATAAAAGGAACTGCCACATAAAATATGAACTTCATGCGATAGTTCCCTTCATTTGCTGTTTATTCTTCCACTGCGTCCTTCAGGCTTAAGCTGATCTTGCCCATGCGGTCAATCTCAAGCACCTTAACCTTAACGGTGTCACCGATATTCACAACATCCTCAACCTTTGCCACCCTCTCATGGGAAAGCTTTGAAATGTGGATTAATCCGTCTTTGTTTGGCGAAAGCTCTACAAATGCGCCAAAATTCATAATGCGGACAACCTTGCCCTCATATATTTTTCCAACCTCAATCGGATCTACAATAGAGTGGATAATCTTAAGCGCCTGATCGATGCCTGCCTGATCCACGCCACAAACAGAGACTATGCCCTCGTCATCAATATCAATCTTAACACCTGTCTCCTCAATAATCGCATTGATGGTCTTGCCACGCTGTCCAATAATCTCACCGATTTTTTCCGGATCCACCTTAAGCGTGCAGATCTTAGGCGCTAAGGCGCCAACCGTCTCGCGCGGCTTGTCAATTGCCTTTGACATAACCTCGTCCATAATGTAGAGTCTTGCCTCTCTTGTTCTGCGAATCGCCTCTTCCACGATTGGTCTGGTAAGACCATGAATCTTGATATCCATCTGGATGGCTGTAATACCATCATGGGTACCGGTTACCTTGAAATCCATGTCGCCAAAGAAATCTTCAAGCCCCTGAATATCTGTTAATACGATATAATCGTCATCTGTATCGCCTGTTACCAGACCACAGGAAATACCTGCAACCATCTTCTTAATTGGTACACCGGCAGCCATAAGTGACATACAGGATGCACAGGTCGATGCCATTGATGTAGAACCGTTCGACTCAAACGTCTCTGAGACTGTACGGATTGCATACGGGAACTCCTCCTCGGATGGAAGAACCGGAATTAATGCACGCTCTGCCAACGCGCCGTGTCCAATCTCACGGCGTCCCGGCCCTCTCGATGGCTTTGTCTCACCGACCGAATAGGATGGGAAATTATATTGGTGCATATATCTCTTATTTGTCTCAAGAAGATTGAGACCGTCAATTCTCTGCGCTTCCGATAATGGCGCTAATGTGGTGACGTTACAAATCTGAGTCTGTCCACGGGTAAACATTGCCGAACCATGCACTCTTGGAATAATATCAATCTCAGAAGCCAATGGACGGATCTGCGTAATCTCACGACCGTCCGGTCTCTTATGGTCAACTAAGATCATTTTACGGACTGTCTTCTTCTGATACTGGTAAATTGCCTCGCCCAGTACAGCAAGCCACTCCTCATTGTCAGCAAATGCCTCCTCAAGCTTTTCTGTAATCTGGCGGATATTCTCCTCTCTTACCTGCTTCTCATCCGTAAAGACAGCCTGTTCCATCTCTGCCGGAGGAACAATCTCCTTGATTGCTGCAAACAGCTCCTCCGGAACTGCACAGCTTGTATAGGAATGTTTTGGTTTGCCACATTCTGCAACAATCTTATTAATAAACGCAATGACCTGCTGATTGATCTCATGTGCCGCATAGATAGCTTCAATCATCCTATCCTCCGGAACCTCATTGGCGCCAGCCTCAATCATAATAACCTTCTCCGCAGTGGAAGCAACCGTAAGCTTCAGATCTGACACTGCATTCTGCGCCTCATTTGGATTAAATACAAATTCGCCATCAATCAGACCTACCTGTGTCGTTGCACATGGACCGTCAAACGGAATATCAGAAATTGCGGTCGCAATCGCAGAACCAAGCATTGCCGTAAGCTCTGGCGAACACTCCGGATCCACAGACATAACCAGATTGTTAAGTGTTACATCATTCCTGTAATCCTTTGGAAACAAAGGCCGCATCGGACGGTCAATGACACGGGAAGTGAGAATTGCATTTTCACTTGCCTTACCCTCTCTCTTATTAAAACCGCCCGGAATCTTTCCTACTGAATAAAGCTTTTCTTCATACTCTACGGAAAGTGGGAAAAAATCAATCCCTTCTCTTGGTTTGTCTGATGCAGTTGCTGTAGATAATACAACGGTATCTCCATAGTGCATAAACGCTGCGCCATTTGCCTGTGCTGCAACTCGTCCAACATCCACACGAAGTGTTCTGCCGGCAAGTTCCATTTCAAACTTCTTGTACATAACTTATCTCCTTAAAATAAAATTAATCCTGGTAAACCACCGAAACAACTGACCTGGCAACAATTTATTATTTCCACGTCAGAAGTCTCGGTATATGCCTTACCACAATCAAGGTAAGTATAACACAGAAAAGGAAGTGTTGCAAAGGTTTTATTCCTTTGTAACACTTCCCTGCCTTCTTTTCTATCTTCGAGCGGAATCCTTATCGTCTGCGGTCATTTCTCTTTTTGAAGAACAGCAGACAATACAATCCTGCGATAGACAGGAGCAATAATGTAACCACAAACCGAACCGGTGTCATATCCCCTGTTTTTTTACTTGTCGTTTTCGTCGTCTTCTTCTTTTCCGAAGAAACATCTTTCTTTTTATCGTACAGAGTAATCAAATGATTCTCTGCAAGCGTTGCCTTATCCCCGTCTAAGATATAGATTTGTCCGGTGGAGTCAATATAAAACCGTATATCCTCTGCCAGCTCATATCCCTCCGGCGCCTTATTTTCCCGGAGCACATAAATGATCCGTTCTTCGTCGGTACTTGCAAGCAGATACTTTTGTGGAATTTCCTTTGCCTTTCCCTTTGAAGTCCATGAATATATCACGGTATCCGTCTCTTCCAACAGAATCGAGAACTTGGCGCCGGCTAAAAGTTTATTCTTTTTGCCTGCATCTGCTTTTGCAATGGAAAGCTTTAACACATCATCCACCATAGTAACCGTTTTATCATCTACAGCCTGACCGTTCACATAGACCGTTCCGTTTTCGTCTACCCGGAAAGTGATACTCTCCGTATATGCATATCCGTCCGGAGCAGCTGTCTCTGTCAGAATATAATCCACATTTGGTTTGAACAGCTTGCCGTCTAAATTATACGGTGTTGTGGTACTGGTCCATGAAATCGGCGTAAACTCTGTATCCTCCACAGATGTAATCGTCAAAACAGCTCCCGGTACCTCTTTACCGCCTGCATCCTGCTTGCTGAAAATAATTCCCGTATATTCATCATACATAACCAGCGTGTTATTGTCTGCCTTTTCCCCGTCTGTCCGTTTTACAACCCCGTCCTTTGTCACAACAAAATCAATCGGCTGTGAAACGGCATATAATTCCGGTGCTTCAAGCTCACAGAGCGTATAGATGTTTTCATCCTGCAAGGATGGCATCAGCTTTGATGCATCTAACTCATGCGCTTTTCCGTCCGTTACCCACTGCTCCAAAATCTCTCCATTGGTATTTTTAACTGCCAGCTTTGCGCCGGCAAGCGGCTTATTCGAGCCGGCAATCTGCTTATCCACCCGTACTTTAAAAGGCGTATCCTTCATGACAATCTGGTTGTTTGTTGCAGCGCTATTGCCAATATAAAGCTCATCATCCGCACTGTGGATGGAGAAATTGATATCCTTCGCATAAGTATAGCCGCCAATGGTTACAGTCTCCGACAAGATATATGCAGTATCCGGCTTAAACTGTAGGTACCGGAACTCTTTTACCTTGCCATCTGTCACCCATTCCACCGGCACAAAATCTGCATCCGCCACGGAGGAGATCCGCAAGGTCACACCGGACATCGGCTGGTTCGTGCCTGCATCCACCTTATTAATATAGAAAATCTTATTATCATCCACAATTTGAATCAGATTTCCAACGTAGGCTTCATTTGTTGCAGCATTGACTGCATTCCCATCTTTGATATAGAACAATACCGGTGATGCAATCTTATATCCTTTTGGCGCCTCTGTTTCTTTCAGCAGATAATATCCGCCTTCCTTAAGCTTCGTATAATCCAGCACAGTAGAACTGAGCGTTGTGGTAAAGCTTTGTAACAGCTTGCCTTCTGCGCCATTTGCATTTGATTCATGTAATTCAAATTTTGCGCCCGGCAATACCGCATATTCCGCATTCAGCTTCCGCATACGGATGTTTAGCGGCTCATCTTCCATAGAAAGTGTCAGTCTGTCATAACTTAAACCACTTCCATCTCCCGAGGTCACGGTCATCTTTCCGTCATCATCCAATGTAAATGCAATTTCTGCCGCTTTTTGATATCCATCCGGTGCCGTAATCTCCCGGAAAATATAATCTTCCGGTGTTAATTCGATTTCTTTCGGCGCTGTCGTGCTGATCCACGTCTGCAGCTCCGTGCCATCTGCGCTGTAAATACCAAGTTCCGCACCGGCTATTCTGTTTCCGGTCTGTGCATCAAGCTTACTGAAATAAACAGCTTTTTTCGCCTTATCTTCCATAACCACTGTACCGTCTGCAAGCGGTGTCATTCCGGAATCCGTCACTCTGTATACGGTGCCATCATAGCCAATCGCAATCCGGATATCCTCTGCTAACTGATAGCCATTTGGTGCCGAGTCCGTTGGCGTTGGCGCACTTTTTTCATGAATGGTATATCTTGTATATTCACCCTCTTTATCCGGCGCCTTGAGTTTATTATAAGGAATATCCTGCACACTGCCTGTGCTGGTAAAGGAATAAACAGATGTGTTAGTCTCATCCTCAATCACCTCTAATAACGCGCCAACCAGGTCTGTATCCGCGGCATCTGCATCCACCTTGCGCACCTTAAGAGACAGTCTGTCATCCCGCATAATGACATTTTTATTGCTGACCGAACCATCCCCACTGATATAGCGCAAAGCGCCATCCTCTAAAATTTCAAATACAACATCTGCTGCGCTCCGGTATCCGTCCGGCGCCTTTATTTCCTTTAAAGTATACCGTTTTCCAACCTTTAACTTTGAATACGGCAGCGAATGTTGTGTGCCGCTCCCTCCTGTTGTCCACTTGTCAATCTCGTTTCCTTCTTCGTCATATACTGCAAGCTCTGCGCCCTCTAACTCGGTCGCTCCGCCCACCGCATATTTATGAACCGTAACCGAAATCGGTGTATCTGTAAAGGTAACATCCACCGTTGTCTCATTTAATACATTGACAGATGGCGTGATAACCTTATTCAGCGTATAGCCCTGTGGCGCTTCTAACTCTTTTACAATATAGTATCCGATCGGAAGATCCTCAAATATCGCAATGCCTTCCGCATCCGTTGTTGCCGTATAATGTTTGCCATTCTTCTGATACTCGGTACCGTCCTGATTATATAATCCAAAGACTGCGCCTTTTAACTTATTCAGGCTCGTAAGACCGGTTTTCAGGACACGGATCTTTCCTAAAATCTGTTCGTTGTCAAAGGTTTCAATAACCGGAACATTTGTATAATTCTCTTTCCGCTCACTATGTCCAACCTGATCTTTTCCAGGGAACTGTGTCCGCGTAAGTTCTGCATAAGTATATGTTTTTACATTGTCCGGATCCAGCTTGTAACCGGCAGGCGCTGCTACTTCCCGAACCTGATACTGCGGCTCCTCCTCCGGCTTTTCTGAAATACCGACATTTACAAATTCCACCTTGCCGTCTGCCTGGGAATATGCCCATTGAACATGTTCCCATTGCCATTTGTTATCTTTCTTAACATACCGCAGAAATTCAAATTGCGCGCCCTCCAAAGGCACATCATCCTGATCCTTCTTCATCACATAGAACGATACATACTGATAGCCAACTGGCAATTCCTCATTCTCAATAATGCTCTGATTGCCGGTATCAAGATTATACAATGTAGTATATAACTTATTCTCCGTAACCTCAACCTTCCACTCGCTATTGTCCAGCTTGTAATTGGTCGGCGCCTTTGTTTCCCTGATGGTATAAGTATCGTAAATCAGATTTTCAAACAATACAATACCATCATTTGTTCGAGAAACCGCTGTTGCAACTTTCAGACCATTGCTGTCATATAAGGTAAATTCTGCCCCTTCCAGCCAGTTGTCAGTCTTATTACCCTGCGCACGCTTTTGGAAACGGATACTGGCATTTTCCTTCTTGTTAATATAAGTATAGGAAAGCGTTTTATCCGGATCCGCATCAATGTCAGCCGTGGTAATGGCAGTCACATCCGTTGACATGATATAACCCTTGATTCCGGCTGTCTCCCGTAATGTATAATTGCCATACGGGATATCCGTAAAGCTCAATTTCCCATCTTTATCTGTAGATCCGATTTTGTAAAGGCTTCCTGCGCTTGTATACAAACCAAAGGCAACGCCCTCTAACGGTTTTCCAGGAGTGGAATCATCTGTTTTGATGATGCGCACATTAAATTTGATTTTTTCATTCACAATCTCTAAGTCATAACCAGCCGTGGAATTCACAACAACTGTCCGGTCTGCCGCTTTTATGTAACCGGTATTGTCACCTTCCTTGACAACATAGGTTCCAAATGGAAGCTGTTCAAACACGGCAACACCATTCGTATCCGTCTTCACCGTATATGGTTCACTCGTTCCCGGTTTATTGACCTGCGCATCCCCCTGCCATAAAGTAAAGGTAATCCCCTCTAAGGCTTTTGCAGGCGTAGAATCATCCAGCTTCTTAATGCGGATCAAGCCAAGCGCTTCGTCATCTGTGACAGTCTCCTTCACGGTCACATCCGCATGCTCTTTTCCTGTTCCTGCCTGGAAAGAATAAATCGTATTGTTGATGACATACCCATCCGGCGCTTTTGTCTCCCTGTAATAATACGTTTTCCCTAACTCCAAATCCGCAAAAGTAAGCGTGCCGTCGGCAGCGGTAGTCTTCTTTTCAATAAAATCCGTACAATTCGCATCACTATACAGCGAAAATTCCGCACCCGATATCGTAACCGTATCCTCATCGGCTTTGACCTTCGTAAGCAACATGGAAACCTTTACTTTCCGGTTTGTAACATGCAGGGCTTTCTTAGTACCTCCCTCCACTGTAACGTCAGCCGTTGCTGCTGCTCCGTAGCTTACGGTTCCATCTGTGCTGACATTCACCGGATAGATGGCAGTTGATCCTTCATATCCATCCGGCGCAGTTGTCTCCCGTATATAATATGTCACTGCCTTATCGCTATAATCGACCGTAAATTTTACAATGCCATTATCGGAAGTGGTCTGGCTTGCCACGGCATTCCGACCATTTTGCGCATCCGCCTGGCTCGTATACAACGTAAAGACTGCTCCCTTTAAAGAAGTCCTTTTCGCTGCGTTATCATCCGTCTTATAGACAAATAATTCTGTTTTTTTCTCAATCGGTGAATTTTTCACTACATGTTCAATGTAGCGGATCTGTGTCGCTGTATCCACCTTTAACTGTGCATCCGTTATGGTAACCGTTTCATTCTGCTGCGGTTTTACATATCCATCCGGTGCCTGGTTTTCCTGTAAGGTATAGGAAATTCCGCCCGTGGAAGAAGAAATGCCCTTAAAGACAGCAAATCCATCCTCATCTGTGGTCTCCACACCTGCGGATACGCCCTCAAAAAACAGTTCAAACACAGCTCCCTCTAACGCTTTCCCGGTTTCTGCATCCACTTTCTTAATCCGCAGTTCCTTTTCCAATACGGAACCTGCTGATGAAGAGGAGAAGGAAACTCCATTTACCTCATCCGATGTATCGGATTTTGAAAATCCATCACCTTCAAAATCAACCGTGTTCTTTACTTTGATTCCTTCACTCTCGATTCTTTCAGCGGATATGTTAAACCTCGTGCGGAATGCAAATTCCAGCATGTCTGTTCCAATTTTCGGCAGTTTCACTGTAATATTGCCATTGATGACAACAACTGTGTAATCGCCAGCCGGAACCTCGCTTCTCACTCCATCCCTTGTGGTACGGTACAGGTGGTACCGGTATGTATCATCCGATATAAAATCAAAATAACTCTCCAGTTTATCGCGGATTACCGGATTATCAATATCGGACATGTCATAATGGCCTTCATTAATCTTCACCGACCAGTCCACGTAATCTTTTCCACTCTGGTATGCATATTCCTTTCCCAGTGTTCCGCCTGTATCACCGGTCACCGTCTTATCCTCTTTGTCCGTTACCTGGATATCCCCTTCATAGGTTGCCGACACTTCGGCATGATTGGTGTAGGAATTTGTTGCATCGGAATTCTTATAATCCGTAGGTCTTGTCTCATACGCAATTCTAAATTCCCCCTGTAAATAACTGCCAATGACATTCTCGGTCAAAGTAAGCTTTAATGTATTAGAGGTTTTGTCATACTGATAGCCGGAAAGCTCCTTAAGCGTGTAATCGTTCCAACGGTCTAACAGCTTCACGCTTCCCTCCACCAGTTCTGTTCCGGCAGGCAATACATCCGTAATCTCCATCTTTTCCTGATGCAGCTGCGGCTTTTGCATAATCAAATACCATTGAATCGTTCCTTTTCCGGTCATCTTGCCATCTTTATCCATCAGGTTTGGTTTGGTATACTGGAAAGAATAGTTGGCGCTTTTAGAAACTTCTTTTCCGTCACCATAGGTCAGCTTTGCAGTATTCTCTGCCTGATACCAACGTCCATCCTCCAGATAAGGCTTATTGGGATCATCTTTTAAGCGGGTGACAACCGTGATGATTTTTCTGGTGTCAATATCACCTAACGTAAGGCAGTTGCCGTTCATTTTGTCTGTTACATCTTCCCCTGCATTACTTCCGGCATCCCTCATGGATACGCTGACAAGCTCCATTGCCGCAGAATAATCCCCGGCATTTGCAGGAATGATTTCCTCTAACACCGCATTCTTCATCTCAATTTCGCTCTGGTTTACCACAACCTCCCATGTGAACAGGTTGGTAACCGTATTATACGAAACTGCTCTTTTACTCAGCACATTCTGACCCGGCACCGTAGCGCTTACAGCAAGATTATAATTGAGATCACCGCCCGTCAGTTTTCCCTGATTCACGCTTGCCACTGTAGGATCCTTCACAGTGGTCGTATAGGTAAGCGTAATTGTCTTATGATTGGCAGATGGTTTAAATACAAAACCATCTCCCACAGATTCAATACTGCCTGCGCCGGAAGGCTCAACCTTCACGCCATCGATGCCGCCCACTAAAGCAAGACCGGCGCTTAACGTATCCGTATAGGTCGAATTTTCAATATCCATGCCATCCCGGTTAAGGACAACCATCCATTCAATCAGCGCATTGCCATCTGCATCTGTCTTCTCGCTGTTTACCACACTCTTTTCCAAAACCCTCGGTTGGACATATGCCGATCCGCTTCCCTCGGAACCGGTCGGCTCGCCTTCCGGGTTGACCGCTACGGTATTATCCACCGTTGCGCTACTCCAGTTCTGTATAGAGCCAAGTGACCCAAAAATCGAATCATCATAGGAGGTTAAAAAACTGAATGTAGTTCGGTAATTCGGATCGGAATCTTTGACCTCAAAAGTCACCTGTTGACCGGATACATTTGATACTTTCACCGTTCCGGTCGAACCCCATTTCTCATTTTGCAGCGCAATTGTCTGCCCCTGCACAAAGGTAAGTCCGGCAGGCAGGGTATCAATCACCTCGGCTGAGAGTTTATCCCTGCCATTTTTATCAATCTCCACGTTCCACTTAATATATGGTTTCCCATCTTGATATACTTTCTCGCCACTTTTGTATGTCAGTACTTCACCAGGCTCCCGGTTCTCCGTATCGTCTCCTGTATCCGTCACATCCACCTTATATGTAAATTCACCGGAGGCGGTCGGGAAACGAATATCCTGATTCCCCAGATCTTCCTGTACCGAAGAAGAAAAACCTCCTGCAAACTTTACATAAAACGGAACAGACTGCTGATTTTTAATCATGTCCTCATAAAACATAAATGCCAGGGTTCCGCCACTGGAAATTGTAACATTACCGATGGATTTTCCTTCCCTGTCTTTTAATTCATGTGTGTTATTGACATCCACACGTACTTCCGGCGGAACCTGATAGATATATTGCTTATTGCAATCCACCTGATTGCCATTTCCGATGACAAACTGGAACGTCATGTCAATCTTCGCATCCTTTGGCAGCTCTAACTGCTCCGTTGTCGTCATGTTCTTGACAACCATTTTGCCATTCTCGTCTTTGTAAGATGCCTCCAATGTAAGATTCGACAAATCGATGCTGGTTCCGACAAACAAATTCTCTGATCCGGTGGCAAGTTTGGAATCCATCTCCTCATCTTCCACCACGATAGCCGCCTTTTCGCTGCGCACTGATTTTTTCGTATCATCCGTCTTTTCAGAAGTTTCACTATCCAAAGCATTGTCCGAAACACTCTCTGTTGTCACTTCCTCCGTTACAGTTTCCTGTGATGGCTGTTCCGATACCGATTCGGCAGTATCCGTCAGGAGTTCCGTACTCACAGGCTCTATCTCCTCCGGTTGTTCCGTGGGAACCTGCTCCTTCGTATCCTCTGCCTGTTCTTCTATGTTATCTTCCGGTTCTTCCTGCTCAGTCGCCGTATTCCCCAAAGCCCCAAAGCTTCCCATTCCAATATTGTAATTTACCGGCATCAGAGTAAAAAGCATTACAATGATTAAGCCGATTGCCATCCATTTGTTTTTCCCGAAATTCTTCATTGCCAATCCCTCCAAATAAAAAATAATTATCCTCTATGTATCCATAACGGATGATATTTCACCCATCTTATCAACTTTACATAATATTTTTTATTATATAATGTTTTCTATCGGAATGCAAGCGGTTTAACAAGTAATTTAAAGAGAAAAACCCCATCCAATATATGGGATATCGGATGGGGTTGAAAATTATTTTCTCAAGCCTAAGCTTTCAATCAGCGCTCTATAGCGTTCAATATCAATTTTTTTCAGGTAAGCTAACATGTTCCTTCTCTGTCCAACCAACTTAAGAAGTCCGCGTTTTGAGTGATGATCCTTTGGATGATCCTTAAAATGCCCCTGTAAATCATTGATTCTTGCTGTGAGCAATGCAATCTGAACCTCCGGTGATCCGGTGTCGTTTGCGCCACGGCCATACTTTTCGATAATTTCTTTCTTCTGCTGTGCTGATATCATATTGTATCCTCCTTATTGATTAAATGCCAGCCACCCAGAATAAGGTCGGAGTGTCCTTAATCAGAGTGACGGTTGACGTACCCACGTATATTAACACAATTCATCTGACTTGTAAACCACTATTTTTCATCTTTTGTCTCCTCGATCCCCCTGATATCCGGCAATGCCACCATCGAATAATTCGTATGGTAAATGACATAACCCGGATTGCTCTGTGGTGGTTTTTTGAGATTGCCCCTTCTTGTATAATCAATTTCCACTTTGGGACTTGTTTTGCCGGAAGAATAAAACGCAGCCAGCCTTGCTGCCTCTTCATAGGTGGCATCCGGCACATCCTCTGCGCCTTCTAATTTGACAATGACATGCGACCCCGGCATTTCCTTCGCATGAAACCAGAGATCTTTTGCGCCTGCCGTCTTAAAGGTCAGCCTGTCGTTTTGCAGGTTATTCTTCCCCACATACATATGGAAACCATCTGAGGATATATAATGCAGCGGTTTGCTCTTTTCCGGTTTCCCGGTGCCTTTCTTCGCAGGCTTTGCCTTTAAAAGCCCTGCTAAAACCATCTCCTCCTTAATCTCTGCCAAATCCCCCTCTGTCACCGCCATTTCAAAACTGTTTTGCAGAAAAAGCAACTGGTCGAGTGATGCCCTGCTCTCTTTCACAAGCTTGACAGACATTTCATAGGTGCGCTTTAATTTATTATATTTGTTAAAGTATTTCTTTGAATTTTCCAAAGCGGTAAGCGTTTTATCAAGCGGAATCGTAATTTCCTCATCCGTATAATAATTCACAACCGTAATACTCGCATCTCCGGGCTTTGCCGTGTATCCGTAGGTTTGCAGCAATTCTCCATACAGCTTATATTTGTCCCGCTTTTCCGTGTCCTTTAACTGCTTGCGCTGGATATCATATTTTTTGGAAGTTCTCTCAATCGCAGAGTTTAATATTCTTCGCAAATCCGTGGATTTCTGCCTCATTCTGGTAAATGTGTCCTTCTTGGCGTAAAACGCCTGCAACAGCGCGGAAATATCATCAAATGTCTCCGTTCTCAAATCCTCATACATATGCAGGGGAACTGCGCTAAATGCCACCGGCTCATCATTGTCATAGACAATAACCGGACAAAACGCACCATCCCTTAACCGCTCAATCAGTTTTAAAAATGCCTGATACAATGCCTCTTTGTTCACATCCGCCAGACTTTCGGTACTAAAGCTGCCATCAATGCCTGCCTCAAAGCAAAGTTCCTCCGCCATCTGTCTGGAAAACCCTGTAATCGAGCTATAAACTGCCTTTTCAATGCTCATGGATTTTTCTAAAATATCTGATAGAAACATATCCCTTGTGATGTCAAACGGATTTTGTTTGTCATTTGGCGGCATCTCGTAATCACGTCCCGGAAGCACTTCCCTGACCGAGCTTACCTGTGCGCCAATTCTTTTGATGGAATCAATAATCCTGCCATTGTCATCCACAAAAATAATATTGCTGTGTTTGCCCATCAGCTCCGTAATCAGCTTTTTTTTGCAGATATCCCCCATTTCATCCAAATGTTCAATCTCGATCTCAATGATCCGTTCAAATGCCGGCTGGTTAACTGCTGTAATCCTCCCATTCCCGATATGTTTTCTTAAAAGCATGCAAAAATTCGGCGCCGTCTGTGGATTCGCCTTACTCTCATTTAAAAAGTAGGCCAGAGGCAGGGTTGCACTCGCGTTTAACATGAGCCGGTAAGTCGTTCCATTGTTCTTAATGACCAGATTCAGCTCGTCCGGCTCCGGCTGGTATATTTTATAGATACGCCCTCCTAAGAGGCAGTCCTTCATATCCTTTATAATATTTGCTATCACAATTCCATCAAATGCCATTTTCTTCTCTCCTTCTAACTACCCTGTCATCATGGAATTGTTTATTGGTATAATTTTTCATACTTCTTTGCAGAATCCACCCATGAATAGTTCTGGTTCATAGCTCTTTGCTGCATCGCCTCCCAGTTCTTCTTCTGATTATAAAATACTTCCTTTGCATAATTAATCGTCTGAAGCAGTTCCTGCGCATTGTAATTTGCGAAAGAGAATCCGGTACCGGTCTGCTCGTATTCATTATACGGAATGACCGTATCTTTCAGTCCTCCCGTCTCCCTGACAATTGGCAGCGAACCATACCGAAGCGCCATGAGCTGGGTGAGCCCACACGGTTCAAACCTTGACGGAACTAAAATGGCATCACAGCCGCCATACATTTTGTGGGAAAGCGCATCCGAAAAATAAATATTGGCGCTGACTTTCGCAGGATGGATTCCCTGATAATAACGGAACATGTCCTCATATCTCGGATCACCGGTTCCTAAAATCACAAACTGCACGCCATCCTGGCAGATATCATTCATCACAGCATCCACAAGATCAAGCCCTTTCTGATCTGTCAGACGGGAAATGATTCCAAGTACAAACTGTTTTTTATCGACCGGCAATCCCAGCTCTTTTTGAAGCGCCGTCTTATTCATCGCTTTATTTTTCCTGAAGTTCTTTATATTGTATGGTTTTGCGAGATGTTTGTCCGTCTCCGGATTGTACTCATCATAATCAATGCCATTTATAATCCCGACTAACGACTGGTTCCTTGCCTGCAATAAACCATCTAATTCTTCACCATAATATGGCGTCTGAATCTCGTATGCGTAGGTATCGCTTACGGTTGTAATGGTATCCGCATATACAAGACCTCCCTTTAACATAGATGCATCCTTATGAAATTCCAACTTATCCGGTGTAAACAGATAATCCGGCAGCCCCGTGCAATATTTTAGATGCGGTACATCCCATCTTCCCTTAAACCGAAGATTATGAATCGTCATAATGGAATGCATTCCGCTAAAGAATGGATTTCCGGCAAATAAGGTCTTTAGATAAACCGGAACCATGCCTGCCTGCCAGTCATGGCAATGTACAATATCAGGTTTGAAGCCAATAACCGGTAAAATGGAAAGCGCTGCCTTTGAAAAATAACAAAAACGCTCAATATCCCACCGATCCTCCGTATAAGGCGTACGTCCTGAAAAATAATATTCATTATCAATAAAATAGACCGGAACACCCTCATATTCCATATACATAATTCCCACATATTGGGAACGGTTTCCGATATCCATTTGAAAATTAGAAATAAAACGCATTTTTTCTTTGTATTTTGAAGGAATACACATATAATTTGGAATGATAATCCGTACATCATATTTCTTCTTGTCAAATATCTTCGGAAGCGTTCCCACTACATCCGCTAATCCCCCGGTTTTAATAAACGGAACACACTCTGAAGCAACGTATACTATCTTCTTCATAATGTTAATACCTCTCTTTAAAATAGACTTTTGTCTATTATAGCACAAAGCATAAATTTAAGAAAGATACAGCCGCATGAAATTTGCATTTTTCTAACCAGACCCGGCTATGCGGTAAATTGATTTGACATATAACCCTTTACCCGGTATTCCAGGCGGAATTTATCCGCAATCAGCGCAATAAATTCTGAATTTGTCGGCTTTCCCTTGCCACAGCTTACATTATATCCGAAAATATCCTCCAAAGAATCCATCTTTCCACGGTTCCATGCCACTTCAATTGCATGACGGATTGCCCGCTCCACACTGCTCGTTGTCGTATGGTATTTCTTGGCAATGGTTGGATACAGATATTTTGTAATATAATTTAAAATATCAGGATCCTTTACCGCCATCATAATCCCTTCCCTGATATACTGATAACCTTTAATATGCGCAGGAATTCCAATTTCCCTGATCATCTTTGTCACATCATTCTCTAACGTGGACTCAAACAGAAACTGTTTTTGTTCATCTGTCAGATTTTGCTTCTGTTTTTGCTGTTTCCTCTCATCATAGTAAAGTTCCAAAATCCGTTCTAAAATCCTGCCCATAAACCGTGGTTCCTGTCCAATCATAAAGTAGTAATCCGCCCCGGTTTCGTAGGCTAAATCAATAATCCGTTGTGCTTTAACATTGGTGATAAATACGAATTTCATATCTGCAATAGACTTCTCTGACTTACACATCTGGAGCAATGATATCCCATCCCCTCCATTTAGACAAATATCTGAAATAACAAGATCCGGCTTAACGTCTTTAATTTGGCTGCATAGATCTTCATAATCCTCTGTAGATTCCTGCAAAATGTATTCGAACTGCTTCATACAGCCCAAAATTTCGCCATAAATCTCCTGACTCCTCTCCGTCGCGATAAAAATTTTCATACTTTCTCTCATTCACTCACATCTCCTCTAACATATTATGATGCCTCACTCATTTTTTCTAAACGTATTTTATCTGCGACCAAAGCAATAAATTCTGAATTTGTCGGTTTTCCCTTATCCGCCTGTATGGTATAGCCAAATAATTCATGAAGCATGTCAATATTGCCACGCTCCCATGCCACTTCAATAGCATGGCGGATAGCCCGTTCCACCCTTGTATCTGTTGTGTTATACTGCGCTGCAATATCCGGATATAACTGCTTGGTAACTGCATTTAATACATCCATGTTTTCCACAGCCATCAAAATAGCGGTTCGCAGATACAGATATCCCTTTATATGTGCCGGGACGCCAATCTCATGAATCATCTGTGTAACAAGTACATTTAAATCCTTATTACGGTTTCCCTTTTGTACAATCATATCCTCTAACTGTAAATCCGTATTGTGTATATTATTCGGCGATTCTAATATACATTTTTCCAAAGTATTTTCATTTTCTTCCCACGGAAGAAATTTCACATTTTTTCTGTCCCGCAAAACATTCAATACACGAATCTGCTCTGGACTTGCAACGAAAATAAATCGAATTTTATCAAGCTGTATTTCTGTACGTGCCTTCTCAATCACGCCAATTCCGTCAAGAACCGGCATAACAGGGTTTAACACGACCACATCCGGAAGTTCTTCTTTGATATGTAACAGTAAATGATCCCCTCTTTTGTACGAGCCAATTAAGTGGCACTGTGGCAGTTTACGGATGATGTTTTCTACTTTCTTCCGCATCGCCTCATCATGATGTCCTATCATTACCTTTATCATACCATTCCTTCCTTTCCTTATTTTTTTCGCCACAAAATTATTTTCTTTCTTCATAATCATTGCGGCTTCGACCAATTGAGACTATAGCAGAATAAAACTACCAATATAAGTTGGCATATGGCAAACATTCGATTTAATTTCCCAAAAGAAGTTGTGTCACATCACACAATTTCATAGATCATTTTTTAAAAAACATTGAATTTTCTTAACTTTTTTATTTTTCCACCTTTTATAGAATTATTTTTTTCTTTTCCCTGTGTAGATAGAATACGACAATTTTTAGAAATTTATTACATTTTTTGCATAGTAACGACAAAAAATCGCCAACTACAAATATTATTTCTGCATCATTTCCTCCACAAAAATACCATATCCTCTTGTCGGATCTTCCACAAAAACATGTGTTACAGCACCCACTAGCTTTCCATTTTGGATAATCGGGCTTCCACTCATCCCCTGGATAATCCCGCCTGTCTGCCCAATCAGATCTTCATCCGTCACGCAAATTTCCATTTCTGCGTCGCCATGTTCATTTGGATGTATATTTACAATTTCAATTTCATATGTCTCTTTTTCCCCACTGACATATGACTGAATATAAGCAGTCCCCCTCTCAACCTCATCCGGATCTGCAATCTCCATTGCCTCCTTCTGCGAAACACTCATTGCAAAATCATCTGTTATTTGCCCAAAAATACCGTAAAGAGTATTTTTATTGACATTGCCAACAACATTTTCCGTATCATAGGAAATAACACCCTCAATCACGCCCGGATTGCCGGCTTTCCCTCTCTCAACGCCAAAAATATCCGCCTCATAAAGCTGTCCGCCGGATACATCCAACATTTCCCCGGTATCTGCATCATTAATACTATGCCCTAATGCGCCAAATTGTGTTCCATCCACATAAGTGATCGTTCCAAGCCCCTGCAAATCATCCCTGACCCATATTCCAACCTTATACATGTTAAGTTCTGTCTCGACCGGCTCCACGCTCACATCCGTCTGCTGCCCGTTTCGCTCGACTGAAAATACGAGGGCATCGCCATTACATTCCGTAATGTCCGTAATCAATTGTTTTTTTGACCGCACTTTTTCACCGTTGAGCTTTGTAATATAATCACCCGGCATAAGCTTATTCTTAGCAGGCGTATATGTCTGCCCATTCATATCTGTAACCTCCCCGGTATCAATGACTAAAATACCATTTGTATTGACATAGATGCCAACTGTCTTTCCGACCGGAATTACTTTCTTTGCCACTTTTCCGGCTGTCGCATTATTCGCTGCCGTGCTTGTCGCATTCAAATTATTTAAAACCTCTGCGATATCGTTTGCACCCTTCTCCTTCTGGTATCCAATTCCGGCTACGATAATCACAAACGCAATATTGCATGCCAGCAATCCTTTTAACAGTTTCTTATAACCCTGCATGATAGACTTCCTCCTTTTCATAATTCCGGTATAATCAAAACAGGCACGGAACGTTTTCAATAAAATAAAAACTCCCCATAATAAATGCCTTTTCATTTATTATGGGGAGCATATTTGCTTTTCAGTCAGTTAACCTTTGCCTTGCCTGCCAATTCTTTCATCTCTTTTGCGCTCTCAATGACGGTATCCGTTATCTTAACTCCGCCAATCAGTCTTGCCAACTCCATAATTTCTTCCTCCGGATTCAGCCGGTTAATATTGGTTACTGTTTTGTCACCCTCTACTCTTTTTTCAATTAAATAATGATGATTTGCCATCGCTGCAATCTGCGGAAGATGCGTAATGCAGATTACCTGATGGTTCCTGCCGATTCCATGAATTTTTTCTGCCACCATCTGCGCAGTCCTTCCACTGATTCCCACGTCAATTTCATCAAAAATCAGCGTTTCAATCCGATCCGCATCCGCAAGACAGGATTTCATTGCCAGCATAATACGGGAAAGTTCACCGCCGGAAGCAACCTGCCATAGCGGTTTCATTTCCTCTCCCACGTTTGTAGAGATGATAAAATATGCATTGTCATATCCATTTACCGAATATTCCATGTTTTTTTCAAACACCATGTCAAAACGGACATCCAAAAAATTCAAATCTACCAATGCCTCTGTTATATTTTGAGTCAGCACAGCAGCCACTTTTTTTCTCTCTTCACTCAGACTCCTGCATGCATCTAAAAGCCTGTCCTCCGCTTCCCTCAGCCGTTTTTCTAATTCTTTTACATACTGGTCATGGTTCATCAGCTTATCATATTCTTTTTCCAGATTGTCTGCATAAGCAAGCACTTCTTCTATTGTTTTACCATACTTTGCCTTTAAATGATTTACCAGATTCAGCCTTTCTTCCACCAAGCGGAAATCCTCGTCAGAATAAGTGTTCTGTTCCATGTATTCCCTCGCGCTTCTCGCAAAATCGGAAAGCAAATCCGATACGGCAGCCAAAGCATCTGCCATAGAATCCAGTTCCTTATCATATCCGGATATAACATTTAATTCCCGAACAGCCCGGTCAACAGCATCATTTGCGCCTTCCTCCGTATAATGACAGGCATTCGCAAGCCCTTCCGCAATATGCTTGCTATTTGCCGCAATCCGGTATTGCTCCTCTAACTCCTTATCTTCTCCACACTTTAATGCGGCATCTTCAATCTCTTTTTTTTCAAATAAAAGCAGGCTGAGTTTCCTCTCTTTTTCCTCTTCATTTATCGCATTCTCTGTCATTTCTTCCTTCAGGGACTTATATGTTTTATAAAGAACAGCCACCGATTCTTTTAAGCCGGCAAGCTTCTCCTGCCCATAACGGTCTAAAAGCTTGATATGGTTGCCCGGCACTAATAACGACTGATGCTCATGCTGGGCATGCAGATCCAGCAATAAGGCAGATACCTCTTTTACTTTCGCCATCGTAACGGTTTCACCATTGATCTTACTGATACTGCGGCTGCCAATAATCTTGCGTGATAAAATGATTTCTCCCTGCTTTGCCTCTTCAATTCCAAGCTCGTCAAGGCGCTTTCTCGTCTCCTTATTCTCTACCAAAAAGACAAGTTCCACCAAGCCATATTCTGCATCTTTCCGCACAAAATCTTTCGGCGCCTTGCCGCCTAATGCCAGCATAATCGAATCAATCACAATCGATTTACCGGCACCGGTCTCCCCGGTCAATATATTCAGATTCTCGGCGAAATCAATATCCATTTCATCAATTAACGCCATATTTTTAATATGTAAATTTAATAACATGTTATCCTCCAGCTAATCGTTTGCTGCCACTTTTTTAATACAAGCAATCACTTCTTTGCAAAGCTCTTTGCTCCGCACTGCACAAAATATCGTATCGTCACCGGCAATGCATCCCATTACCCCCTGTAAATTCATATTATCAAGAGCCGCCGCCACTGCCATCGCCATTCCTGATACTGTTCTTACCACGATCATATTTTCTGCATAATCTATGTTCAAAACACCTGCACTTAATACCTGATGATATTTTTCCATCACATCTGTATCTGTGTTCTGAAGCATCGTATATTTCTGCCTGCCGCCGCCACAGGCAATCTTTGTCAGCCGCATTTCCCGTATATCCCTCGAAATGGTAGCCTGTGTGGTCGTAAAGCCTGCTTTTGTAAGCCTCGCTAAGAGTTCATCCTGTGTCTCTATTTCATTATTTTCAATAATTTCTTTAATTTTATTCTGTCTCTTTTCTTTCATATATATACTTCCATTCATATCCAGATAAAACCATAACTGTAATTTCATCCATTTCATAAATTTTTTTGATATAAATCATTACAGATGATTTGCAATCTTTTCCCTCAAAACCTCATAAAAACTCACATCGAACAGCTTTACCATTTTTGTGGTCGTTTTTGCTTTTTGAACCACAATGCGGTCGCCTGCCGAAAGCTGTATGCCCGGCTGCCCGTCAAAATTGACAATTGCCTCTTCCTTCTGCGCCTTTCGCATGGCAAGTACCTCGATTACAATCTCATCCTCGCTTGACAGCACAATGCTTTTCGATGTCAGGGAATGTGGTGATATCGGTGTAATAATCATCAGGTTCGTCTTTGGGGAGACAAGCGGCCCGCCCGCTGACAGATTATAACCGGTAGAACCCGTCGGGGTGCTTACAATAACCCCATCCGCCTCATAAATATCCATCACTTTGCCATTTACATAAACCTTAAGACCGATCACCCGGGAAAATCCCGCTCTTGTCACGACAATATCGTTAAGCGCCACATCCTTAGCCACCGGCTCTGCCTCATTTTCCTTGTAAACGGCTCCCTTAATGTTCATCCGCTCTTCCAATGTGTAATCATCCATAAAAAGCCGGTCAAGCACTGAAAAAATCTGTTCCGGTTCTACTTCTGTCAGAAAGCCAAGTGTGCCGAGGTTCACGCCCACGATAGGAAGGTTCTGCCTGCGCAGGTCACGGCTGACACTCAGAATCGTTCCGTCACCGCCTAATGCAATCACACAGTCAAATTTTTCCATGCCGTCAATCCTGTAGGCGACTGCGCCGTCCAAATCCCCGGTAATCCATCTGCTGTCTCCGCCATGAACCGATATATACTTCTCAATCTTAGAAGTGAGCAGTAAATTTTCATCCTTTATTGAATTTGCTGCAATTAAAAAATGCTTCATTCCACCACCTGCTTATCCAACGCTCCATGTGATTTCCGAACAACTGCCTCCACATCAATCTCACCCGGCTGGCAGTTCCGATCCTTTGATAAATGTAACAGATATTCGATATTTCCCTCCGGCCCCTTAATGGGAGAAAACTCCAGATTACAAAGTACCAATTCAATGGATGCTGCAAATTCCATCACCATATGGATGACCTCTTCGTGAACCTTTTTGTCTCTCACAACGCCTTTCTTTCCAACCTTTTCCCTTCCCGCCTCAAACTGCGGTTTAATCAGACATACAATCTCGCCTTTTTCCGTCAGCAGATCCTTTACCGGACCCAAGACCTTTGTCAACGAGATAAAAGATACATCAATCGAAGCAAATTCCACCTGTTCCTCCATCTGATCCGGTGTGACATAGCGGATATTCGTCTTCTCCATACACACAACCCGCTCATCCCTGCGAAGTTTCCAGTCAAGCTGTCCATGACCGACATCCACCGCATAGACCTTTACAGCTCCATTTTGCAGCATGCAGTCCGTAAATCCCCCTGTAGAGGCACCTACATCCATACATACCCTGCCCTCCAATGCCACATGGAAATGATCCATTGCCTTTTCAAGCTTCAGACCGCCACGGCTCACATACTTAAGGGTCGTGCCTCTGACCTCAATCTTTGCCTTCTCATCAAAGGCTGCTCCTGCTTTATCCTCACGCTGCCCATCCACAAATACAATTCCGGACATAATGACCGCTTTTGCCTTCTCCCTCGATGCAGCCAATCCCCTATTCACAAGCATTACATCTAATCGTTCTTTCATATTCTTCTCTTTTCAACTTCCTGTTATAACAAATCCTCCACTACAGATGCAACACTTTCCGCATCCATATGCAGAAGCCTCCGTAAATCTTCCACTGTGCCGTGTTCCACAAACATATCTTCAATGGCAATGTTTTTCACCGTCAGGTTTTTGCCACTCCTCATATAGTAAGCAGCCACTGCCTGTCCGTAACTGCCATTATAGATCTGTTCCTCTAACGTGACAACCGCCTTATGGTCTTTGGAAAGCCGTTCCAACATTTCCTCATCCACCGGTTTTACAAATCTGGCATTGACCAGGGTGATACTGTATCCCTTCTGCTTGAGGATATCATATACCTTACATGCCTCCTCCACCATATTCCCTACTGCAAGAAGCGCCACACCCTGTCCTTCACAGAGTATCTCACTCTTTCCCTGCTCAATTGGCGCCAACTGCTCTTTCAGCCCGTAAAATGCTTCTCCCCGGCTGTATTTAATGGCAATGGGGCCATCAAATTTTACTGCATATTCCATTGCTTTGGTAAGCTCATACCGGTTTTTCGGCGCAATCACTGTCAGATTGGGAATATTCGTAAGATACGCATCATCAAATATACCCTGATGCGTCTTTCCGTCCTGCCCTACCAGACCGGAACGGTCAATTGCAAATATCACATGAAGCCTTTGCAGGCAGACATCATGCAGGATCTGGTCATATGCCCGTTGTAAAAAAGAGGAATAAACTGCGACCACCGGAATCATACCCTCCCTGGCAAGCCCTGCGGCAAAGGTAACTGCATGCTGTTCTGCAATCCCCACATCAAAAAACCGCTTCGGGTACACATTGGCAAACCGTTCTAACCCGGTTCCCGATGCCATTGCCGCCGTGATTGCCACCAGATTCGGGTATTCCTCTCCCAAAGCCAGCATTTTCCTTGCAAACACACCGGTATTCGTCATTTTGGTCTGCTTTTTAAGGGCTTTCCCGGTCTCCACATCAAACGGCTCCACCCCGTGAAAATACTTTGGATGGCGTTCCGCATGGCGGTATCCCTTGCCCTTGATCGTCTTCACATGGACAACAACCGGTTTCCGAAGCCGGATCGCCGCCTCAAATGTATCGATCATGGCGCTTATATTATGCCCGTCAATCGGGCCAATGTAAGTAATTCCCAAATCCTCAAAAAACATGCCGGGTACTAACAGTTCCTTGATACCATCCTTACCACGCTTAATCGCTTTCGCAAGCCCCTCGCCAATTCCCGGAATATTCATAAGCCCCTTTTCAATACCGGACTTCGCTTCATTATAAACCTGTCCGACACGGATTTTATTCAGGTAGGACGACATTCCGCCAACATTCTCATCAATCGACATCTCATTGTCATTTAACACAATCAGGCAGCTGCTCTTTAGCCGTCCTAAATTATTAAGTGCCTCATAAGCAAGACCACCGGTAAAAGAACCATCCCCAATCACTGCAACAATGGTACTGCTCTCTCCTTTCAGCTCGCAGGCTTCCGCCATGCCGATTGCTGCCGAAATAGATGTGGAACTGTGTCCCGTTTCAAACACGTCCGTCTCACTTTCCACAGTCTTTGGAAATCCACTCATTCCTCCCAGCTGCCTCAAATTGGAAAATCCCTCCTGCCTTCCGGTCAGAATCTTATGCGTATAGCTTTGATGTCCGACATCCCAGATAATTTTATCCTTCGGCAGATCCAACACCAGATGAAGCGCCATTGTAAGCTCGACACAGCCCAGATTTGATGCCAGATGCCCTCCTGTCTTTGACACATTTTGAATCAAAAACTGCCGGATTTCCGCAGCTAATGCCTGCCATTTTTCATCATCAAACTGTTTGATATCATTTGGCTCTTTTATCCTCTCTAATAATGCCATAGTAATCCTTCTTTCGCTTATTCACTAATTCGTTCTGTGAATCAGATACAAAATCAAATCTTTCAAAAATGTACTGTCACCATCTATGGTTTCAAGCAGGGAACACGCCTCGTTGGAAAGCCGTTCCACCTCTGTTTTCGCTTTCTCCATTCCATGAATCGTCACATAAGTCATCTTCTGATTCTTCCAATCACTGCCAATCGGTTTCCCCAACTCTTCAAAGGTTGCCGTCTCATCCAGTATATCATCCTGAATCTGGAATGCCATGCCAACATTGGATGCCGCTTTTTCAATCCTGTTCAAATCCTCTTTGCCGGCATCCGCCAAAACGGCGCCGATCATCATAGATGCCTCAATCAGCGCTCCGGTCTTATTCTCATAAATATAGGATAGCTGTTCTTGGTTAAGCAGTTTCCCCGTAAGCTCCACATCTGCCACCTGACCACCGATCATCCCATAGATACCCGGTTTTTGTGCCAGCAAAGACATGGCATGCTCTAAATTCCGCCTTACTTTCAATTCCTCTGCCAACACAGTGATCTTCTCCGCATCCTGCACCCTGCTGTCCTCTAAACATATCGGTTCCGCCACCATGAAAAAGGCTTTCGCTGCCGTCTCAAATGCATAATTTAACAGGCTGTCACCCGCAAGGACTGCCATCGCCTCCCCGTACACAACATGGGCAGTTTTTCTGCCTCTCCTGTAATCATCATTGTCCAACGCCGGCAGATCATCATGAATCAAAGAATATGTATGTATCATTTCCATCGCAGCCATAAACGGTTCTATATATTCTTCACATCCGCCAAACAGTTCATATACAGACTGCATCAGAACCGGCCGTATCCGCTTGCCGCCGGCAGACATGGTATAGTCCATTGCCTCGATGACCGTTTTCTGAAAGCTGCTCTCCTCCGGCATATATGCCCTGATTACACGCTCCACATATTGTACCTTTTCATTCATCTGCTGTTTAAATTCCATATACTGCTCCTTTACTCTGTTCCTTCCAGACCCTTTTCAATCACAATCATATCTTTTTCAATGCCGGAAAGTTCTTCCCTGCACTTTGCCAGAATCTTTGCTCCATCGCTATACAATACAATGGAATCCTTTAATGAAATCTCATCCGATTCCAATTGTGCTACGATTTCCTCTAACTGCTTAAACGCTTCCTCTAACTGAAATTCTTCCTTTTTCTTAGCCATTCCCGATCTCCAAATCCTTATAAATCTTCGTTACCGTACCTTCTACTTTACCATCCCATACAGTGACGGAAAATGTATCCCCTTCGCTTAAATCGCCTGCCGACTTCACAGGGTTATCTTCCCCATCCGCAATATATCCATACCCGCCTGTAAGTTTTGCTGTAGGACTTAATCCATTTAGCTTTGTGACAAGTACATCATACTGATGGCTTGTTTTGTTATATTTTTCTTTCATCACCCTCAAAAGACTTTCGCAAAAACTCTCGACCTGCCTCTTCTGATGTTCGTATCGCGCCTTCGGTGATACACGGTCTAATGCAATCTGCAACATTTTAAACCGCTGGTTCTGCCTTTGCAGACGAACATCCATCGCATGCTTCATGGTATCTTGCGCCGCCTGAAGCTGACGGATCGCTGCCATCCTGTCCGGTATTGCCAGCTCACAGGCTGCACTCGGTGTCGGCGCGCGCAAATCTGCCACATAATCGGCAATTGTATTATCAATCTCATGTCCGGTGCCGGAAATGACAGGAGTTACCGCTTCATAAATAGCCCTTGCCACAACCTCTTCATTAAATGCCCATAAATCTTCAATTGAACCACCGCCACGGCCTACAATAATGGTATCAAGCCCCATCCCATCCAAAACTTTGATTCCCTCTGCAATGGTCGCTGCCGCTCCTTCCCCCTGTACTTTAGACGGATATAATACAAGCTGTACATAGGGATTTCTCCGCCTTGCAATATTGCAGATATCCTGAATGGCTGCCCCGGTCTTTGCCGTCACAATACCAACCGATTTTGGAAATTGGGGAATTGGTTTTTTATGTTCAAAATCAAACAATCCCTCTTCATACAGCCGCTCTTTCAGTCTTTCATACTCCTCGTACAGATCTCCTCTGCCCTCTAAATGAATCTTTCTCGCATAAATCTGGCATTTCCCATCCCGCTCAAAAAAGGATATATAACCGCTCACAATGACTCTTTGTCCATTTCGCAAGTCAAAGCCCAGACCATAAGATGCATCCCGGCTAAACATCACGCCGGGAAGCGCAGCGCTAAGATCCTTGATCGTGAAATATATATTTCCTCTTCCATCTTTTTTCACGTTCGACAATTCCCCGGCAACCTGTACATCCCGCAGCAGGTAGTCATTTGTAAATGCCATCTTGATATATTGATTTATCTGTGTTACCGAATAAACAGCTGCCATTTCTACTTCTCCAAATTTTTTGCCACCTTGCCAAGCACAGCATTTACAAATCCTTTTGCATCCTCATCACAATAGCTCTTGGCAAGTTCTACCGCCTCATTAATGGAGACACTCATTGGAATCTCCTTCTCATATAAAAGCTCATAAACTGCCACTCTCATAATTGCAATTTCCGCCTTCCCAACCCGGTTTAAATTCCAGCCTTCACAATTATCCTGAATTTTCCCATCAATTGCTTCCCTATGCTCGATAATTTGATTTACTTTATTTCTGATATATGCAAGATTTTCTTCGCTTTTTCCCTCTAAATTCTCCATACAAAATGCAATCTGCTCCTGCATCTCGCTTTCCTCCATGAATGGATACCGGAATAAAATCTTAAATATTTCCTCTCTAATCTGGCTTCTTAACATTCCAAATGCCCTCTCTTTGTCAATCCTTATGTATGTAATTGTGAAACACTGCCCATAAAAACAAGAAAAACGCTGCCACCTGACTATGCTTTACACTGTCAGGCAGCAGCTTATGCTCACGCCTTTGTTACTTTTTCTTCCTTTGCAATTGCCACACCTGCAATTCTTACGCGAACCATAGAAACTGTCAATCCTGTCATTGTCTCAATAGCCTGTTTTACCTTTTCCTGAACCTTAGAAGATACCTCCATAACGCTGTAACCGTATTTCAGCTCCAGGGATAAATCCACTTTGACATCCTTCGGAGTCACCAAAACCTTAACACCCTTTGACAAGTTCTTCATTCCAAGCTTGCTTACCAGCTCATTGGTAATGTTGCCATACATCTTTGCAACTCCCTCTACCTCTGTTGCTGCAAGCGCTGCAATAATTGCAATCACCTCATCTGCAATCTGAATATCACCAAGTACACCAGCTTCCTTAAAGCTATATGTGTTACCACTCTGCATCTCTGTTGCCATTCTGATTCCTCCTTCGCCATTATGGCTGCAATTTCTCATATACTATGTAGTATACCAAATATCCCCTATGTTTTGCAATCATTTTGCATTTTTTTCTTAAAAGCTCACTGAACAAACATGGTGGTAATGACAATCTGGTTTAATTCACAGCCTGTTTTCCGGGTGATAATATCCTCAATCTGTGTCCGCTGTTTATCTGTCAGGGATTCACTGTTCACCGTGACATCCACGCTGTCATCCGAAATGCTTACAACCGAATTTGAAAATCCCTTTGCTGCTAACTGTGTTTCTGCTGCGCTTTCCTTCTCGATCTGTTCGGTCATGGATAACATTTTATTGATTGCATCTTTTTTGGAATCCTCGGAAAGATTTTCGTTATTGATAATCTCTAGGAGCATTTCCTTTGCTTTTGCCCTTGTCTGTTCCCGGTTGATTTTTGCTTCAGAAAGTACGACAGAACCATTGGTAAGCACTGCCTCACCGACTGATTCCGCATCAATCGGATCCCCATTTTCATCAAGGCTTGCGGATGCAGTATCTATCGTATCTTCCTGTGTTCCATCCTCCGCAGCTTCCTTTTCTTCTCCGGAAGCTATATCTGCTCCCGCCACATCAGTGGCTTCCGCATCCATATCATTTTCCGCAAACGCCTCACCATCTGCGGAATCATTTACCGTTGCGCTTACAATGTCATCATCCGAATTGCCGCTTGCCCCTTCGCTTTCCATATTTTCTACAGAAGTATTTAAGAGTTCACTGTCACTGGTAAAGTTCAAATATCCGGCAATTACTATCATAATAGCCAATGCCGTAATAATAACCTGATTCTTCTTGAAAATTTTCTTCATTCTGATAAAATCCTCTCTTTCATTTTTTCCGTTTACATACCACTATTTTATGGGCATCAATGTCAAATAATGCCTGAACTGCCTCTTTTATCCGAAGGGCTAATGCAGAGTTATCCCCGCCTTCACATACAACCACCACCCCTTCTATTTCCGGATACTTTTCAAGTACCACAATCGGCGTTGTGTCACCTTCCTGTTCAATCAAGACAGTTTCCTGATCACTTTGGATACGGGTACGTTCTGATTCCCTTCCGTCCTCTTTTGCCTTTTCCGTTTCACTTTCATAAGGCTGATTCTTGTCTAAAATCTTTTCCCCAGTATCCTTACATGTAATCATGACCAAAACCTCACCTGCGCCCTCCATACCTGCTATGGTTTGTTCTAGCTTATTCTCAAGTCCGTCAATATATGCATTATTTTGAGAAGATTTTACCGCATCCGTATTCCCCCCTGCCGCGCTTTCCAGATTGCTTGCTTTTTGTGTCTTTTTTTGGGAAAAGCCGGAAACCGGTGTTGCCGCAAGCAGAAAAAATATGCCCAGCAAAAAAATAATGGCTGCCTTTTCCCATTTTTCCCTGCTTATCTTTGGCAGGAAAGAAAAAAGTTCTTTATTCATAGGTTATCCTCACATCCTCTCCTAACAATCTGTGCAGATAATTTTCTACATTGCGCAAATCAAATTCCCCTTCACCAAAACGTAAGTGAATTTCCTCTGCATTTCCATTTTGATCTGTCTCAACCAAAATATCCGTTACCGGATACCCTTTTTCCACAAATACAGCCTCTAACTGCGCCGCTAACGACAGCTCATAAAGCTGCCTGTTCTCCTTTGAAAACTCCATATCCTCCGTTTCCAGCATCAAAAAATTCTGAATGTAACTGGCATAAGTGGATACATCAACCGAACATAACTCCATAACCGGATGCAGCATAACAAGAATAAACAGTAAACCTACTACCAGGCTGATATGCTTCATATAGGATTTGTTTGGACAAAGCATCAAAATAACAGATGCAAATATCCCAAATAATAATCCGCTTTTCACCCATCCAATCAGCAAAACATCACCCCGCATACAGCCTCACATTTGTTGTGAGCAGAACAATTGCAATAGACAATATGGATAAAATAATAGACGTTGCGGTGGCGCGCAGCAGCACCCCGGTACTATCTACAGCCCCCTGGATTCCCGCCAGAATCCGGCTGTCACTAATTGGCTGGATCAACGCAAGAATCACCTTATACACGATAAGAAAGCAAAAAATCTTAATCAGGGGAACACTGCCAAGCACAAGCAGAATTACCACCGCTGCTAATCCTACACTGTTTTTAATCAATACGCCCGCACCCACTAAGATCGTGCTGAGGCCGGACAGGGAAGCCCCTCCCGGCACGACAGAAAGCCCTTTTTGCAGCACATTATACTTTGCATTGTCATAAACCGGCAGCAAAATGCTTTTCATCACATTCAGACCGATAATTCCGGTCACAATTGCTTTTAACGCAAATGTCAAACCCTGTCGGATCAGCCCCGCTAACTTGGAAAACCTGTCTTTCTGGTTAATCTGGTTTAATATTACAATCAAAAAATAAATTCTGGTACCCGGTAATATCACCACAAGCAGCAGTTTTTCAACTGCGGCAAGCATTGTCAGAAACATGGTATTTACCATTTGTGATGTCGTAAATCCGGTACACATCGTAAGCGACATATAAAATGCCGGCAGCATGCAGGTCATCAAATCCTTGATATAATATACCGACTCCTGCGCAACATCATAGATCATCATAAAGGACTGCATCAATAGCACTGCAATCATCAGGTATGTAATAAAAAATCCCTGTTCGCCCACAAAACTGAATTTTAAAATCGAGGAATAGCTATTAAAAATAGCCGCTACCACCACCAACGCTACCATCTTTAAAAGCACCTGCTGATTCATGATAATTTCATCTCCGATACTGCTGTATAATTGATTTACTGCCTGGGAGACCGCCTCCTCCATCTCTCCTGCAAGCATCATTTTATAAAACATGTCAAATGAAATATCATCCTCTCTGCCATAGTTCCCTGTGATCTCCCGGATTTCTTCTGTCAGCTCGTCCATTTCCACAGTGTCATAAAAACTCTTGTAATACTCATCCTCGATTTCATCCAGACTGTTTCCCTCATCCTGCTCTTGATATGCTGTATTCCGGCTGTCGTCATACCGGGCAGCATATACACTGCTGTCTATACCGCCCACAGATACGCAAACCATGATAAATCCCAGTATCCAAAAAAAACGCAAAACTTTTTTTTGAAAAGATTCGTTCACCTAAAGTACCTCCGTAATCATTTCCACAATTGCCAGTAAAATAGGCATCGACAACACCATCATTGTTAACTTTCCTCCCAATTCAACCTGGCTTGCAACTGATACGAAACCGGACTCCCGACAGATATTCGCTGTAAATTCACAAAGGTAGGAAATACCGACAATTTTTATCAGAATTTCAAAATACCCGCTCTCCAATCCAATATCTTTCATGACTTCATTTAGAAAATCAAAGACAAAGGATAACCGGTTTACCGCATAAATCAATACAAACAGGCTAAGCGCAACTGACAGATATGCCCATAACGGATTCCCCATCCCCTTTAACTTTATCGCCAGTAAAACACCTATTATCACTGCACAGATAATTTTAAAAAAGTTCATGTTTTTAAGCCTCCTATAGCCCAAACATGTCCTGCATCGAATTAAACACATCCACTATGTAAGGTAAAATCCATGTCAGCACTACTACAATCCCCGCCATTGTCACAAAAAATGCCTGGTCATCCCTTCCGGCATGTTTCAAAATCTGATTAAGCAACGCAATCACAATGCCCAAAGCTGCAATTTTTATAATTATCTCAACCGTCATATTTTTCCCCTTGTCCTACAATAACAAGATTAATACAAGCATTCCTGCAAATATACTCAATGATGTAACTACCTTCTTCCTCTCTTTTATTTCACCCTCTAATTCCTTACGGTTTTGTTCAATATGTATAAGCACATAATCAATTGCCTTAAGCTGGGCTGTGATATCCTCATTTCCCAGCTTGTCCGCCAATTCTCTTAATGGTTCTACATCCTTTTCTTCAAAAACAGACTCTGAATACAGACTGTCTAACGACTCAAGCCATACTGTACGAAAGATATTCCCATCCTCCCCCTCTAACCGAACCACCAGTTTATCGAGCCATGCGCAAAATGGCTCGCAGCACCCTTCCTTTAACCGCAAAAAACATTCCGGAAGCGTATTTCCCATATATTGCATTTCACTCTTTAACTGTAATAAAATACTGTAAAGTCTCCTTAAATCAATTGCTCTTTGTTCCATTGTATGATTCATCGACATGGCTAAATATCCGGAACCGGTGATAACAAATACACTGCCTGCAATTTTACAAAGAAGCTCCATTTCCCACACCTCTTTTCTGCCCTTTTTATCAAAGCGGACTGCCGTTTCATCCGTTGATCTGTATTTCATACGCATTGCAGTTTGGGGTCATACAGTACACTTCCACGCTCGTCAAAAATGACCTCTACGTTTCCCGGCTTACTGCCTCCTGACAAAATCACAAAACGTTTAAACAGCCGTTCTTCCACGAGCTTTCGCAGCACTGGTTTATTCCGGATATCGTCAATGGAAGCTCCATGCACAGTCGCTAACATCTGGCAGCCACAATTCATCACATAGGCAAGCGCATCAATATCCTCCCTTTTCCCAATCTCATCTACCGCAATTACCGCCGGAGACATGCTGCGAATCATCATCAGCATTCCCTCTGCCTTCGGGCAGCAATCCAAAATATCTGTCCGCATGCCGACATCATTTTGTGGAATCCCGCGATAGCAGGCGCCTATTTCCGACCTCTCATCCACCACACCTACACTCATTCCCTGGCAAACATCATTGCCATTGGATATAAGCCGTACAATATCCCTTAAAAGAGTTGTTTTCCCACATCCTGGCGGTGAAATGATAAGGGTATGGCATATCCTGTTTTCTTCATATATATAAGGTAAAATACACTCCCCGCACCCTTTGCGCTCATGGGACATACGGATATTGATAAAGGAAATATGCTTAACCGATTTTACCCTGTCATTTTCAAGGACAACTTTTCCAGCTAGTCCAATCCGGTGTCCACCCTGTGCCGTAATAAATCCCTGCCGTATTTCATCTTCATATGCGTATAAGGAAAAACTGCTGATATATTCTATTGTTTCTTTTATATCTGCTGCCGTAATCTGGTAACCGCTTTCCGGCTGCTTTGACAGTTCCCCTTTTTCTGATAAAAAGAATTCTTCCCCGTCATATATTACAATCAGCGGCTCTAACATACGGATTCTCATCTCCTGCAGCTTTTCAAAATCCATATCTGAATTTTCTAAAATACGCCGAAGCTTAGAAGAAACTATCTTTAGAATCTCCTCTTTTTTTGTCATAACATGTGTGCCTCCTTGTAGAGATTTTCTCTTAAATACATACTGTCCTTTTGTACAGACACAGTATTTTACTCTCATACATTTAATATATGCTGGGAATACCGGATTATTACCGAAAGCAAAAAGAAAACTGTGGATTTCATAGACTGTTATTTTTTGATTTGACATGATTATGAATTTCTATTATACTGATAGAATATATTTTATAGTATATTTAACCGGGCATCCGGGGGATGGCTCTACCTGATCCGAGTCTTGCGGAAAGGGGAAATGCTTATGAGTACATACGAAGAATTTATGATTATACTTACTGCAGTACTTGTAATGATTGAAATTCTGAACATGAAAAATCAGAACCACCGGCTTAGCCGGTGGTTTGCTCACGCCCTATAAGGGCTTG
>JAMPFS010000022.1 GCA_023664325.1 Clostridium sp.
CTTGTCGCTCGCAACAGTGCTAAGCTCGAAAAAACCTCGCTAACCACTGGCGGCTCCAAAGCGCCTGACTTATGATATTGTCTATATTGCACAACTAGATTTTGAAAACAAGGCGTTTCGCAAATGCCTAAACTGATAAGTAATGGAAAGGAGAGTGGAAGATGGAAAAACAAGAGATACATAATTATATCGGAAAATGCATGCAGGATTTGAAAGATCTTGGAATCGATGTGACTGCGCAGGAAGAGGAGCTTAAGAACCGCATCATGCAGATGCCATCCAATATGCTTGCGGATATGGAAAAGGAATATATTGCCGGATGGCTGTTTGACAATATGGAATCCCCACAGGTATATTCTTTCAATTTGGAACAGGATGCACCGGGAGATATGTACCGTCCTTTTTTAGAGCGGATTGAAGCGCTGACAAAAGGGGATCTCGTATTTCGGGATATCCGGGAAGTGGTAGGCGAAGAGACTTTTGAGACGGGAAAGGGCGATTGCCTTCTCTCTTTTTCCTGCAATGGCAAAAGCTATGAAAATACCCTGCGTTTTCAATATGACTGGTTTGATACGAAGATTTTATCCGCATTGAATCGCATTTTAGAGGAAGAACAGCCGGAAAAAGCGTTATATGCAGGAAGCGACGGATGGCAAAACTGTATTCTTTTTTATAATACGGAAGAATGGGCGGAAAAGTTCAATGCAAAAATGGATATACAGATTGAGAAAACTTAAGTTTGCCCCATCCCAATTCATTATTAGACATGAGCAAAACTCTGTTTTCACAACTATCCATTGTACAATATAGACAAATCACAGCCGGACACGCTTTCGCTATGTATCGCTCGTAACGGTACATAAGGTGCCAAAATACGGCACTAGCCAAGGCACACTTTCACACTAGGCTCGGAACTACCTCGCTAAGTGTTCAATGCGAAGTACCGACGGCTCCTCAATGCCCTGCTTGCGATATTGTCTATATTGCACAATTAGGTTTTGGAAATAGTATGTTTTGCTCATGATTCTTCATTATGGAACAGGAGGTTATCATTTTGGAACGATTAGATAAACAGTTTGCATTTTTCCGGGAAATTGATAAGGAAAAGGAAATTATGAGACATACGTTTCTTGCGGATGCATCCCGCAGGGAAAATGATGCCGAACACGCATGGCATATGGCAGTCATGACACTTTTGCTGAGTGAATATGCCAACGGGGAAATTGATGTGTTAAAGACGATTGCGATGCTGCTGATTCATGATATCGTAGAGATTGATGCCGGAGACACCTACGCCTATGATGAGAAGGGAAAAGAAACGCAGGCAGAGAGGGAAGAGATGGCGGCACAACGGATCTTTTATCTGCTGCCGGAGGATCAGGCGGACAAGCTTTATCGTTTATGGCAGGAATTTGAAGCACAGGAGAGCGCAGAGGCAAAGTTTGCACGTTGCATGGATAATATCCAGCCCATGATGTTAAATGATGCATCCGGAGGGCTTGCATGGGAGGAAAACCAGGTCAAAATTTCCCAGATCTTAAAACGGAATGAACGGACAGCGCTTGGTTCGGAGAAGCTTTGGGATTATATGAAGGGTATTTTACAGCAAAATATAGATGCCGGACATATTGAGAAGGATTGCGGACTTTCCTGACACATAGAAAATGCAGGCGCAAATTTGGGCATAATTTCAAAAAGTTTTTGTTTACGAATACACTTTTTTTCGTTATAATGTTACAGATAGCAAAAAGAAAAAAGTGTCTGCAAAGGGGCAGATAGATAGGAGTACAGATGAACGAAGTTTGGAAAATTTTTTAGCCGGTAGATTTTTACTGGCTTTTCTTTTGGCTAAAAGGTTATAAACGGCTGTCCTGGCACAGCAGAATGAGAGGTAAAAATGAGCAAGAGAGAAGACATCAAAAAGGTATTAATTATTGGCTCCGGCCCGATTATTATCGGACAGGCATGTGAGTTTGATTATTCCGGTACACAGGCATGTAAGGCACTCCGCCAGCTTGGGTATCAGATCGTATTGGTAAATTCCAATCCTGCAACGATCATGACCGATCCGGAAATTGCAGACGTGACGTATATCGAACCACTCAATGTAACAAGACTGGAACAGATTATTGAAAAGGAACGTCCGGATGCCATTCTGCCAAATCTGGGAGGACAGTCAGGGTTAAATCTTTGTTCGGAGCTTGCCAATACCGGTGTGCTGGATAAATATAACGTGAAGGTAATCGGTGTCCAGGTAGATGCGATTGAGCGTGGGGAAGACCGGATTGAATTTAAGAAAACGATGGATAAACTGGAAATTGAGATGGCGAGAAGTGAGGTTGCCTATTCCGTAGAGGAGGCACTTGCCATTGCGGACAAACTTGGTTATCCGGTTGTTCTCCGTCCTGCCTACACAATGGGAGGCGCCGGCGGCGGTCTGGTCTATAATGTAGAGGAGTTAAAGACCGTATGCGCAAGAGGGCTTCAGGCATCTTTGGTTGGGCAGGTGCTTGTAGAGGAATCCATCCTCGGCTGGGAAGAGTTAGAGCTGGAAGTTGTCCGGGATGCAAAGGGGAATATGATTACCGTATGTTTTATCGAGAATATTGATCCGTTAGGGATTCATACCGGTGATTCCTTCTGTTCTGCGCCAATGCTTACCATCTCAGAGGAATGCCAGCAGCGTTTACAGGAACAGGCATATAAGATTGTAAATGAGGTAGAGGTGATTGGCGGTACAAACGTACAGTTTGCGCATGACCCGGTGTCAGACCGCATTATTGTGATCGAGATTAACCCGAGAACGTCCCGTTCCTCTGCACTGGCATCAAAGGCTACCGGTTTTCCGATTGCGCTGGTTTCTGCCATGCTTGCCTCCGGCCTTACGCTTGACGAGATTCCGTGTGGTGTATATGGCACATTGGATAAATATGTTCCGGGCGGAGATTATGTGGTAATTAAATTTGCAAGATGGGCATTTGAGAAATTCAAGGATTCTGAGGATAAGCTTGGAACACAGATGCGCGCCGTAGGCGAGGTTATGAGCATTGGCAAGAACTATAAAGAAGCGTTCCAAAAGGCGATACGAAGCCTGGAAATCGGGCGCTACGGTTTAGGTTTTGCGAAGGATTTCCATGAAAAGAGCAAAGAGGAACTGCTAAAAATGCTGATTACGCCTACCAGTGAAAGACAGTTCATCATGTATGAGGCATTGCGAAAAGGCGCAACGGTGGACGAGTTATTTAACCTTACAAAGATTAAGCACTATTTTATTGAGCAGATGAAGGAGTTAGTTGAGGAGGAAGAAATGCTCCTGGCACGCAAAGGCTCGGTTCCTGCAAAAGATATATTAGACAAGGCAAAGAAGGATGGTTTTGCAGATCGTTATCTGGCAAAGCTTTTAGAGGTTCCGGAGGAAGAAATCCGCAGGGCAAGAATCGGCTATGGCATTACGGAAAGCTGGGAACCTGTGCATGTCAGCGGAACAAAGGACAGCGCATACTATTATTCCACCTATAATGCGCCGGATCAGACAACGGTATCCGATAAGAAGAAAATTATGATTCTCGGCGGCGGCCCGAACCGCATCGGTCAGGGCATTGAGTTTGATTACTGTTGTGTACATGCCGCATTTGCCTTGAAAGAGCTTGGTTTTGAGACCATTATCGTAAACTGTAACCCGGAGACGGTATCAACGGATTATGACACTTCGGACAAGCTTTATTTTGAACCGCTCACCCTGGAAGATGTACTTAGCATTTATGAAAAGGAAAAACCGGTTGGAGTCATTGCGCAGTTTGGCGGACAGACACCGCTTAACCTCGCGGCAGACTTAAAGAAAAATGGTGTCAATATACTGGGTACTTCGCCGGAGATTATTGATATGGCGGAGGATAGAGACCTGTTCCGTGGCATGATGGAAAAACTCAATATTCCGATGCCGGAGGCGGGAATGGCTGTAAATGTAGAAGAAGCATTGGAGATTGCCGACCGGATCGGATATCCGGTTATGGTACGTCCTTCTTATGTGCTTGGCGGCCGTGGCATGGAAGTGGTAAATGAGCCGGAATCCTTAAAGCAGTATATGGCAGCCGCTGTCGGCGTGACACCGGACAGACCGATTTTGATTGATCGTTTCCTGCGCCATGCAACGGAATGTGAGGCGGATGCCATTGCGGACGGAAAACATGCCTATGTTCCTGCCGTGATGGAGCATATTGAGCTTGCAGGCGTCCATTCCGGTGATTCCGCATGTATTTTGCCGTCGAAGAATATCCCGGAGGACTTAGTGGCAACGATTAAAGAATACACACGAAAGATTGCAGAGGAAATGGGTGTCTGCGGTCTTATGAATATGCAGTATGCAATTGAGGATGGCAAGGTATATGTGTTAGAAGCAAACCCGAGAGCATCCAGAACCGTACCGCTGGTATCCAAAGTATGCAATGTGAAAATGGTAAAGCTTGCAACCCAGATTATGACAAGGGAACTTACAGGCATGGATTCCCCGATTGTGGATATGAAAGAGGTAAAACCGGTATACTACGGTGTCAAAGAAGCAGTATTTCCATTTAATATGTTCCAGGAGGTGGATCCGGTTCTCGGGCCGGAGATGCGCTCGACCGGTGAGGTGCTTGGGCTTTCCACGAATGTCGGCGAAGCCTTCTTCAAGGCGCAGGAGGCAACACAGACCAGACTGCCGAAGGAGGGAACGGTTTTATTTAGTGTAAGCCGCAAGGATAAGCCGGAGGTTGTGGAAGTTGCCAGACAGTTTGAATCATGTGGATTCCGTATTTTAGCAACGGGCAGCACATATGATTTGTTGATTGCAAATGGCATAAAGGCTTCCCGTGTAAACAAGATGCAGGAGGGAAGACCAAACATTGTGGATGAGGTAATGAACGGAAATGTTCAACTGATTATCAATACACCTGCCGCACAGGAAGAAAAGCTGTTTGATGACAGTTATATCCGCAAGACAGCGATCAAGACAAAGGTTCCATACTTTACAACGATGGCTGCAGCGAAGGCAACCGCAGAGGGAATCTGTACCGTTGTCAAAGATGGTGAAATCGGAGTGATGTCCTTACAGGAGATTCATGCAGCAATCCGATAGTGTTTCCTCAAACAAGAAAGCTCACTGGCAAAACCAGTGAGCTTTCTTGTTTTATTCTACAATAACATTCGCATAGGCAATATCATTTGCCAGATCGTAAACTTTACCCTGCCGGAGTGTGACGACCTTCGGACGCATTGGATAACCGGGATTATTCTGTACCACTTTTGCATGTTCGCCGGTACTTAGCGTAACAACGGAATCCACCGGGTAGAGAACGACACTATCCAGAAAACTCTGAATCATGCCAAAATCCAGTTCACCGGTCATTGCCATAATCATTTCCACGGCATCTCTTGGCGTAAATGCTTTTTTGTAAGGGCGTTCCGTTACAAGCGCATCATAAATATCGGCAACGGATAGGATGCGGGCGTAATTATGGATTCTGTTTCCCTCAAGTCCAAGCGGATATCCTCTGCCGTTGATTTTTTCATGGTGCTGTAACACCCCCATCTTAATCTCCTGGGCGATATCCGGTTTGTCCTTTATAATATTGTATCCGATAAGAGGGTGGTTTTTCATGATGGTAAATTCCTCATCTGATAATTTGCCCGGTTTGTTCAGTATCTCGTTCGGAATCTGGGATTTTCCGAGGTCATGCAAAAGACCGGATATGCCGATCTGGTATACCTGTTTGTCATCAAGACCAAACCGTTTGGCAATAATCATGGACATGGAAGCCACATCTACACTGTGTTTAAAGGTGTATTCATCGCTGACTTTGAGTGTGCTGATATCAATCGCGATGGCATCATTGTCGGTGATTGCCTTCATTAAGTCGTTTGAAATGCTGCTGGCTGCATCGGTAAAGCCCTCGGATTCAGGATTGCTGTAAAGGTATTGTATTCCTTCTGAAACCCTTGCCTTTACGCTTTCTGAAAGCTTGAGTTTTGCTTTATCCGCAACTCTCATTTTTTCTATTTTTTCTACAACCTCCGGGGATATCTCAATATTCTCTTCGATTTCTTCTTCTTCTCCCTCACGGATGTAGACACCGCCAATTCCAAGTTTTTGCAGGGCATTAATATAGTATTCATCTAAAGGTGTTTTACGTCCTAAAAGGACGCGACCAGTGCTGTCGATAATCGACTGGTCAATCACCATGCCGGGTTTTAAAATTCGGGTGCTGATAAATTTTCTTCTGACCAATGTAATTCTCCTTATTTTCTTTGGTACCCATAAATATGCACCTGTAATAAGTCCATTATAACCGATTTCGGAATAAATAGCTATCGTAATTCAAAAGAAAATACAGATTTATTTTATGACAGGGAAAATATTTACAAATAGGATAAAAAAGTGTTAAACTTTACAAGTCAGAAAAAATAGGTGATTTATAATCGGGAAAAACTGTAAGCAAGGTGATAATATGGCTGAACAACCAAGATATTTTGAAGATGCATTGGCTGATTTTACGCATGATATGGCAAGCGGCGGGGCAATCCGCCATTTGGTGGAGTCCGGATATTCCATAACTCAGATTATGGAACGGCTGGATTTTCCAACCCCGCAGGAACGGGTGGAAAAAACAGTATATCGGTATATGACGGAATCCGGAATGCTGCTTTCAAAACTGCCATTTGAAGATGCGGATATGAAAGCATGTATATGCAAAAGCAAAAAAAGAAAAGTGATCCGGCAGATGCTTGCAGAGTATATTCGTGCAAATGGTGAGGAAAATTCTTATATGCGATGCCCTTTTGGAGGGCTGCTCCGGCAGGATGCGGAAAGCCTTTCCGGGATGCTGCGGGATTTGACCGATGGGGAGAGGGAATATCTTTTAGGCATTCCGTGGCGACAGGATGTCATGTATCACCGCCTAAGCGGGCGTATGCTTGAAATCGGAATTTTGCTGGCAGCAAACCCGGAATATGAATATCAGTTTTATTTTTTAAAGAGCAGGGAGATCCTCCATATATAATTCTCTTTTAAATCATTATTTTTTATATTATAATACTTACGGCAGATTTTACAGAACGGAGATTAGTGATGAGAACGGAACAGAATATAAATGAACTGGAAGCAGAAAAACAGAGATTGATTATGGAACGCCTGAAAGTGAGGCTTGCAGATAAGGCAAAGGAACTTGGGCGTTCCCTTACCTATTGCAGCATTTGCTTTGGCTGTCAGATGAATGCGAAGGACAGTGAAAAGCTGGAGGGCATTTTGGAAACGATAGGTTATGTAAAAACCGAGAGCGAGGATGCAGATTTTCTGATTATGAATACCTGTACTGTCCGGGAAAATGCAAACCTGCGTGTATATGGACGTTTAGGGCAGCTTAAGAAATATAAGCAGAAAAACCCGGATATGCTGATCGCTGTCTGCGGCTGCATGATGCAGGAAAGCCTTGTCGTGGAGAAAATCAAAAAAAGCTACCGGCATGTGGATATTATTTTTGGCACCCATAATGTATTTAAGTTAGCGGAACTGATTGAGAATAAGTTAAATTCCAAAGGGATGCTCATTGATATATGGGAAGGCACTACGGAAATTGTGGAAGATCTGCCAAGCGAACGAAAATATGATTTTAAATGCGGCGTGAATATTATGTTTGGCTGCAATAATTTTTGCAGCTATTGTATTGTGCCATATGTCCGGGGCAGGGAGCGTTCGAGGAAGCCGGAGGACATTCTTGCAGAAATCCGGAAGCTGGCAGCAGATGGCGTGGTGGAGGTTATGCTGTTAGGGCAGAATGTAAATTCCTATGGCAAAAATCTGGAAAACCCAATTACATTTGGGGAACTGTTAGAACAGGTAGAACAGATAGAGGGATTAAAACGGATCCGTTTTATGACATCCCATCCCAAAGATTTATCGGATGAATTGATTGCAGTTATGGCAAAGTCCAAAAAAATCTGTAAGCACCTTCATTTGCCAATGCAGTCAGGAAGCACAAAGATACTTGCGGATATGAACCGCCGGTATACAAAAGAAGATTATCTTGCATTAGTTGGCAAAATAAGAAACGCAATCCCTGATATTTCATTGACTACGGATATCATTGTTGGATTTCCAACGGAGACAGAGGCGGATTTTGAGGAGACATTGGATGTGGTAAGGAAAGTGCGGTTTGATTCTGCATTTACATTTATTTACTCGAAACGTACCGGAACTCCGGCGGCAGACATGGAATTTCAGGCATCGGAAGAAGAAATAAAGTCTCGTTTTGACCGTTTGTTACAAGAGGTACAGGAAATTGCAAAGGAGACTTGCAGCAAAGATGAGGGAAAAACTTTGGAGGTGTTGGTAGAAGGGGTGGACGAACAGGATGAACAACTGCTGACAGGCAGGCTGTCTAATAATTTGCTGGTGCATTTCCCCGGCAGCGCCGATCTGATTGGAACGTTTCAGAATGTGAAGCTTACGAAGGCAAAGGGATTTTACTATATCGGGGAGCTGGACAGTTGAGGGGATGAAACAATTGTGCAGGCAATTGCGAATGGATGATAAATATTTAGAAGGCGGGTAACACACATGACACCAATGATGGAAACGTATTGCAAAACAAAGGAAGAATATAAGGACTGCATTTTATTCTACCGCTTAGGTGATTTTTATGAAATGTTTTTTGAGGATGCCATTACTGCATCGAGGGAACTGGAAATCACCCTGACCGGGAAAGACTGCGGTATGGAAGAACGCGCCCCGATGTGTGGGATTCCGTATCATGCATATGAAAATTACATGAACCGTCTGGTGGAAAAAGGCTATAAGGTTGCTATCTGTGAACAGGTAGAGGATCCGAAGCAGGCAAAAGGTCTTGTAAAACGTGAGGTTGTCCAGATTGTAACGCCTGGAACCAATATGAGCGCTGGAAGCCTTAACGAGACAAAAAATAACTATTTGATGAGTATTTTTTATGATGAAACATATGGTATTTCTTTTGCGGACATAACGACCGGTGATTTTTTTACCACAGAAGTGGAAAGCCTTTCCAAAGTGATGGATGAGATATCAAAATTTGCGCCGGTGGAAATCCTGGTAAATGAAAAGGTTTCGTTGGAGGAACATGGAAGCAGCGGCATCAGCCTTTTAAATCTTCGTGAAAAGGAACATACCATGATTACCGTAATGGAAGAGTGGTATTATGATTATGATATGGATGACCGCCTGCTCAAAGACCAGTTCCATATGATGAGCCTGGAAGGTCTGGGGTTAAAGGATTATCCAAATGCCGTCCGTTCGGTGGGCTGTCTGCTCTATTATTTAAAGGACACCCAAAAAAGCTCCGTAGACCATATCAACCATATCCGTACCTATCATGTGGAGGATTATGTGGTGCTTGACAGCTCTTCCAGACGGAATTTGGAGCTTTGTGAGACGATGCGTGACAAAAACAAACGGGGTTCCCTGCTATGGGTATTAGATAAGACAAAGACTGCTATGGGAGCAAGAAATCTGCGCGCAATGGTGGAACAGCCATGTATCCGCAGGGAAATCATAGAGAACCGTTTAGATGCCATAGAGGCATTTAATCATTCGATTATTACAAGGGATGAGCTTCGGGAATACTTAAATGCCGTATATGATCTGGAACGGTTAATGACACGCATCACGTTAAAAACGGCGAATCCAAGAGATTTGATTGCCTTTAAAAACTCCATCGGCATTTTACCCCATGTAAAAGCAATTTTGCAGGAGTTTGATACTGGCTTGCTTTCAGAATACGGAAAAGAACTCGATGAGCTTGTGGATTTATACCAGTGGATCGAAGATTCCATTTTAGAGGATCCCCCAATTCTGGTAAAGGAAGGCGGTATTATTAAGGAAGGTTACCATGAGACGGTAGATTCCTTAAAGGCTGCCAAGTCCGATGGAAAGCAATGGCTTTTGGATTTGGAGACAAGGGAAAGGGAGTCAACCGGAATCAAGAATCTGAAGATTAAATTCAATAAGGTCTTTGGATATTATTTTGATGTCACAAATTCCTATAAGAATCTGGTGCCGGAACATTTTATCAGAAAACAGACACTCGCAAATTCGGAGCGGTATTCGACGGATGAATTAGAGGATATTGCAGGCAAAATTTTAGGGGCAGAAGACCGTTTGTTTGGCTTGGAATACGATTTGTTTGTGGAAATAAGGGAACGCCTTGCAACAGAGGTGAAACGAGTCCAGAAGGCAGCCAAAATCATTGCCGATTTAGATGCCCTTGCATCGCTTGCCTATGTAGCGGAAAAGAATCATTTTGTACGCCCTTCCATCAACACGGAAGGCAGAATCGAGATAAAGGATGGCAGGCATCCGGTCGTGGAACGGGTGTTAGACAACGATTCCTTTATCACCAATGACACTTTCTTAGATAATAATCTGAACCGTGTATCCATCATTACCGGCCCGAATATGGCAGGAAAATCCACCTATATGCGGCAGGTGGCATTGATCGTGCTGATGGCGCAGATTGGCTCTTATGTACCGGCGGCATCCGCTGATATTGGCATTGTAGACCGTATTTTTACACGAGTCGGGGCTTCTGACGACTTGGCTTCCGGACAGAGTACTTTTATGGTGGAAATGAGTGAAGTGGCAAATATTCTTCGTAATGCAACTTCAAACAGCCTGTTGATTTTAGATGAAATCGGACGTGGAACTTCTACTTATGACGGGCTGTCTATTGCCTGGGCAGTAGTGGAATACATAAGCTCAAAGGATTTATTGGGGGCAAAAACTTTGTTTGCCACCCATTACCATGAACTGACGGAATTGGAAGGAAAGCTCGACAGCGTGAATAACTACTGCATTTCGGTCAAGGAATCGGGAGATGATATCGTGTTTTTGCGCAAAATCATCAAAGGCGGCGCAGATAAAAGTTATGGAATACAGGTTGCGAAACTGGCAGGTGTCCCGGAGGTGGTATTGGCAAGGGCAAGGGAGATTGCCGATGAGCTTTCTGAGCATGATATCACCGTGACTGCGGCGGCAGACATTATGCCGAAGATTTTGGAGGATGCTGCTTTGGGGCAAAAAGGCAGGAAAGGAAAGAAAAAAGATGCGGACGGGCAGTTATCTTTATTTGGAAACGCAGAAGAATCCAGTGTGGTAGCGGATATCAAAGCACTTGACCTTTCCAATATGACACCGATGAAGGCATTGTTGTACTTAAATGATTTACAGGAACGGCTGAAATAAATAAGATGCCAAACGTTGAAAACTTCAGCCGCTGTGGGCTGAAGTTTTTAATGGAGGCAGTGTAATGGAGATACAACGTGATTAACATCTGAAACAGCCGGTAATGAAAATTTGCAGTAAGACGATAACAAATCAAGGGAGAATACGCATGATAAAGGTTTTAGACCAGTCAACCATCAATAAAATAGCAGCCGGTGAGGTGGTGGAACGCCCATCCTCCGTGGTAAAGGAATTAGTGGAAAATGCGATCGATGCAGGCGCAACAGCCGTTACGATCGAAATTAAGGAAGGCGGCATGTCTTTTATCCGTATTACCGATAACGGTCAGGGAATTGAAAAAGAGGAGGTTCCCACTGCCTTTATCCGTCATGCCACGAGCAAAATTATGACGATCGAAGATTTGTTAAGTATCAGTTCCTTAGGTTTTCGTGGTGAGGCGCTTGCCAGCATTGCAGCGGTATCCCAGGTGGAGTGTATTACGAAAACTGCCCATGCGCTGACCGGAATCCGCTATGAGATCCATGGAAGTAAGGAGATTGCCAGTGAGGAAATCGGCGCGCCATCCGGAACTACGATTATTGTGAGAAATCTGTTTTACAATGTACCGGCAAGAAAAAAATTCTTAAAAACGGCAATGACAGAGGGCAGTTATGTGACAGAGTTAGTGACAAGGCTTGCCCTGTCTCATCCGGAAGTATCCTTCAAGTATATCATCAATGGCAGTAATAAAATCGCCACCTCCGGTAATGACAAGCTGAAGGATGTGATTTATCATATATATGGAAAAGATGTATCCGGAAATCTTTTGCCGGTCAAACGCTCAGTCGGTGATTTTGCAGTGGAAGGGTATGTGGGAAAAGCATATGTTTCCAAAGGAAACCGGAGCTTTGAACACTATTTTGTAAATGGAAGGTATATTCGGAGCAATATTGTGAACAAGGCAATCGAGGAGGCTTATAAATCCTTTGTCATGATTCACAAATTTCCATTTACGGCTTTGCATTTTACCTTAGACAGCAATAAGTTAGATGTCAATATCCATCCGACAAAGATGGAATTTAAGTATGCAGACGGCGAGCAGTTGTTTGACTTTGTAAAGGACAGCGTACGGCAGGCATTATTAAGCCAGGAAATGATTCAGGATGTTTCCCTGCGGACAGCGAAGGAAGAACGGGAGCTTTTAGTGGAACAGCAGAAAAAAAGCACCCTCCATGTACCGGAACCTTTTGAAAAGGAGGCAAGGGCGCTTCGTTATCAGCAGGCGGTCATCTCGCACAAAAAAGAGCAGGAAGAGACAAAGCCTCCGGTCACAGGCAATACAAATCCAGACAGCGCGGAGACAGGAAAATCTGCTGCAATACCAGAAAATATTACGGCATCTCCAAGCCGGACAGATAAGCAGGCTGCCTCACACAAAACGGATCTCACGGAAACCCTCACACAAAATAGAAGAAAAGACCATGAGGCATCCATAAAAAGTGAACAGATTTCAATGGATATGGAATCATTTCTCTCCGGGGAAGCGAGAAAAAAACACCGTTTGATCGGTCAGGTATTTAAAACCTATTGGATGATTGAATATGAGGATAAACTCTATATTGTAGACCAGCATGCAGCGCATGAGAAGGTCATGTTTGAACGTCTGATGAGGCGGCTGGCAGACAAGGCAGTACTTTCCCAGCAGTTGCTGCCGCCAAAGGTTCTGCATTTGGACAGTGTGGAGCACACTACCGTTATGGCGCATATGGATTTATTTTCACAAACCGGTTTTGATATAGAGGATTTTGGAGATGGTTCCATTGTGGTGCGGGCAATGCCGGATGATATTATGGGAGTGGATCCACAGGCGCTGTTTGATGCCCTGTTAAATGCCCTGACCGAAGATATCGGCAAAATCAGCATTGATTTCTTTGTGGAGAAGCTTTCTGGCATGGCATGCAAGGCGGCAATTAAGGGAAATACAGAGATTACCACGATGGAAGCGGATACGCTGATTGATGAGATGCTTTCTCTCGATAATCCCTATAACTGTCCGCATGGCAGACCAACTATGATCGCATTGACAAAAACCGAGTTAGAGCGTAAATTCAAGCGGATTCAGAATTGATGAAAAAAATATCAGGATAATAAAGATATGGAAAAGAAAAAACCTTTAATTATTTTAACCGGTCCCACCGCTGTAGGAAAAACAGCGCTTTCCATCAAACTTGCCAAAGCAGTAAATGGGGAAATGATATCTGCTGATTCCATGCAGGTGTACCGGCATATGGATATTGGAACTGCAAAAATTAAACAGGACGAAATGGAAGGAGTTGTACATCATTTAATTGATGTGTTAGACCCTGACGAGGATTTTAATGTTGTCACCTTCCAGAGGATGGCAAAAAAGGCAATGGAGGAAATTTATGCCAAAGGAAAAATCCCCATTGTTGTCGGGGGAACCGGATTTTATATTCAGGCGCTTTTATATGACATTGATTTTGAAAAGACGGCAGATTCCGCACGGTCCGGTTATCAGCAAAAACTTCAGGAATATCTTAGGGAAAACGGCGCTCATTTGCTTCATGAGCAGTTAAAGGAGATTGACCCGGTGTCTTATGAAACGATTCATGAAAATAATGTAAAACGGGTCATACGGGCGCTTTGCTTTTATCACGACACGGGGTATCCCATTTCTTTGCACAATAAAGAACAGCACAGGAAGGAATCACCCTATCATTTTGAATATTTTGTGTTAAATGATGACAGATCCGTTTTATATGATAAAATAGAAAAAAGAATTGACCAGATGATGGACGAGGGGCTTGTAACAGAGGTGCAGCAGCTTTTGGATTATGGATGTACTCCTGACATGGTATCCATGCAGGGTCTTGGATATAAGGAAATCATACCTTATTTAAGGAATGAATGCAGCTTAGAGGATGCCCTTTATATATTAAAACGGGATACCAGACATTTTGCCAAACGCCAGCTTACATGGTTTCGCCGGGAAAGGGCAGTTACATGGGTAAATAAACCACAGTTTGCCGATACAGATGCTATTTTGGCATATATGATAAAGTGCCTTCAGACAAAACAAATCATATAACAGGTTTCAGACAAAAGGAGTAGATTATGAGTGAGACATTAAAGCAGCAATATGAAAAGATGGGAATTTCAAATCAGGTTTATGAGCTGTGCCGGCAGATAGAAGATTCCTTAGAGGAGCGCTTTGCAGCGATTGACCGGATAACAGAATATAATCAGTTAAAGGTATTGCATGCGCTTCAAAAGCATCATCTTTCAGAGGCGCATTTTGCGCCGACAACTGGGTACGGGTACAATGATCTTGGCAGAGAGACATTGGAGAAAGTATATGCCACGATTTTTGGAACGGAGGCTGCCTTAGTGCGCCCGCAGATTACCTGTGGAACCCATGCATTGGCATTGGCGCTTTCTGCCAACTTAAGACCGGGAGATGAACTGATTTCGCCTGTGGGCAAGCCGTATGACACAATGGAGGAGATTATTGGCATTCGTCCGTCAAAGGGCTCCCTTGCCGAATATGGCGTTACATACCGGCAGATTGAGCTTATAGAGGATGGAACGTTTGATTACTATGCCATTCAGAATGCCATTTCAGATAGAACAAAGATGATGACGATTCAACGCTCGAAGGGATATCTCACAAGACCTACCTTCAGTGTAGAGCAGATTGGCGAATTAATTTCTTTTATCAAGGAAATCAACCCGAACATTATCTGTATGGTGGATAACTGTTACGGTGAATTTGTTGAGGTGACGGAGCCGTCTGATGTAGGCGCCGATATGATTGTCGGCTCGCTGATTAAGAATCCCGGAGGCGGTCTTGCCCCGATCGGTGGATATATCTGCGGAACAAAGGAGTGTGTGGAGAATGCATATTATCGTCTGACAGCCCCGGGGCTTGGCGGGGAAGTCGGGGCAACACTCGGTGTAAACAAAGATTTTTTCCAGGGGCTGTTTTTGGCGCCGCAGGTAGTCGGCGGGGCTTTAAAAGGCGCCATCTTTGCCGCTAATGTCTATGAAAAGCTTGGCTTTACCTGTGTTCCGAATGCTGTTGAAAAGCGGTATGATATTATCCAGGCGGTAACCTTTCATGATCCGGATAAGGTGACGGCTTTTTGTGAGGGGATTCAGTATGCGGCGCCGGTAGATTCCCATGTCACTCCAACGCCGTGGGCAATGCCGGGATATGACTGTGATGTGATTATGGCTGCCGGCGCGTTCATTTCCGGCGCATCCATTGAACTGTCGGCTGATGCGCCAATGCAGGAACCGTATACGGTATATTTCCAGGGCGGGCTTTCCTACCACCATGCCAAATTTGGAATTATGAAGTCCGTAGCACGGATGGAGAAGAAAGGGCTAATAAACTTGTAGATTTGGTCTAAATATGTTATTATATTCCAATATGGCATTTTTTGTATATGAAAGGATTATATTTTAGGATAAAAAGGAGTATATTATGGCTTCTCATACAACAAAAAATAACTGGACACTTTTGATTATATTACTATGCGGTATTGTATTAGGCGGTTTCTTAGGACAGCTTGCCTCCCAGGTTAGTTTCTTAAGCTGGCTGTCTTATGGCAATACATTTGGTCTTACTTCACCAATTGTCCTCGATTTAGGCATTTTAGTGGTGACCTTTGGCATGACGATTACGATCAATATTGCAAGTATTATCGGTTTAATAATAGGTATCATTGTTTACCGGTTGATATAAAGGTGGTGAATATATGGAGTTTCATGACAAGAAGGAGATTCCACCCAAATATATATATCTGTTTTTGGCAGTCATCTGTTTTATTTTGCTGTTTTTTTCGGTTATTTTTGAGAGTAAATTTACTGCCCTCAAAAAAGTGACAAGCACCATTATAACACCTATGCAGGCAGGAATTAACGAGATTGGAACATCAATCTATAATGATGTCACAAACCGTAAGACAAAGAGAGAATTAATGAATGAAAATAAAGAATTATCTGCTAAGCTCGACGAATACTCTGCCCAGATTAAAGAGTACGAACAGAAGAATTATGAGCTGAAGCGTTTGCAGGAACTGCTGAACCTGCAGGAACAGTATGCACAATATCACACGATTGGGGCAAGAGTGATTGCAACAGATTCCACAAACTGGTTTTCAACCTTTATTATTAACAAAGGAACGAAAGACGGTGTCAGGGTTGGATGCAATATTCTGGCAGACGGAGGACTGGCTGGCATTGTGACAGAGGCGGGAGATGATTACGCAAAAGTGCGTTCGATCATTGATGATAACAGTAATGTAAGCGCAACGATATCCGGGGAAGAGACCTTGTGTACGGTTTCCGGTGACTTAAAATCCATTGATAACGGATATATCAATGTCGGATACATCAATAAGGCAGAAGAAATTGCCGAGCGTGCAGAGCTGGTAACCTCGCATGTAAGTGATTTGTTTTTGCCGGGGCTTTTAATCGGCTATATCACAGAAATTGAATTGGATGCAAATAACCTCACGAAATCTGCAAAATGCATCCCTGTTGTGGATTTCCGTAATTTGCAGGAGGTTTTGGTCGTACTCGACCTGAAAGAGGATTATCAAACCGATTCAGAGAATAAGAATATTTATGACAGCATTACCACTCCTGAAAACACGGATTCGTCCAAAGGGAGTGAAGCTTCCACAGAAAATGAAGCTACTACAGAAGGCGGGGCTTCCACAGAAAATGAAGCCACTACAGAAGGCGGGGCTTCCACAGAGAATGAAGCCACTACAGAAAGTGGGGTTTCCACAGAGAATAACGGAGATGAACCATGAAACGATGTATTACAATCGGAATCATCATAATTCTATGTTTTTTATGTCAATCCACGGTATTTCATTTTATTGAATTAGCGGGTATTGTACCGAATCTTTTGTTGATTGTCACAATGTCCTTTGGGTTGATGCGGGGTCGCAGGGAAGGCGTTTTGGTTGGTTTTTTTTGCGGTCTGTTAGTGGATATGTTTTTTGGTGATGTGATGGGACCCTACGCATTTATCTATATGACGTTAGGCTATGTAAATGGCTTTTTCCACCGTATTTACTATGTAGAAGATGTGTTACTTCCAATGCTGATGATTACAATTAATGATTTTGCATACAATATCATGGTTTATATTATGTTTTTCATGTTGAGAAACCGGCTTGATTTTTTAGGGTATCTTTCCAAAGTGATTGTTCCGGAAATGGTATATACGATTATTATAACTTTATTTTTTTACAAATTATTGGTAAAGATTAACCTGCGTCTAAAAAAAGCAAAAGAGGCTGAATAGAATGAAAGAGCTGCTTCAGGCAATGAAAGAATATATAATTGAATACATTTCCCATCGGTTATTTATTGTGTCGATGGTGATGCTGCTCCTGTTTTCCATGCTTGTGATCAGGCTGTTTAAATTGCAGATTATAGAGGGAGAGGAACATCTGGATAATTTTACCTATAAGTCCAAGAAGACATTAACGGTAGAAGCTGCCAGAGGAAATATATTCGACTGTAATGGGAAGTTATTGGCATATAACCAGCTTGCGTATTCCGTTACCTTTGAAAATACGAATAAGCTCACGGAAATAGCGGCTGAAAATGGCGTGACGGAAAATGACCTGAAAAATTCTGTTGTGGCAAAAACAATTAAAATCCTGGAAAGAAACGGAGACCAGATCAGTGTTGATTTTCCACTCGAATTAAAGAACAATAAGCTTCAATTTAACACCGATTCCAATGCGGAGAAGTTAAGGTTTATCGCTGAGGTTTACGGAAAAGGCTCCGCTGACGATTTGACAAAGGAACAGGAGGAGATGTCCGCAGAAGATGTTTTTGATTATCTGGCAGGCGCGGAGAATTTTAATATATCCTCTGAATACTCAAAAGAGGAAACATTGAAAATTATGAAGGTTCGGTATGCGCTTTGGCTGAACCGCTTTCAACAGTATATCTCTGTCACAATTGCTATGGACATCAGTGATAAGAGTGTGGCAGAATTAAATGAACACAGCTCGGAGCTGATGGGAATTGATGTGGTTGTCGATTCCATCCGTGTATATAATGATGCGAAATATTTTGCGCATATTATCGGATATATTGGCAATATTTCCACAGATGAAATGAAAACCTATAATGAAGAGCTTTCTGAGGAAAACCAATACAGCAGCAATGATATGATTGGAAAAATCGGATTAGAGCAAAAATATGAGAGTACACTCAGAGGAAAAAACGGTATCGAGGAAATTTATGTTGACAATCTCGGTAAAATTATTGAGCGTACCAATGAACAGGAATCTGTTCCGGGACAGGATATCTATCTGACGATTGATTCGGAACTGCAAAAATTTTGCTACGACACGCTGGCAAAGGAGCTGGCAAGTGTATATCTTGCAAATATTACGGATGAAGAACTCGACGAAGAAAAGAACACCAAAAACCAGATACCGGTATCGGATGTATACTATGCGTTATTTGACAACAATGCGCTCGATATTACGCACTTAGCCTCCGACAATGCATCGGCATATGAGACAACGGTAAATAACACCTTAAATACCACAAGGGAATATGTATTAAGCCGGATTAGCAGCATTTTACTGCGTGAAAATACAGCGCTTAATAATTTGGACAATGAATATACCGACTATATGGAATATATCTATTCCCTGTTAGCGGAAGATGGGATTTATAATACAAAGACCATCCCGAGCACAGATGAAACCTACAAAGAATATGTGGCTGGCAATATTTCCCTGGGAACGTATCTGCAATATGCAATTAATCAGGGAGCAATTGATATTTCTTCCTTTGAGCTTTCAAGCGATTATTATGATTCACAGGAAGTATATAATGCATTGGTCGATTATCTGGGAAGCGTCTTATCGGATGATACGGAATTTGACAAGCTGATTATGAAATATATGATAAAATCGAATATTGTCAGCGGTGAGCAGATTATTCATATTTTATTTGAACAAAATGTATTAAAGCGTGAGAAGGATGAAGATTATAATGATTTTTGCAATGGTGAACTATCCGCATATCAGTTTATAAGAAAGAAAATTTACAATCTGGAAATCACACCGGCGCAGTTAGCGCTTGACCCATGTGAAGGATCCGTTGTTATTACGGATGTGAATAGCGGTGAAATCCGGGCAATGGTGAGCTATCCAAGCTATGATAATAATCGGCTGACAAATTCGGTGGAGCCGGAATACTATGCCGCATTGCTTGCAGATAAAACAAAACCTTTGTATAACCGTGCGACCCAGCAGCGTACCGCTCCCGGATCCACTTACAAAATGCTTACTACCATTGCGGGAGTGGAGGAAGATGCCATTCAACTGGATACCATTATTGATGCAAAAGGAACATTTGAGAAGGTATCCCCTCCGGTGAAATGCTGGATTGCTCCAACCGGACAAAAACATGGTAAGATAGGGATTGAGGAAGCCTTAGAGGTATCCTGTAACTATTTCTTTTATGAGGTTGGATATCGTTTAGGCGGCGGTGAACATAATTTTTCTGATTCCGTCGGCTTGGAAAAATTATCAAAATATGCCTCTCTCTTTGGATTAGATACCAATTCCGGTATCGAATTAAATGAGGAAAAGCCGAAGGTTTCTGATGAGATCGCTGTTGCGAGCGCGATTGGACAGGGGACCAATTCCTATACGCCGACACAGATTTCCAGATATGTGACAACGGTTGCAAATAGCGGAACCTGCTATGATTTGAGCCTGATTAAAGAGTTACGGAATGTGGAGGGTGATATCACATGGAAAAATGAGCATAATATACATGGCACGGTAGATATCAGTGATGATTTATGGGATACGGTTCACAACGGCATGCGCCGGGTTGTTAAGGAACATACAGACGAAAAAGCCCTGATTAACCAGATTAAAGTGGAGGTGGCGGGCAAAACCGGTACCGCTGAGGAAAACCTGACCAGGCCAAGCCATGCGCTCTTTGTCTCCTATGCGCCATTTAGAAGACCGGAAATTTCTGTAACAACGGTTATTCCGTTCGGTTATTCCTCCGGTAATGCCGAAGAGTTGGCAGGAATGATATATGCATATTACTTTGATCCGGAGAAGTTGGAGAATGCATCCTTAACCGGTAATGTAAGTTTTTCTGACTAAGAGAACCGACTTGCTGTTTTTTGTAATTTGTTATATAGTAATAGAGGTGATTTCATGAAAAATACGGTAATTATAAAAGGAAACAAATATGGTTTGTCCATTGTTTTGAACGATGAAGTGGAATTTCCTCAATTGATTGAGGATTTGGCAAAGCGATTGGAAGATGCAGAAAGCTTTTTCGACAGTAAGAAACAGCTTGCAGTAACTTTCGAGGGCAGAACACTTACAAATGACGAACTGGATCAGATTTTAACTGTAATTGAAGAAAATTCAAAACTGAATATTCAGTATGTCATGGATGAGGACAGTGAATTGGAAGCAACATTTTTTGACATTATCCATTCGGAAGAAAACAGAAACAGGGATGGAGATGCCAAAGGCGGAACCGATTATCTTGATTCCGGGCAGGATGACAGCATCCTGACAGAGGTAATTCCTCTGTTTAGCGCAGAAAATGAAACGGCTTCTAAATCGCAGGCAGCCGATGGCACGGGAATGTTCTATAAAGGCACGCTTCGTTCGGGACAGGCTTTAGAGGCTAAAAATTCCCTTGTGATTGTCGGTGATGTGAATCCCGGCGCAACCGTGATTGCGGGAGGGAATATCGTTATTATCGGTACACTGAAGGGAAGCGTAACGGCAGGCGCAAATGGTAATAAGGATGCATTTGTATTGGCATTATCCATGAATCCGATTCAAATCAAGATTGCAGATGTGATAGCCATCTATTCTGACAAAAAACAAAATACACAGCCCTTAAAAGAAGCGGTATTGGCAATGATCGAACATGGAGAAATTGTAATGAAGCCTGTTTCCAAAAATGCGCTGCAGGATATAAGATAACAACGGAGTCAGAATACGGAATGGCTCTGATATAATATGATTCTAATAGGGAGGATATGAATAAATGAGTGAAGTGATTGTAATAACATCAGGAAAAGGCGGTGTTGGCAAGACAACAACGACCGCAAATGTAGGAACCGGACTCGCAAAATTAGAAAAAAAGGTGGTGCTAATTGATACGGATATCGGACTTCGTAACCTTGATGTAGTCATGGGTCTGGAAAACCGCATTGTTTATAACTTAGTGGATGTGGTAGAGGGAAACTGCCGTTATAAGCAGGCATTAATCAAAGACAAGACTTATCCGAATCTGTTTTTGCTGCCTTCTGCACAGACAAAGGACAAGACCTCGGTTACGCCGGAGCAGATGAAGAAACTGGTTGGGGAGTTAAAAAAGGAATTTGATTACATAATTTTAGACTGTCCGGCTGGTATTGAGCAGGGATTCAAGAATGCAATTGCGGCAGCCGACCGGGCATTGATTGTGACAACGCCTGAAGTTTCTGCGATTCGTGACGCCGACCGGATTATCGGTTTATTAGAGGCAAACGATATCAAGAAAACGGATTTAATTGTAAATCGCGTTCGTATGGATATGGTAAAACGCGGCGAAATGATGTCCATTGAAGATGTGGTGGAAATCCTTGCCATTGATTTGATCGGTGCCGTTCCGGATGATGAGAATATTGTTATTTCTACAAACCAGGGGCAGCCATTAGTTGGTGACAGTTCTTTAGCGGGCAAAGCATACTTTAATATTTGCAAACGCATAATGGGGGAAGAAGTAGAATTTTTGGATTTGAATGATTCTGGCTTTTTCAAGAAGTTATCAAAGCTGTTTAAAAAATAATAACCAAAGAGTTAGGAGCGGATATTATGAGTTTATTTGATTTATTTACAAAGAAAAAATCATCTGGTGATTATGCAAAAGACCGTCTTAAGCTGTTATTAGTATCTGACAGGGCAAATTGTTCACCGGATGTCATGGAACAGATCAAGAATGATATTATAGAAGTTATTTCCAGATATATGGAGATTGATGCATCGGGTCTTGATATCCAGATTACGCAGACGGAATCAGAAGGTGGAAATGGAACAGTTCCTGCGCTATATGCAAATATACCAATCAAAGATTTAAAGTCAAAATCTGTGAAATAGTTTTAAACGTGATTTTTGCAGCAGGAGAGTAATATGTTAGAAAATTACCAACTACGAAATTATAATTTCAAATTACTGTTTTTAACATTATGTGCAGCTATTTTTGGAACGGTTATGATTGTAAGCGCTGATAGTTCTTATTTTAGAAAACAGCTATTTGGATTAATCATATGCTTTATCGGATTAATTGTCCTTTCATTGATTGATTACAAATTTATAGACAAATTTCATGTGATTCTTTATGCTGTGAATGTTCTGTTACTGCTTGCGGTTCGGTTGTTTGGATCGAGTGCCAATGGAGCCCAGAGATGGCTTGGAAGCAGCGAGACAATCACTGTCCAGCCATCCGAATTTTCGAAAATTATATTGATTATCTGTGCAGCGCATTTTTTATCCCAGCACAAGGATGATATCAACAGTTTTAAGACGTTGGTATCCTATGCAGTCCTATGTGCGGTTCCATTGTTTTTGATTGTTGCGCAGCCGGATTTATCTACCACGATTGATATTTTTGTGATTCTTTTCGTTATGCTGTATGTAGCAGGCTTAAACTATAAAATCATCGGTATTGGAATTTTATGTTTTATTCCTTTGGCAGGCAGTTTTATATGGTATATCCAAAGACCGAATCCGTGGCCGTTTCAGGATTATCAGGTAGAAAGAATCCTGTCTCACTTATATCCGGATGAATATACGAATACCACAAGATATCAGCAGGATAATTCGATTATGGCGATTGGATCCGGGCAGTTATGGGGCAAGGGGCTTAACAGTTCAACGCTTGCCACCGTTAAGGATGCCAATTTGATTTCGGAGCAGCAGACGGATTTTATTTTTTCTGTAGTGGGTGAAGAATTAGGTTTTATTGGAAGTGTATTTATTATTGTAATATTGGGTTTAATTGTGGTACAATGTGTAAGAACTGCGAGAAAAGCGAATGATGATATGGGAATGTATATTGCAACAGGCATTGCGGTATTAATCGGGTTCCAGACGTTTATCAATATCGGCGTAGCAACAGCGCTGCTGCCGAATACCGGAATCCCGCTTCCTTTTATCAGCTATGGGTTATCATCATTGGTAAGTTCTTGTGCCGCAATCGGTTTAGTATTAAATGTTTCGCTTCAACGTAGAAAATACTGACAACAGAAGGGTATGATAGAATGAATATTGGTTTGATCGCACATGATGCAAAGAAAAAATTAATGCAAAATTTTTGTATTGCGTATCGTGGTATCTTAAGTAAGCATGAACTGTTTGCGACTGGTACGACAGGAAGGCTGATTGAAGAGGTTTCCAATCTTACGGTACACAAATATTTAGCTGGTCATTTAGGTGGTGAACAGCAGCTTGGCTCAGAAATTGAGCGTAATGATATTGATATGGTTATTTTCTTAAGGGATCCGCAAAACCCGAAATCACATGAGCCGGATATCAATAATATTTTCAGGCTGTGTGATGTACATAATATACCGCTGGCTACGAATTTGGCAACGGCTGAATTATTAGTCAAAGCATTAGACCGAGGAGATTTGGATTGGCGTGAAATGTTTAAATAATAAAATTTGTAAGTTCTGTATGGTTATCATTATGATATTATCGGTTTCGCTGCTGTCTGGCTGCGGAAGTTCCACAGCCTATGATGTCAATGAACCGCTGCATGTGCGTTCGACGGTCAATTTACCAATCGTGCGGCCATTCGGACTTGCGAGGGAGAATGTTGTAATTCCATATGATGCATATGTCTATGATGATGCTGCTTTTGAATATGAGTCAGGACTTTTAATCAATGAGACAAAGAATACTGTTGTCTGTGCAGTGAATCCACACAAACAGATCTATCCTGCAAGCATGACAAAGGTTCTCACTGCGATTATTGTCATGGAAGCCATTGAAAATGGCACAATTGGGAAAAATGATACCGTTGTTATCAAGAAAGAGATTGAATTTAATGAAGATAATGTTACAACCTTAGGGTTGGAGCCCGGAGATTATATTACAGTGGATGAACTGCTGCACGGATTATTGATCTCATCCTATAATGACTGTGCGGTTGCTTTGGCACGCTATATCGCAGGCAGTGTGAGTGATTTTGTTGATTTGATGAATGCAAAAGCCGCAGAGCTTGGCGCAACCAATTCCCATTTTGTAAATCCACACGGACTTCACGACAATAACCATTATACGACACCTTATGATTTATATTTAATTTTCAAAGAATTTTTGTCGAAAGAGGAGCTTGTTAAGATTGACAGCGAACAGTCTTATGTTCTTACCATGTACCGGGAGGATGAAAAAATACAGACAGATCTGATTCCAACGAATGGTTTTTTATCCAATTCTTTTGAGATGCCAAGTGGATACCATATTACCGGTTGGAAAACCGGTACAACAGATAAGGCGGGAAGCTGTATTATTTTGGAATTTGTAAATGATGATACAAATGAAGAATATATTTGTCTGGTCTCTAATGCAAAAGACCATGAATCACTTTATACAAATGTAGAGGATATGTTAAAAGAGATCTATTGACAGTCAGGCGAAAGGTGGATTTAGGAAAAGGAGGAGCATAATGATTGAGTTAGTGGTAGGCGAAAAAGGCAAGGGCAAGACCAAAATACTGATGGGTAAGGCGAATAATGATATTAAGGTGACAGGCGGCAATATCATTTATCTTGACCGCAATAATAAGCATATGTATGAACTGAGCAACCGTGTCCGGTTAATCAACGTACCGGATTACAATATCCGTTCTGCTGATATGTTTTTAGGATTCGTCTATGGCATTGCATCACAGGATCATGATTTGGATCGCATGTTTTTAGACAATTTTATGTCGATTGCCTGTGTGGAAACCGTGGAAGAAGTGGAAGATATGCTCAAAGAATTATCTGCCATATCTGATAAGTTTGAAATTGATTTTGTAATCGGGATTTCAATGGGTAAAGATGATTTGACAGAGTATTTAAAGGAACTTGTCGTAATGGCATTATAGATTGATGAACAAATGACCTTTTAAAAAGCGTCTGGAATGATTGCAACATCACGCCAGACGCTCTTTTTTCTGTAGCTTTATGCCTCACTGTTCATACGGCCATAATAAGAAATGGCATATAAACCACCAATACCAACTACTGCATAAATAATGCGGGTAAGTATTGACATTTGTCCGAATAAGGTACTTACGAGGTCGAAATCAAAAAATCCAATTAATCCCCAGTTAATCGCGCCAATTAGCACAATTGTCAATACAGTATAATCTAAACCTTTCATAATATACTCCTTTCTGTATGCATGGACATACATTTGAATATTGATAGTGTTTGAAATATTTTGAAAAATTATACATAAATGTTGTGGTTTTTTTACAAAAATGATACAATAAATTGATATAAATAGGATATTGGAGGTGTCTTATTTTGAGTAGAAACAAAAGAGGTGGCAATACAGATACCTTTCGCATTAATATAGGAACCATAATTTTTAGTGTAATTTTTATATACATTATTATCCGGATTGCGATTTCTTTACCAAAAGAAAAGCTTGCAATATATGAGGTACAAAACAGCTATATTGATACCAATATCAATACAACTGCTTTAATTGTAAGAGAGGAAACACTTGTAAATGCAGAAAGTTCCGGATATGTAAGCTATTATGTACGGGATGGGGAAAAAATCGGCAAAGATAAAACAATCTATACAATTGATGAGACAGGGAGTGTATACGCAAAGCTCAAAGATTCCAATTCGGATTCCCTTACCATGTCAAAAGATGCATTGGAAGAAGTTCGGACAAGAATATCAAATTTTGAAAATTATTTTGATTATTCTGATTTTTCAGATGTATATAATTTTCGGTACGATATTGAGAATGCAGTATTGGAGCTTACAAACGAAACCCTGATAGACCAGCTCACCTCGTTAGACAGCAATGATACAAATGCTGCAACCTATAAGAAAGTCAATACATCTGAGGCAGGTATCGTAACATATTACCAGGATGGATATGAGGAGTTTAGCATAGACAGTTTTAAGGCATCGGATATCAATAAGAATACATATGAGAAGAAAACCCTTAAAACCGGTGAAATCATAAATGCCGGAGATCCAGTATACAAATTAATCACATCAGAGGAATGGTATCTGATTGCCCCGGTTTCCGAAAAAGAGGCAGCAGAGTTAAAGGAAAATGATTCGGTAAATGTTAATATACATAACAGCAGCAAAAATATCACCTGTCCTTTTGAATTAGTCACAAAAGACAACAAGCATTTTGCCATTATTTCATTAAACCAGCAAATGGTAAATTATATCAATCAGCGGTATATTGATATTGTGATCTTGCAGGATCAGAATAATGGCTTAAAAATCCCCAATACGTCCATTACACAGAAAGAAGTTTATAAAATCCCGATAAATTTCGTCTCAAAAGGTTCTGATTCCACCGATGAGAAGTTTTTTAACATCAAAAAACTGGATGAAAATGGCGAAGTGACACTAAAACAGGTAGAACCGGCTATTTATATGAGGGATGACGGTTTCTGTTATGCAGATCCAAATGATTTTTCTGCGGATGATGTTTTGGTGAGTCCTGATACCAATGAAACCATTGCCTTGTCCCAGCTCGAAAAAGCAGAGCTTGAGGGCGTATATTGCGTCAATCAGGGCATTACAGATTTTCGATATATTGACAGGATTTTCCAGGACAATGAGTACACAATTGTCCGTGCAGATGTCGATTACAGCATTGCAAGATATGACCGTCTGGTACTGAATCAGGCTATGGTAAAGGAAAATCAGATTATCAAATAATTTTACACAGATCCACAAATATATATAAAAGAGGTGTTAGTATTGTTAAAGGAAAATTACAAAGCGGTTCAACAGCAGGTTATTGATACAGCGATTGGCTGTGGGCGCAATCCGGATGAGATTACCCTGATTGCTGTCAGCAAGACAAAACCATTGTCTGATATGGAGGAGCTGATCACGATTGGCGTATCAGAGTTTGGAGAAAACAAAGTACAGGAACTTTGTGACAAATATGAGAAGGTTTCTGTTCCTGTGCATTTTCACCTGATTGGACATTTACAGACGAACAAGGTGAAATATGTGGTTGACAAGGCATGTCTGATTCATTCGGTGGATTCCATAAAGCTTGCAAAGGAAATCCAAAAAGAGGCTGTGAAGAAGAATTGCACGGCAGAGATTTTAATTGAGGTCAATGTGGCAGAGGAAGACAGTAAATTTGGTTTGAAGGTTTCCGAAGTGGAATCTTTTATACAGGAAATCAGTACATATTCTAATCTGCATGTCAACGGATTGATGACAATTGCGCCATTTGTCGAAAATCCGGAAGAAAATAGAAAACATTTTCGCACTTTAAAGCAATTATCACTTGACATAATATCGAAAAACATTGATAATATTGATATGAATGTCTTATCTATGGGTATGACAAATGATTTTAAAGTGGCAATTGAAGAAGGAGCTACCATGGTGCGGGTTGGCACAGCCATTTTTGGCGCCAGGAACTATAACATATAAAGGAGATTTATCATGGCAAAAAGCGGTATGAACAAGTTTATGGATTTTCTTAGATTGACAGATCCGGAAGAAGACGACTGGGATGATGATTTGTTCGATGATGAGGAGGATGATGACGATTACTATGAACCTCCTAAGAAAAAAGTAAAAGAAAAACCGGCAAAGCAATATTATGAAGATGATACGGAAGATGATTATTATGAGACAAAAAGACCCAAAGCAAAACCTGTAAGAACTTCAAATCCAAGTAAATTAGTATCTATTAACAGCCGTAATAATAATAGGAGTAGTAATCAAGTGTATGTAATTAAACCACAGGAATTTAATGAAGCGCAGAGAGTAACGGATTATTTAAAAGAAGGTCGAACCATTGTCATCAATATGGAGGGAATTGAGGTTCATGCAGCACAACGGATCATTGATTTTATTGGTGGCGCATGTTATGCATTAGATGGTTCCCTACAGGCTATTTCTGCAAATATTTTTATTGCAGCTCCAAGAAATATTGATGTTTCCGGTGATTTAAGGGACGAGATTTTGAATGGATCTACAGTATCCCCTGAATTGACTGCATTTTAGTTTACGAAAGGCAAAGCCAGGCAGATGCCTGCATATCGTTTCTCATAAGGGTATAAATAAAGAATAATGTATTAGGGTAGGAGGAAGCCATATGTTAACACCGGTAGACGTACAAAACAAAGTATTTAAAGGCGGCATCGGATTTGATAAAAAAGATGTTGATGCATTTATGAAGGATTTATCCTCTGATTATGAACAGTTATACCGTTCAAATGTAGAATTGAAAGACAAAGTTGCAACCCTGACGGAAAGCCTTCAACATTACCGTTCGACAGAGGAATCTATGCAAAAAGCGCTTACTTTGTCAGAAAAAACAGCAGAGGAGACGATTATTGCTGCTAACGATAAAGCAAGACAGATTAATAATGAGGCTACCAAAAAAGCGGAAGCATTGCTCGCAGATGCAAAACAGGAGTTGGCAGAGACAAAGGATGAAATATTTAGACTTCAACAGCTCCATGCCAAATTCAAGGCGCAATACACAAAGATACTGGAAGGACAGCTTCAATTAATTGAGAATAAGGTTGTGGATATTGATTTAGGGGAAGGATATGATATTGGGAACTTTCAGGATGCGGGATTTGGCGGTTCCGGTCTTGGAGGCGGTTTAGGCTCTCTTGGAGAGGGTGGCGGCTATACCGGTGCCAGCTCCTTTGATTCGGGTTTTGGCGGTTCCAATCAGGGCTTCTTAAATACCGATCCATTTGCGGATGCAGCAAATGGCGGAGGTCGTTTCAGCAGCCAGACCGGAAAAGGATTTACCGGCAGCTCATCTTCCAATAAGGCAAAAAGTACGGGTTCATCCAGTGAGAGCAAATCCTCTCTGAATGTTAAAAAGACAAATGCAGATGCTACGAAGGTTCGGAAGAATTTTAACGCCGCAGGACAGGCAAAGCCTGCTCCGGAACAGCCGAAAGCCGAACCTCAAAATACAGCAGCCGCTGCACCAACACCGCAGCCGGCTAAAGCAGCTCCAAACACAGCACATACTGCACCTGCTTCCAATACTTCGGCTGCGCCAACACCACATGCGGCAGCCACTCCACATGCAGCGGCTGTAACGGCACATGCTGCACCTACCCCAAATGTTACGGCGGCAGCTCCAAAACCAGCACCAACAACTGCTACAGCCCAGCCAGTCACTCCGCAGCCGGTAAAACCTGCTGCCACGAATACACAGGCTTCCCAGGCAAAACCAAAGCCAGTGACACCACCACCGGTTAAGCCGGCTCCTGCGCCGCAGCCGGTAAAAGAAGATCTGCATAAGGAGAATATTGTTGCCGGTGAAGTAGAGGAGAAGTTGGATGAAAGCACCCTGATTGGCAATAATGATGATGACAGCGAAGGCTTCAGCTTTATGGAGGATACTTCGGATGCCGTTTATGAGGAAGAGACCGGTGTTGTAAGCGGCGAGGTAGAAGAAAAGCTGGATGAAAGTACCCTGATTGGCAATGATGATGATGACAGCGAAGGATTCAGCTTTACGGAGGATACTTCCGCTGTAGAACCGGAACAGCCACAATTTACGGAATCTTCCCCATCCGGTTACGATGATGATGATATCATTAGCGGAGAAGTGGAGGATAAGGTTGACGAATCTATGATGCTGGAATCAGAGGATAATTATGATGAAGGTTTCAACTTTATGGAGAATGAAAATGACAGCGGATTTCAGGAACCGGACGCACCTTCTTTCAATGCATATCAGGATGAAAACGAAGATATTGCCTATGCCGGTGAGGTAGAGGATAAGATAAATGAAGCAACCATGTTGGAATCAGAAGATAATTTAGAGGAAGGCTTTAATTTTGTTGTTGGCAATGATGCGGAAGAAGAAATTCCAACCATTTCATCCGGTCCTTCCCTTAATATTGATTTGGATTCCTTTACCCGCAATAACGAGGCAGAGGATGATGTATTAGTAGGGGATGTAGAGGAACCTGTCAATCAGTCAAATCTGATCGGTAATGCGGATGATGACAGTGAAGGCTTTGATTTCTTATAGACAAGAGCAGGGAGTAACAAAGAAACATTATGAAACAATTAGAAAATGATACAGTTACCCATAAGAATAACATGATTGCAGGCAGATTTCTTCCTGCAATCATTTCATTTCTTGTATTGGTGGCTATTGACCAGATAACCAAATATGTTGTCATTCAAAATATGGCGTTATACGAGTCTGTTCCCCTCATAAAGGGAGTGTTTGAGATACATTATATACAAAATCCGGGTGCAGCATGGGGGATGTTTGCCAATCGGCAGCTCCTATTTACAGTCTGTACCATCATCATATTCGTAATTGGAATTACTGCATATTACAAATGTACCCAATTGGGAAAGTATACGGATATCCGCATTTTACTTATTTTTATTTTAGCAGGGGGTCTGGGAAATTTTCTTGATCGGATACGATATGACTATGTCATTGATTTTCTTTATTTTAAGTTAATTAATTTTCCCGTATTTAATGTTGCAGACTGTTATGTAACCGTTGGTTTTATTTTATTACTGATCCTTGTATTCTTTAAATATAAAGAGGAAGATTTTGAAGATTTATTTAGCAAAAAGAGGTAGTTTATGGATTATACATTCACATATCCAGATATTTCTTCGGAGCGTATTGACAAATATCTCAGTGAACAACTGCCGGATTTATCCCGATCCTATGTGCAGCAATTACTCAAAGAACATAAAATTTTTGTGAACCAAAAGATATGCAAAGCGAATTACAGGTGTAAACCGGATGACCGGATTGTGGTATATTATGAAGAACCAAAGGAATTAGAGGTTGTTGCAGAAAATATTCCCCTTGACATTGTATATGAGGATTCCTCTATTATCATTGTAAATAAGCCAAAGAATATGGTGGTGCATCCGGCTGCCGGACATGAAAACGGAACTCTTGTCAATGCATTGCTTTATCATTGCAGGGATTCGCTGTCTTCCATCAATGGCGTGATTCGTCCGGGCATTGTACATCGGATTGACCGAAATACCACAGGTATTTTAGTGGTCTGTAAAAATGACCGGGCGCATAGGTTATTGGCAGAGCAATTAAAGGAACATTCCATAACCAGAAAATATCAAGCCATTTGTTATGGAACATTTCAGGAAATAGAGGGTACTGTAAACGCGCCAATTGGCAGACATCCCGTTGACCGGAAAAAAATGGCAGTCAACCATAAAAATGGACGTGAAGCAATTACGCATTACAAAGTGCTGAAGAACCTGTCAGGTAAATATTCTTATATTGAATGTTCCTTAGAAACCGGACGGACACATCAAATCCGTGTCCATATGGCATCCATTGGACATCCCATACTTGGAGATGATGTGTATGGTCCTAAAAATCCCAAAATAAAAGGATTGGAAGGACAAACCCTGCATGCAAAGGTATTAGGCTTTATCCATCCGGATACCAATGCGTATATTGAATTTGACTCAGAATTACCGGCATATTTTAAAGAATTATTGGAAAAGTATTCAGATCTTTAAACACGATTTGTACCGCCAGCCGAGGGCGGGGATTGGAGATGCATATGAAAAACAAAACATATCATGAAGAAGAAGAAATACACAATATATTGCTTATGCGAAATATCTTAGCTGAAATGCCACAGTATGTTTCCTCGTATTTCCGTTCTATAGAATATTCTAAGGCTCCCAGAACCCGTTTGGGTTATGCAAGGGATTTAAAACTTTTTTATGAGTTTTTATGTGAGAATAATCCTGCGCTGCATGGTAAAAAACCAGCCGATATCTCTGTCGATATTATAGACCGGTTAGAGGCGGAGGATATTGAAGAATATATGGATTATCTGAAAATTTATGAAAAGGATGGCAGGCAGTATACCAATAATGAAAATGCACTCAAACGCAAATTAGTTTGTCTGAGGGGATTTTTCTTATATCTGTACAAAAACAAAAAAATTCATGGAAATCCAACAACTTTAGTAGATATGCCAAAGGTTCATCAAAAAGCAATTGTCCGAATGGAGGCAAATGAGGTTGCGCAATTCCTTGATAATGTAGAATTTGGGAATAAATTAACCAATCATCAGCATGCCTATCACGAAAAATCCAGAAAACGAGATTTAGCGTTATTAACTTTAATGTTGGGAACCGGAATCCGTGTTTCAGAGTGTGTCGGGCTGGATATAAAGGATTTGGATTTTGATTATGATCGGATAAAAGTTGTGCGGAAAGGCGGAAATGAGGCATATATATATTTTGGTGCCGAAGCCAAAGAGGCTTTATTGAATTATTTGGAGGAACGAAAAGACATTGTAGCCGTGGAGGGACATGAAAATGCTTTATTCTTAAGTTCCCATAGAAAACGGATTTCTGTGCGCAGCGTTGAAAACATGGTAAAAAAATATGCGAGCATTACAACGCCTTTAAAGAAAATAACACCGCATAAATTGCGGAGTACATACGGAACATCTTTATACCAGCAGACCTCTGATATATATTTAGTTGCGGATGTTTTAGGACATAAAGATGTCAATACAACCAAAAAGCATTATGCAGATATTGATGACTGGCAAAGAATGAAGGCTAAGGATGCGGTTACATTAAGAGAAACATCCAATAATAAGAAAAAAGAATGACACAATTTTCGTTAAACCTGGGTTTTGCGAAGAATTGCCTTTCGGTACGAATGCCCTCTTACGGCGACTTAAACACGCATATCACGCTGATTTCCGGAATGGAATCCGGCGGGGGAACGGCATGCCGAACGGCTGAACCGTGAAACCGATAAATCATCCCGCCCTTTTGGGAACGGGAATTTGTGCATTCTGACGAAAAATGCGACCAACGACCAACGATTTCTTCCTATGTCGTAGTGGTCGGAAGAAATCACGCAAATTGTATATTTATATATTAATATATATTATCGCGGGAAATTTCCGTGAATTTTGACAAAAACGGAATTTCGGGGTGTGCAACACAGTCTTGACTTCATGCACCCGTTTGTGCGGTATCCAATGCCTGTCAGCGCCCCTCTCCGAGAGGCACTGCCTGACAAGGCTACCCTGCACAAACCCCTAAAGTCAAGACCACGCTTTGTGCATTGCACACCCCTCACGGGAAACAATTATAATATATATATTATATATCCGCCTAAGGCTTTTAAATGCCCGAATTTTGAAAAACAAGTCCTGTTGGAGAAAATATACCAGACTGGATGGAAAATGTCAATATGGGGCAAAATCGAAGCTTTCAGACCCGTCTGAATGTCCTGCTTACGGGAACGCAGGTTGTGGCGGTGGCTCAGCCTACCGCCATCACACCTGCTGTCCTGTTTCCCCATAGCGTAAAATTTCCTGGGGTGTCTCCTGTCCGTCTGGAAGGCAATTCTTTGGACACTCCGTGCGCAAAACCCGCATTTAACGAAATGTTGGCGGGCATTCCGCAGGAAATAAATCCCTGCTGCATGCCAACACTGTTTTTTTCATGCACATGGATTTTTGGATGTATTTTCATGGGAGCATGCGCTCCGTGCCGAAATACGGCAATAAAAATACCAGGGGGTGTAAATCCATCCGCACTCAAAAAACGGACGGTCGTCAAAACATCCGCTGGATGTTTCTGTTGACTTTCGTTAAACAAAAGAGGTTTTGCGAAGAATTGCCTCTCGGTACGAGGATCTGAACTTATGCAGGCAGCCGGTCATTGGCTGCCTGCCGTTCATCCCAAATAAGTATCATCGCCATCTCTTTTTGACGTGGTGTCTTGTTTGCTTATGGCTGCGTTTTCTGTATAGTATCTTTTTTTTCGGGAACCCAAACAGCATGGTTCCCATGATCCCCATAATGCAAAATACCAATAATAGCTTATGATTTATGGGATCTCCGGTTTTTGGCTGTTTGGGTGGCTGTTCCGGCGGAGAAAACCGCACTGTCTGGTTTTCATCCTCAATATCGGCATGACTGGCGATTAAGGTATCACCATAATACATATATTCAAAGACGGTAATTCCCTTATTATATAAAGAGGATGAATCAAATTTAAATTCTATGTTGATATGCCCTTTCGATTCTTTTGCGATAAACGTCTTTTCCGAAGTTATCTGTTTTCCGTTTATCAAAAACGGTTTTCCCGTCTCTGTATCCATAATAATGCCCTTTATTGTATATTCCCGGTTGGGGATTACATTGTTGTAAATAATTTCATCTACAACGGTCGTGTTTTGACCGATCATGCCCGTATGCTTTTCGGAATCTTTATCCATTGCACTGGTGCTGATGGATGGATTGACAAATCGTATGGTCTGAAGACGGTTTGTCAGATCTGCATGGGATGCAACTACTTTACCATCCAGATACAGGTGTTCAAATACTACTACCTCTTTTCCTTTCATGCTGCTGGAATCAAAAGTAAATTCCAGGTTGATAATGCCATATTCCTTTTCTGCCTGAAAAGTTTGCTCCGCTGTTACCTGTTTTCCATTGATAGTAAGTGGTTTTTTGGTGAGTTTATCCATCAGGATACCATTAATGGTATACTGTTTTCCTGTTGTCAGATTCATATAATCCACTTCATCTGTGATTGTTGTCTCTTTGTCCGCGAAAGCTGCCTGTAGGTTGGTATTTTTTTCCGTTGCCCTTGTGCCGATTTGTGGAATCGGAATATATTCATTTACCAGTGTTCCCAGATCTACGGTGGTATTTTTTGTGACAGCTATTTCAAAAGGTTCTATCAGTATTTTATCCTTATTTGCATCACAAGGAAGCTCTTCAATGATATATGAGCCATATGGCAGCGCACCAACGTTGTCATCTAATTTCGATAAGTCACCGAACCACACACCATCCTTTGATGTTTCCCCACGGTTTGTGTTTACCGAATGTAAGTTGCAGGAGGAAGAAGTATCAAATGCGCCATTTTCATCTGTCACGACAATATGGCTTTCACCGTTTGCCACGCTTGTAATCTGAAACGGGATTCCGGCAAGACGTTTCATATCGCCACAGGAGACTTTTAATCCTTTCAGGTCTCCTCTGATAACGGGTTCTGGCGATATTGCAATCTGTTCGGATTCAATTAATGCTCCTTTTGAATCTGCCACAATATTGTGGATATGCAGCGTCTCATTCCTGTTATAGCCCTTTGGTGCTTTGGTTTCCTGGATTGTAAGCGTTCCCAAAGGAACCACCCTGATATTGCCAATATAATAAAAATCATCACCGCTAATTTTTTTGGCATTCATAAAATTAATGATCCCATCTTCATTTGTTGCCAGTGTCCAGGTTCTTTTGGGAACAATGCCATTTAGCTGTTCTTCGGTCGTATAATATCCGTCATAATACTTAAAGGTGTACTCTGCGCCTGCCAATTCACCGGCTCCGGTTACCTGTTCGGTTCCGGTTTCCCGGTCGATTTTTTTAAGCCGTACTCCCGGGGGATCATTTAATGGCTGGTCATGAAATTCTATAATTTTCATTTTGTTTTGCTCAATGCGGAGAATTGGTTCTTCTTTGTTTAACATAAATCCTTTAGGGGCTTCAATTTCTTTTACAGCGTATTCACCGACTGCCAATGTTATCTCCTGTGTTTTACCCTGTTCATCTGTGACAAGAATTTCCGGTAATATCTCTTTTGTAGCGAGACTGGTTAATTGGAACTTGCATCCCTTTAAAGAATAACAGTTATTTCCGTTTGTTATTGATTCATTTGCTGATTTTTTAACGAGCATGCCTTTTCCGACCATCGGTTCTTCTTCAGATGTAAATGTAACATCTTTCAGGCGGTAATAACTTCCCTCATAATATCCATTTGCTTCATGTACGAGTATTTCATGAATGGTCGGGTCTGTCTCATAGCCAGCCGGAGGTTTTACTTCTTTGATGTAATACATGCCCCACCCCAGATATTCCTTATCAAAAGTAATATTTCCATTTTCATCTGACTGCCCCGTGTCCACAACTTTCGTACATTCTTTGTCTTCATAGACGTTGTACACTGCTCCTGCTAATGATAAGCCTTTTGTGGGAACTGATTTCCCTGTCCGGGAATCTATCTTGACACCGCTTATTTTTGCCCTTAACAGGTTATCCTTTACCGTAAGGGATTTACTGGAATCTGCTGTTACTTTTAAGGTGAATACCGTCGGATTAAGGGCAAATCCCCTGGGTGCGCCGACTTCTTTTACATAGTAAGTTCCAGGCTCTAAAGATAACACGGCTATGCCACTGGAATCCGTTGAAAATGAGCCAACTTTATCCGTACATTTTTTATCTGCGTATATCTCAAAATATGCCTGATAATCCAATTGTGATTTCAGGGAACTCGTCATGACAAAAGAACCCTCTACTTCACCCATTTCCTTATAGACAGTAATACTCCCGTCAAAAGAATGGTAATAATTGAATGTACCGCTTAAATTTTGATATCCTGCTGTGTGTTTGCTGTTGCTCCATTCCACTTTACAGGTGATTTTTCCGGTCTTCTTATCAATCTTTGTGATTGTTATCTTATACGTTCCCGTCTGTCCCGTCTGTGGCGCCCAATAGTCATGTCCGGAGGCGCAGTTTTGCAAGGTAATCTGATCTTCCTTAAAATCACCACTGGTACAGGTAATATAGCCTGTACCATTATAATACTCTGTTTTTTTGCCGTTATAGGTAATGGTTGCTTTTCCGGTATATACATCACCGACTTTAGGGTTATTCAGATCCGGTTTGGCAGATGCAAGAAATGTCGTCATGCTCTCCTCTTCTGCTTCTTGTGCGGCATCTTCTTTTATAAAAGAAACAGAGAACATTTCGTCAAACTCTGCTGTTTTCAGAAAATGTCCTCTCTGATATGTTTTCTGATTGATATGATAGACGGATTCACAGGTATCCTGTTGCTTGCCATCTAAAAGCCACATAGCAAGGTAGGATTCCACGACATAGCCTTCCTCTGCGACCGCTTCTATTTTAAGGTCTTTTGGGGAGTCTCCATCAGGATAATCATATGATATCGTTTCTCCCTTCTTTAGTTCTTCTATGATGTTTCCATCGGAATCTTTCAGGTATAATATGCCACCTTTTGTTTGATTCTCAAAGGTTTTTGTATAGTGTTCGCTTTCGGCAGGTTCGATTCTTCTGCCCTCTGCACGGATTACCGTACAATGATAAAGCATAACCACTAATACAAATATGGTTGTAAATATTGTCTTAAAAATAGTTCGACTGTTCATTTATTATCCTCTCACTTTCTTTTTACGATTTGTTTGCTTTTCATGTCTGTATCAGGTTTTTACTGACAAAAAAAGATTTATAACACATATCATGCTATAAATCTTCTTTGAATGATTATTAAATTCTGCCTGCAAATAAAGTTGTTAATTTGCAGATTGCTCAATATAATAGTAGCCTCCTTCCGGATAGCGGCTGTCCGTTCGCCATTTCAGTCCGTTGAGATTCTCATTTGTATCAATCTCTATCCAATAACCCTCTTCCGGACATTCTGTTAGAACATAATCTATGGAATCATATATCGTTATCGTTCTATATCCATTCGATTCACCAGCATGTATATGCTGATCCTGATGTTCCACAGCCTGATTAAAATCATCTGTTATATAATTGCACGTAGTACATTCAATTGCTGTCCGCTCATTCACATATACCGGAGTCTCGACAAAGTTGGATGATTTTGTGATAACCCATACTTTCTTTTTTGTTGTTGACGGTTTGACCGGAGTGTTTGGTGTTATGTCCGGTTCTGCCGGGGTTACTGGTGTTGTATCCGGTACTGTTGGTGTTATATTCGGTGTTGTTGGTGTCTGTTCTGTATCTGTTTTTACATCCGTTGAACCAGGTGTTGCTTCAGAAGGTTTCTTCCTGGTTTTTCGAATAACCGTTACCCTGCATTTATATGTCTTCTTTCCAACTTTTGCAGTAACGGTTGTCTTCCCAGTTTTTACTGCTTTTATCTTTACAGAACTCTTTTTGGAATTGGAAAGCTTTGCAATTTTTTTATTCTTTGTTTTCCAGGTCACCTTTTTCTTAGTTCCACTCATCTTTAAGGTATAGGTATTCCCCTTTACCAGTGTAAGAGAAGTCTTATTCAGCTTTGCAGCCTGTGCTTCTGTAGAAAGTAACATGACAGATATCATAACGATAAACACCATCATTACTAAATTATTTTTGAGTATCATTCCTTTTCTCATAAGCCTGCCCTCGCTTTCTGTGTGCCAATTTCATACAGTTTCAATAGTATTTGGCATTACCACTCTCCTTTGCTAAAGAATTTTACGATGAAGCCAAAATCAGCCCATATGGACAAAAATATGGCTTCCTGTATATAATTATACTTCGCAAATTTCATTTTGTAAAGGTGGCAGGCAAGCTTGAGATATCATTCTTCTATCTCAAAAATTGGTGTATTCATCCTTTGCAGTTCCTATGCCTGTGATTTGGTTTATTCCCTTTTACTTGCACGTTTTCCCCTGTTACAGCCCTGGGGCATCATCCCCTGTTATCTGAGCTGTATCTTGTATCCTTAAAGGTACACTCATTCAATTGTGTAGGGATTTATTCTTTTCAGAGAGCTATATACAAATAAAAATGAAAATTTAGAGTAAGTATATTATTACATACAAAAAATATATTGTCAAGAAATAAAATAAACAAAAAGGAAATTATTCTGTTCTATTATACACAGGAATCATTAAATAACATCCTGCATGAATTGTATCACTCTGTAAATTGTTGATATTCTTCACTTCCACAATATAATCGGTATAGACAGCGCCAGAAGGAGCATACTCCTGTGCAATGGATGTAAGTGTATCGCCAGACTCAATCTCAATGGATACAAATGATTTATCATATTCTACGCTTCTACTCGCATGTACCATACGGAATCCAATTGCTAAGGATAAAATTACTGTTATAAAAAGCAAAGAAATTAACATAATATTATTATTGGTAATCTTTTGTGTAAACATATAAAAGACCTCCTTCGTATGTTTTCCAAATACTCTATCTTTTTCTGTATAACAATCGAATATTTGTTCGTTTTCTGTATAATATCAAACAAACGTTCTGTTGTCAATACTTTTTTCGAAAATTTGTTCGGAATAAATGTTTGCTTTTTTTTTGCGGATATGTTAATATAAAATAAGATTTAACAGGACATATATTTATTATATTTTTATATTTTGAAAGGGGACTATTATGGCTGGTAAGATTAGTGCGAAACAGCAGGAGATTCTTAATTATATCAAAGACTGTATATTACAAAAGGGATACCCACCATCTGTGCGTGAGATTTGCGAAGCTGTGAAATTAAAATCAACCTCCTCCGTTCACTCTCATTTGGAGACGTTAGAGAAAAATGGCTATATCCGGCGTGATCCAACCAAACCAAGAACGATTGAGATTTTGGATGACAGCTTTGGATTGACAAGAAGAGAACTGGTGAATGTTCCGATTATTGGACGGGTAACTGCCGGACAGCCGATTCTTGCAGTAGAGAATATTGAAGATTATTTTCCGGTTCCACCGGAGTATTTACATAATAAGACAACCTTTATGCTCAAGGTAAAAGGTGACAGCATGATTAATGTAGGAATCTATGATGGAGATCTTATTTTAGTGGAGGAACAGCCAACGGCTGCGAATAATGAAATTGTGGTTGCCCTGGTAGATGACAGTGCAACCGTAAAGCGGTTTTTTAAAGAAAACGGCCACTACCGCTTACAGCCGGAAAATGACTATATGGATCCAATTATTGTGGATCAGGTGTCTATTCTCGGAAAGGTTATCGGACTGTTTCGAACCTTTTAAGATTATTTTCCCATATAAAATGGGCAGTTACATGAATATAACTGCCCATTTTATATAATTGAAACTTTTCCAATCATTAACTGATTATGACATCACAGTAAAAGCCTTCTTTATTTTCTTTGCAGCTTGCATAGCGGTATCTCACCATATTTCCTTCGTTAAAACGGATATAATATGCCGAATAGTGATACCGGCTGTTTTCCATAAAGGAATTCATAATCGTAACTGCATTTTCCACAGAGAAATCCGTTAACCGTATATCTACGATATATCGGTTTGATTTAATAAGAATGTTATGTTTTTCCACACTCTCCTGCCCTTTTAAGGCTGCATCAAGTATCGCTTTTGTAAGATCATCAGAAACCAGTTTTATATTATTCACATATTCATTCATTACAGAAACCATTGTATTCTCCTACATTAATATATTTCATGATCCGGCATTGCTTTTAGTACTCTTTCAAACTCTGCATAATTTTGTTGGAATAATTCCACTACATCCGGATCAAAATGCTTTCCACTAAGACGTACGATCTCATTATAGGTATCTTCCATAGACCAGCCGGCTTTATAATACCTCTCTGATGTCAGAGCATCAAAGACATCACATACGGCCATCAACCGGCTGATATATGCAATCTCCTCACCCTTCATGCCAAGATAACCGGTACCGTCAAAATGTTCATGATGCTGTAATGCAATGGTTTTTGCAATCTGCATAATATCACCGGGACATTTTGCCAAGAGCGCTTCACCATAAAGGACATGGTTTTTCATGATGGCATATTCCTCATCCGTAAGCTTATCCGGCTTATCTAAAATTTCTTCCGGGATCATCAATTTCCCAATATCATGCATCATGGCTGCAACCGCTAATTTGTCTACATAATCCGTAGTAAATCCGGATGCATTTCCCAGGATACGCATATATTCCGAAACACGCCTGATGTGTTCGCCTGTCACTTTGGACTTACTTTCAGACATCTCGGCAAAAGCAAAAATAAGTTCTTCCTGGCTGTGCATCAAATCGGCATTTGCGGAAATTGTTTTATTGAGCATGGTCAGATTACGGTCTACAATATAATAACTGAATAAGGTTGTTACAAGAATAAGCACCACCCGTAAAAATGCGCCATGTATTAAAGCTTCCGTAAAATTGTTATAGCCATCTTCCGGACCCAACTGAAACAGAAAATACCGCATAAACATTGTTACAAATATGCAGATACAATCTATGATGGATGTCACGACAATTAGTTTTCGGTCACAGTAAAAAGTTGCAATCAGCAAAGGCAGGATTGCTAAAACCGAAAAATTATAGGACACAAGGGTTGTAAGCAAAAATACTACCGCCATTGTACATAAAATAATATAATACTTAATCTCCTGCTTTTCTACCTGCAACAGGCTCACCAAAGCGGTTGGAATCAACAGCAAAATGATACAACCCACAAAAATAAGTGTTACAATGGATTTGTCACAATTGTAATAATCCGTCATTGTAAACATCCATAAAGAAATCATAAATAAAACTGTAATACGGAGACATTTCGCTGCAAGCTTGTTCACTTCAATATTATTCTTTTGAATTAATAAATCCCTATCCATAGCCACCCCATATTTTCTTTCTCTTAGTGCCATGTCAAATTCATTTGAAACCTAGCATAAGCACGGTAAAATTTTCTTACAATAAAATTATCTTAAACGATCTGTGTCAATGACTGTTCCATCCAGCCATATCTTTTCCAGATTATAAAAAAGACGGTCTTCCTCATTAAAAATGTGAACAATCACATCATTAAAGTCCATTAAAATCCAATTGGCAGTCTGATATCCTTCTATGTGTCTTGGTGACACGCCGGCTTTTTGCAGTTTTTCTTCCACACTGTCAGCCATTGCCTGTACCTGGTTTCGATTGCTGCCACTGGCAATCAGAAAATAATCCGCCATTACCGATACATCCGCAATGTCAAGCACCTTGATATCCTCCCCTTTTTTATCCTCTATACCTGCAAGTGCAAGTTTTGCCATTTCCTTACTTGTCATTTCTGTTCTCCTTTTTAATAGTTTTGTAGATGTTTGTGACATTGCGCTGCTTATCGTTCATAATCAGTTCTCTTATCCCCGAAGCTGATTATAAAATTCAAAGGTTTCCTGAGTTACCGGATCAATATGAGCGCCTTTCTTGCCAAGATAGTGCATTGTGTTATGCAAAATATGAAGCAGGCAGATATCTAAATCCGTATAAGCCTCCCTGCGGATAATATCCATCTCCGGCAGCGGAATGCGGTTCGGTTCGATATAATCAGCAATATAAATGATCTTTTCTAATGTTGTCATCGCCGGTTTCCCTGTCGTATGACAGGCAATTGCAGATAAAATTTCCCTGTCATTTATCTCATATTTTTCTTTCGCATATATGGCAGAAAGCTTTGCATGCAGTAAATCGGGGTTTTTATATTCACATTCTGAAATTGGAACCTTCCGTTTTTCGCATTTTTGAATCTTTTTGTCATTTGGAACATATTTTGCACAATCATGTAAAAGCCCTGCAACCATTGCCTTTTCATAATCTACACCATACATAAATGCCATCGTGGCTGCTGTATATTCCACTCCAACAGAATGTTCAAAACGCTTGGACGGAAGTTTTTCCCTTAACTTATCTCTCATTTGTTGTCTATCCATGATTATAACTCCCATTTCATACACTAAAAAAGATTATACCAAAAAATGTATGCAATTTCAACGAAACCACATACATTTTTTATAGATTCTGATATAAATGATGTTCTTTAATATAGTGTAATACTTCCGGATTTAAGTTAAGCTGCTTAGAGAGCATCTCAATTTCATAATCCTTTGACAGATGACTGGCTATCTGTTCCCTGATTTCAGTGGAGGAACAGTCAATCATGTCACAGTCAATTGGATAAAAATGGTTTTTGCCAAACAGCTTATGCAGCCTGTCTATACGCTGCTGCATCATTGCTTTCGATATATCATCCCGTGGCGCAGTTAGTATTTTTGCATGTTCTAAGATCTTTTCCGGCGCCTGCCATTTATCAAAATACACAAGAGAATCTGCGCCTATAATAAAGAAAAACTGTATTTGGGGGTATTCTCTTTTTAGAAGTTCCATCGTTTCTGCGGTATATGTCTTACCGCTTCGCCGCAGCTCATAGTCAGAAGCTTTGAAATACGGATATTTTTGAATTGCAAGAGAAACCATGTCAAGACGTGTTTGACCGTCCGTCAGATCTTCTAAATCCTTATAACCCGGAATATGGTTTGGCATAAACCACACTTCATCTAAGTGATACTGCCGATAGGCAGCGTTTGCAATTTCAATATGCCCGTTATGAATCGGATTAAAGGTTCCCCCCATAATTCCAACTGCTGTCATATGCCACCTCCAAACACGATTATTTTTTTATATTGGGAAGTTCAATTCTTGGTTTATCTTTGTTTTTACGGTATAATACAATTTTTTTACCAATCACCTGTACCACTTCCGAATGTGTGCGTTCTGCAATCACATCTGCAAGATCTTTCGGATCATCCATACAGTTTTTGAGAACAGACAATTTGATAAGCTCCCGTTTATGAATTGCCTCGTCCACAGCGGTCACCAACTCCGGTGTTACGCTTGCCTTGCCAATATTTACAATGGGATCCATTTCCATTGCCAAACTTTTTAAATATGCTCGTTGTTTACTTGTCATTTTTATATCTCCTAATCATAGTAATCAAATTCAAGATAATACATGCGGACAACATCCCCCTCTTCAATTCCCTTTTCCTTCAATGCATCGAGAATGCCCTGATCCCTTAAAAATTTTTGGAAAAAATCAAATCCTTTCTCGGAATCCAAGTTTGTATATCCCAACATCTTTTCAATTTTAGGACCTTCTACAATAAAAACATGTTCATCTTTTGGATCTTTTTCTACCGTATATGGTTCATCCAAAATATCAAAAGTCGGTACATACTCCTGTTCAAATTCAACCACATCCTCTGGCGCATTTTTTACCAGGTCATTCAAATGCCAGAGAAGCTCTTTGATCCCTTCACCGGTCACGGCAGAAATTGCAAAAACTTTAATTCCCTGTGGTGCAAATTCTTCCTTTAACAAATCAAGAACGGTTTCTCGTTCTGTCTCATTTGCGGCATCCATCTTGTTGGCTGCAATCACCATCGGACGATCTGTGATTTCTATATTATATTTTTTAAGCTCCGCCATAATTGCATGGATATCATTGATTGGATCCCTGCCCTCTACCGAAGCGCCATCCACAACGTGAAGAAGTACCTTCGTACGCTCAATATGTCTTAAAAACTGGAGCCCAAGACCAACTCCGGTGCTGGCGCCTTCAATGATACCCGGGATATCTGCAATCACAAATCCGGCGCTGTCGCCCAAATCCACGACACCAAGATTCGGATTCAAAGTCGTAAAATGGTAATTTGCAATCTTTGGTTTTGCATTTGTTACCCGGGATAAAAACGTGGATTTTCCGACATTGGGAAAACCTACAAGTCCCACATCTGCAATCACTTTAAGCTCTAATGTCACATAAAGTTCCTGTGCAGGCTGTCCCGGCTGGGCATATTTTGGCGCCTGCATTGTGGAGGTTGCATAGTGCATATTTCCATTTCCGCCCCGTCCGCCTTTTAAAATAACAACAGGTTCTTTTTTATTGGACATGTCCATAATAATTTTGTCTGTTTCAAAATCCTTAATAATGGTTCCCGGCGGAACCTTGCAGATTATATCTGCACCATTTGCACCGTGCTGCCGTTTTTTGTTCCCTTCTTTTCCATCCTCCGCGCAGTACTTCCGCACATGCCTGAAATCATTTAATGTGTTAAGACCTTCATCCACCACAAAAATGACATCGCCGCCTTTGCCTCCGTCACCACCATCCGGTCCACCGGCAGGCACATATAACTCTCTTCGGAAGCTTACATGACCGTCACCGCCTTTACCGGAGCGGATAAAAATCTTAGCCCTATCTGCAAACATAGCAATCTCCTTATTCACATATTCTGTATTTAGGCAATTGCGAAACCCTGTTAATTCTATATCATGGTTGTGCAACATATACAAATTCATAAGCAGGTACTTTGGAACCGTTGGTACTTAGGTGCCGTATTTTGGCACCTTATGTACCATTACGAGTGACAAGTAGCGCGAGCGTGCCAGCGTTGGATTGTATATGTTGTACAACAAAAGAAAGAAAAAAGGGAGCTTCGCAATTGTCTAATATTCTGTATTCTTTCCTGTACCAGTATTTGGCAAATAGAGAAAAAGACCAAAGCAATCTGCTCTGGTCTAATCTGCCTTATCTTATTCGTTAACAGATACAGGATAGATAGAAACCTGTTTCTTATCTCTTCCCTTTCTCTCATAGCGGACAACACCATCCACTAAAGCGAATAAGGTATCATCCTTACCACGTCCAACATTTGTACCCGGATGAATCCTTGTTCCACGCTGTCTATATAAAATATTACCAGCTTTCACGAACTGACCATCTGCTCTCTTCGCACCAAGTCTCTTGGATTCGGAATCTCTACCGTTCTTAGTAGAACCCATTCCTTTCTTATGAGCGAATAACTGAAGGTTAAGCTTTAACATAATCACACCTCCTGATTCAAAATAATAATGTACTTTTTACCATACTCTTGTTCAATTGCAGTAATCCCAAGCATAAATGACTGAAACAAAAGCTCCGCCTCTTTGCTTGGCATATTCTTTAAAATGACATTTTGAAAATTAATTTTCTTAGAACCGTTCAGTTCTTTTTCATCATTTGTAAAGTTTTCCAGGGAATTCACCAGATTGAAGTACAAAATGGATACTGCACTACAAACAATGTCTCTTCCCCATTTGCCATATTCGGCATGTCCTTCTAACTGGACACCAACAATCACTTCATGTTTGTTAAAAACAGTTACAGTAATCATGACAGCGCTTAAGCATTGATTGCTTTGATTTCAACCTTAGTAAATGGCTGTCTGTGACCTTGCTTTTTGTGATAGCCGGTTTTTCTCTTATACTTGTAAACAACAACTTTCTTAGCCTTGCCATCGCCAATCACGTTAGCGGTTACGCTGGAATTCTTAACTTCCTCACCACATAACAGATCCTTGTCGTTGTTAATAGCAATAACATCAAACTTTACTTCAGAACCAGCTTCTGCGTTCAGCTTTTCTACTTTAATGATATCACCTTCAGCTACCTTGTACTGCTTGCCACCTGTTGCAATAATTGCGTACATACGGTTACCTCCTATTATCATTACTCGCCAGGTTTGGTGGTGTCAAAGGACACACTTCAACCTCCCTGTGCGGCACACTAGAATATATTAACAAATCGGCAAAAAGTTGTCAATTGTTTTTTGATAAAATCTCTCATAAATTATGGCTGGTCAATTGTGGCTTTTATACCCAAAGAATAGCAGATTTCCTGTTCCAATTCCATAGCAGGCAAATCATATGGAAAAGAATCGGCATCTTCATATGGCCCTTCTTTGTATTCTGAAAATTCCAATACAAGAGAAGGCTTTTCAGAAAAATATACTCTATCCACTCTGATATAATCATTCTGCCTTTTCCAAATGCGTTTTGAAACTATTTCATCAGCATGGATACCGTCGAACAGCCATGTGCATTTTTCATGGGAATCCTCTATATATTCCGCTCCATATTTTTGCAAAATCTGTTCCACAACAGAAATCTGCGCAAGAAAGTCTGTTTTGCTGATATCGGGATAAGGCCATTGGTATTCGTTCAAATTCTCCTCCTTCATTGCAGGCTTGCATATTATATAGTCACGTCAATACTACTCTCCGCCGTAATCGGCATATCGGATGTCTGTACCGGTATCTCCTGACCGGAAATTTCCAAAGAGACACCTTCACTTCCGGAACAGCCTTTCGCAGCTTCTTCCTTTTCTTTTTGCAGCTTATTGAAAAAGGCTTTGAGATATTTAAGGTCTGCTTCCAAAATCTCCCGGAGTTCCTTTGCCCTGTTCTTTTTCTTGAAACGATCCAAATCATCTTCACTCATATTCTGGTGAACACTTCCAATTTGTTCGTCTGCAATCTTCTCTAAGGAGTCTTTCATCGTCTCTTCCATAAGCTTTTGCAGTTCTTTCATTAATTTTTGTAATTCTTCTTCCTTAAGTTCAGGAACTTTCTCGTCCTTTGCTTCCTCTAAGCCGGAAAATCCGTCTTCCTCTGCTTCCTCTTTGCAGGCTCCACGCTGTCTGGCATTTTCTTCTTCCTGCAGGTGTTTCAGCTTCTTTCTGGCGGCACGTTCGATTTTCTTTGCATGGATGATAGCCAGTTCCACTTCCTTGTCATCAAATTGACCGGTTTTGAGCTTTTTTTGGAGTACACTGATATTCACCTGTGCCGTTGCAAGCGCCTTACCGGCACTGTTCGACGTATTCGACATTAAAATCTTGTTAGAAATATATTTGAAATTATAGTTCAGCTTTTTGGGCTTTTTCTTAGCCGATTTCGTAATGCGGATTCTGCCTGCAATGCTTCCGTCCGGATTCTTGATTGTATATTCTTTTACATCATAACTATTAGAATAAAATCCAATGCCCATATGATCATCCTCCCTGATTTGGCAGCCGGTTATCATCATCTGCTTAACACCGCTATACAGATAACCGCTGCTGCTTTGGTAAATCCATTTACCGTTTAAACACCTATATTTATTATATCGGCAATTCGGTACATAAATTTTATCCATATCAGAACCGGATACCATTTATAAGGAGGTAATCACTTCATGCAGAGGGCGCCGGATTTTCTTTCTTGTCAGCTCAAAGACACCCAGCCTGGTAATTTCCACAAAATATCCCGGAACCTTATCTTTTTTCAGTTCTTTTTCCAGACACCGGACTACCTGCTGCCGGTCTTCTTCTGTCTGCATATTAATAAAATCAATCATGATAATACCGGACAGGTTCCTTAGCCGGAGTTGTCTGGTAATCTCCTGCGCCGCTTCTAAGTTCAGTTTCAGGATATGGGCATCCTTGTTCTTCTTGCCAATGGATTTCCCGGAGTTCACATCAATCACAACCATTGCTTCCGTCGGTTCAATGACAAGAAATCCGCCTGATTTTAACCAGACTTTTTTATTTAAAATATGGGAAAGCTCCGTCTCTAAACTAAACAGCTTCACTAACGGATATTCTTCGTCATAAAAGACTGCTTTTTCCGTGCCATAGCGCCGGCTTATTTCCGCATACACGTCCGGCAGGTCTGTTTTTATTTCATCCAATCTCGTCATTCCATATTCTTCTAAAACGGCAAGGTATTCGTTGTCTCCTTCATAGAGCATTCCGGTCATTTTCTCATAGGAAGCCCGTTTCAGGATTTCGTCAAGCTGCTTTGTCAAATCCTGCAATTCCGCTAAAATAACCGCATCCTCCGCCTTCTCACAGGCTGTCCGAAAGACAATGCCGTATTGGGGATGATCGGCAGCAAGGCTTCGAAGATAATTGTTTCGTTCCTTATCCGTAATTTTTTTGGAAACACCAACGCTTCCCTCCATTAAATCAATCGCCGTATAATCCCCGCTTAAGCTGATATTTCCGGTGACTTTTGCCTGCTTCATCTTCTGCGGTTCCTGTTCTACCTGTACTAAGATAGAATCTCCCTCGGCAATAGATGGAAGTCCTTTGGGGAGCTGGCGGTTCAATATAACAGCCGGCTTGTCATTTAACGGGAGATATCCCACATGTTCCTTGTCCAGACGGATAAATGCCGACTGAATATTTTTTACGACCTTTTCCACCCTGCCGATATAAATGCTGCCAAGCCGCAGTGCGGCATCCCCGGCAAAGGGATGGCATTCTGCTAATTTATCATTTTCGTATAAAAACAGACAGCGTACCTGATTCACTTCTGTTATCACTGCGCGTACCATAAATGTTCTCCTTATGCTTCTTCTATGTCTGCATCATTTGGGAATATCCCGAACAATGATTTATTTTATACAATTCGTGCGATTTTATCAAGGATTTTAGATGAAAAATTATCAGGTTAAAACATATCTTATCTTAAAAATGAGAAAAGAAACAAAAAATGTATTGTATAAGCTTCATGTTTTATGCTATTATATGTTCGGTTGTATCATTTTTAGTGTATATTCTTTACAATTTATGTTCTGCCAGACGGCAGGAGCATTTGTCATGTATGGCGGTCGCAGGCAGACCGTTTCTATTTTTGTGGCAAACGGCAGGATTGTTTGTCATACGTTGCTTATGGCAGCAGGCAGACCATGTCTAAATTTTCATGGTAAATTGTATCATTTTTGATCCCATATTTTTACAAAGAAAGATTTTATTTATGAAACAAATTATTTTAATTATGCTATGCAATTGCGAAATTCTGCTTTTGCGAACATCCGTTGTACAATATAGACAAATCAACGCAGGCACGCTTTCGCTGCTTGTCACTCGCAACAGTGCTAAGTTCGAAAAAACATCGCTAAGCACTGGCGGCTCCAAAGCACCTGACTTATGATATTGTCTATATTGCACAACTACATTTTGGAAATTGAGAGTTTTACAATTGCCTATTTCACTATGGACAAAGAAAGGAAATATTGCTTATGAGAAAAGATAACAAAAATGCATATACAGATGAAGCGGGAATGACAGCCAAGACACAAGTGGCTGACAATCCCCAAAAGATTACACAAATCTACGACAAAACTGTCAAGAAGATTTTAACGCTGTCTTCCACAGCGGTTGTCAATTTAATCAACGGTCTGTTTGACACGGATTATCCACTAGACAGCACCATCACCTACAACTGGACAGAGTTTACCAATGATAACCTGAAACGGATTCTTGCCGACACAATTTTGACAATAAATGGTAAGAACAGCTACCATATCGAAGCGCAGATGGAAAAGGATGAGACGATTATTTTCCGTGTGTTTGAATACGGCTACCGCCATGCGGAAACAAACCGGATATTGGAAGATGCCACTTGCATCCTGCCCTTCCCGG